>CALHTF010000168.1 GCA_938038815.1 uncultured Acidimicrobiales bacterium | reverse complement strand
TCTCGGGCAAGATCGGCCTCGATGTGGCCACCCGCTACATGCTCGACGTTGGGGTGGATGCCATCGCTGCTCGAGTGGGCGAACTCAGCTCGCGCCTGCGCACCAACCTCGGCGAACTGCCCGACGTGACTATCTGTGACGAAGGCGGACCCCGAGGTGGTGCGGTCACGTTTACGGTGCGGGGCGAAGCGTTGCCCGCCTCGGGGCAAGCGCTACGGGCGCAGGGCCTCAACCTGTCGGTGCCGGGACGATCGAACGCTCAATACGACTTGGGCCACCGGGGCATCGCAGCGGTATTTCGGGCTGCGGTGCACTACTTCAACACCGAAGCCGAGGTCGACAAAGCGACCGAACTGATCGCCGAGCTCTAAGCCTCGGCGTCGGCTGGTTCGGAGTCGAGGGTGGCGACGACTTCCTCCACCTGAACCTTGGCGGCGCTGATGCGGTCGCGGCACAACACGATGAGCTGGCTCGCCCGTTCGACCTTGCTGGCCAGCACGTCGATGTCGATGGTGTCGTTTTCGAGGGCGCCAAGGATCGATTCGAGTTCGGCCATTGCATCGGCGTAGGCGACTTCGGATTCGGGTGTTGGGTTGTCAGCCGTCATTGGCGTCTCTCTTGCTAGGTGCTTGTTGGGCGGGCGACGTCGCCGTTACAACACTGTCAATAATGCCATCTGCGACGACCGTACGAAGACCAGTTCCTTCCGGGAGATCTTGGGTGGTGCGCACGATGTCGCCCGCGGTAGTGGTGGTGATCGACCAACCTCGGGCCAACGCTCGGGCGGGGTCGTAGGCGCCGACCTGGGCTTCGATGGTGTCGAGGGTGGCCGCCGCTCGCTCGACTACCCGCGGTGCTTCGCGGGCGATCCGTTCGCCAAGGCGGGTGGTGTGGTCGTTGGCCGTTCGGGTTGAACGCCGCGACGCGACGCCGAGGCGCTGGCCGGCGGTCTGGAGGCGACGGTCGCACTGGTCGGCACACGTGCGGGCGGCCACCGCTACTTCGCCGGCCCGGTGGTCGAGCCGTAGTGCGGCGCGGTCGAGTAGTTGGGTCGATCGGTCGCGGATCTGCAACCACGAGGCGACCAACAGCGAGTCGAAGAACCGAGCGCGCTGGGCGATGGCCGCTGCGCACGCGGTTGGGGTTTTGAAGAACGAGTGCGCCACCTGGTCGGCGACGCTGGAGTCGATCTCGTGTCCGATGCCGGTAAACACCGCGGTGTTTGACGCAACGATGGCCCGGGCGACCGCTTCGGAATCGAACGCCTGTAGGTCGCCCTTTGAGCCGCCACCCCGCACGACGGCGATCACGTCGACACCAGCGGCGTCGAGGCTTCGGATTGCGGCGGCAACCGCGTCGGGCGACTTCTGTCCTTGCACCAACGAGTCGATGAGGACGACTTGCCATGCCATCGGGGTCTGGCCGAGTTCGGTCACAAAGTCGTGGTAGGCCGCGCTGCCTTTGCTGGTGACGAGCCCAACCCGCAGCGGTAAGTCGGGTACCGGGCGTGTGGCGTTGAGGTCGAGCAGGCCGTCGGCCGAAAGGGTTTGGAGCAGCTTGTCGCGGCCGTCGACCATCTTGGCGAGGGTGAACGACGGGTCGATGCCGGTCATGCGCACCGACAAGCGTCCGGTAGGGGAGTAGAAGTCGACGGCGCCTCGGATACGGACCTGCATACCGTCTTCGATGCGGCCGATGTTGTCGCGTTTGAGCAGTTTGTTGACCGAGTCTTTGTTGAGCCCGAACAACGCAATGTTGACTCGACCGAGCGCTGGTTTGCCCGGTTGATCGTCGGGCTCGATCAGGTCGAAGTACACCGAACGGCCTTTGCGGTTCAGCCCGCTGATGTGGCCCGAAATCCAGACGTCGTCGAACTCGCGGTCGAGCATCTTGGCGATCGACTGTCCCAGTTCAGAGACGGTAAACGTGTGGGCTTCCAGCATGGTCACCAAACGGTACAACCTCTCTATGACGCCCCAGCCAACCACCAGCCCACCATCGGGGCCTGGCCCCTCTGTCCAAACATGCATTTTGGGGCCAGGCCCCGATTTCGAGCGGTGTCGGGAAGGAAATTTGGGAAACCTGGAAAGTTTCGCGTGACAGCGGTCACCTGTTCCGTTAGGTTCATCTTCGTAAGTTACCGAAGGGTAACTTAGTGAAATTCATTCATTTAGGGGGAGGCCACCGCATGGCTCGTTTCACCAGAATTTTCGCCGGACTCTTGACCGCACTGCTTAGCGTCTTGATGCTGGCGGTCGCACCGGCTGCGGCTCAAGAAGGCCAACCAACCGCCGCAGTTTCGTTGGGAGATAGCTTCATCTCCGGCGAAGGAGGCCGGTGGCAAGGTAACTGGGCGACCGCCGAAGGCGATCGGGGAGGCACCGACCGGGCGGCGAAGTGGAAGCACTGGCGCTGGACCTACAACGCCAACCGCGTCTATGGCCAAACCAACGTCGATGGCTGCCACCGCTCCGATGTCGCCGAGATTCACTCGGCCAACCTGGCGGTCGACACTCGCATCAACCTCGCATGCTCGGGCGCGGTAAGCGCCAACGTCTTCCGCAGCTCCAACGGCGGCCAATCACAAAACGGTTACGCCCCGCAGGCCGATCAGCTCGCATCGGTTGCCGCAACCCACAACGTCGAACTCATCGCCTTGTCGATCGGCGGCAACGACCTCGGCTTTGGTGCTGCCCTGACCGACTGCATCCTTGGTTACAACACCAGCACCTGGTGGTGGAAGAACACCTGCAACGAGGATCAGCAGGCGAACATCGACGACCGGATGCCCGCTGCTATGGCCGGAGTCGCCAAAGCGATCGATGAAATTCGGGCCGTGATGTCCGACGCTGGCCAAGGCCCCGATAGCTACCGACTCGTCGTACAGAGTTATGCCTCGCCGATTCCTCGCGGCGCCGACTTCCGGTACTCCGAGAGTGGTTGGGCTCGGACCAACACCGGTGGCTGCCCGTTCTGGAACGTCGACGCAACCTGGGCCCGAGACTCGCTTGTTCCCCAGATCAGCTCAGAGATCGGTGCGGTCGCGGC
>CALHTF010000167.1 GCA_938038815.1 uncultured Acidimicrobiales bacterium | reverse complement strand
GTGGTGAATTCTGCTGCGGAGCTGAATTCGGTTGTGACATGGTCACGCGGTGTGCACCTGCATTTCTGGGCCAACTACTCGTACTTTCTCAAGGCTAGGTGAAGGTTGAGGTAAATGGTGGAGACGAGCGGGTGGACTTGTGTGGAGAGTGTGGTTGGTGTGGAGGTTGGGTCGAAGCTTGCGCTGCTAGGTTCCCATCGGTGGATGACGCCCTGGCAGTAGATATAGGTGGGACCAAGCTCGCCGTTGGTCGGGTCACCAAAGACGGTCAATTGGTCGACCGGTGGCAGTGCCCCACACCAAAGACGTCTGACGCCGACCAATTGTTCAGTGCTCTATCCGGCTTGATCGACCAGGCCATGGCGACCGGACCGTTCGCCATCTGTGGGGTCGGGTCGGGCGGCCCGATGACCCCGGGCGGCGAGACGGTGTCGCCGCTCAATATCGGTGCTTGGCGAGACTTTCCCCTTCGTCGTCGCCTCGAAGACCACACCGGGTTGGCGGTGGCGATCGACAACGACGCCAAAGCCCTCGCCCGAGCTGAAGGCTGGTTGGGTGCCGCCCGAGGCGAAGCCAACTTCATCGGCATGGTCGTTTCGACCGGGGTTGGCGGCGGCATCTTTGTCGACGGTCGACTCCTCGACGGGGCGCTCGCCAACGCGGGCCACATCGGCCATGTGATGGTGGTCGAAGACGGGCGCCCGTGTGTTTGTGGCGCCCGAGGTTGTCTCGAGGCCGAGGCATCGGGCACCGCCATTGGCGCCATCACTGGCCGCCCGGCCGCCGAGGCCGACGCCGACATGATCGCCCGAACCGGCACCCTGGTCGGGCGGGCGGTGTCGATGGCGGTCAACCTGCTCGACCTTCGGTTGGCGACCATCGCTGGTTCGGTAGCGCTCGGTTATGGCGACCCGTTCTTCGCCGCCGCGCAGGCCGAACTCGATCGGTTGTCGACCATCGTCTACGCCAAAGGTGCTCGGGTTGTACCGGCCGGGCTCGACGACCAGGCCCCGCTCATCGGCGCGGCAGCGGTTGGCTACGCTGTGATGCGATGAGCTTCTGGATCGAAACCGCCAAAGCGCTCGCTGGTCGCCCCGGCCTGTGGGCCACCGCAGGAACCCAGCTCTTTGCCCTGGCCCCAAACGATTGGTGGCGTAGCGCCCCGTTTCTGCCGCTGCCCGAACCGTCGTACTTCGCGTTTCGGGTGCAGACGGCGTACGGCAACGAGGAGCCGGTGCCCAAAGCCGACGACGTGATCACCTATCTCGCCTGGGTGAAGGACTGGAACCACCGCTCGTAATCGCTCGGGCATGGGTCCGAGACGCCAACTATGGTTGAAAACATGGGTGGCGTTTTGGTGCTGAATGCGACATATGAGCCGCTCAGTGTGGTGCCCTCGCGGCGAGCCCTGATTCTGGTCATGGACGAAAAGGCGGTTCTCGAAGCCGCCACCGATCGGGTCTTTCGCAGCGAGAATCTCGAATTTGCTGAGCCGTCGGTTGTACGACTGTGCCGGTACGTGCGCGTCCCCAACACCACCCGCCGCAGTCTGAGCCGCCGGGCACTCTTTGCCCGCGACGAACAAAAGTGCCAGTACTGCGGCGGCCACGCCGACAGCCTCGACCACATCATTCCGCGCAGCAAGGGCGGTGAACACACGTGGGAAAACGTGGTGGCGGCTTGTCGGCGCTGCAATACCCAAAAGCGCGACCGGCTGTTGTCGGAGACCACGATGAAGCTGCGCAGCAAGCCCGGCCCGCCGCGGCCGTCGGTCTGGTTCCGGGCGGCGGTGGGTCGTCTTCCCGACGAGTGGGTGCCGTATCTCGATATGGCTGAACGCCGCAGCGCCTAACGCTAGAACCTTCCTATGCAGATTCACCGCGGCTCAGCGGCCGAGCTTCACGGGCTCGTGCCCGACTTTTCGGGTCGGCAGGCGTGGGTGATGGAAGTCGACGCGCCAGCGCTGGTGCTCGGGAGCACCCAGACGGCCGAACTGCTCGACCCCACCGCCGTCGCCGCCGCCGGGCTCGATGTGGTGAAGCGCCGTTCGGGCGGGGGAGCGGTGTTGGTCGACCGCGACATGTTGTGGGTCGACCTCTTGATCGGACGCGACGACGACCTGTGGCGCGACGACGTGGGCGAGGCCTTTGGCTGGGTCGGCGACCTGTGGGTGGACGTGCTCAGGTCGGTTGGGGTGGACGACGCCGCGGTTCACACCGGGGCGCTCGTCGCCGGCGAGTGGGGGCGCACGATCTGTTTCGCTTCGTTGGGTCCGGGCGAAGTTCGAGTTGGCGACGCCAAGGTCGTCGGTATCTCCCAGCGCCGAACCCGCGCCGGCGCGAGGTTCCAATGTTCGGTGCTGTGTCGGCCAAGCGAACAGTCCCAAAGCCAGCTTGTCGATCTGTTCGATCTCGGCCCCGACGACCGGGCGGCAGCCCGCGCCGCATTGGCTCGGCATGTGGCGGCCGTGCCCGTCACCCGCCAAGAAGTGCTCGACTCGCTCGCCGATCGACTTCGCGACCTGGGCTGGGAGCGCTCGTGACGACAGCGCTTGGCCAGTCGGTGTAGGTTCGAATCCAATGAGCGCTCAAACCGATGCCCCCGCAGATCTCGAAGTCCTCACGTGGGACCTCTACGGCCGTGCCGCCAAGGAGTTGGCCCAACAGGTTCATGACTCGGGATACAAACCCGAGCTGATCTTGGCCATCGCTCGGGGCGGATTGTTTCTCGCCGGTTCGCTCGGGTACGCACTGTCGGTGAAGAACCTGTTCGTCATGAATGTCGAGTACTACACCGGCGTCGATGAACGACTCGAGATGCCCGTTGTGTTGCCGCCGTACCTCGACCTGGTCGACCTCGACGATACCAAAGTGCTCATCGTCGACGATGTGGCCGACACCGGCCACACGCTGAAGTTGGTTACCGACTTCTGTACCGACAAGGTGGGCGAAGTACGCACTGCCGTGCTCTATCACAAGCCCCGTTCGGTCGTGAGCTGCGACTACGTGTGGCGCGACACCGATGCGTGGATCGACTTTCCGTGGAGCACCGAGGACGCCGTTCTGTAACGGTTGCACCCAGGTTCGACCGCACGGTCGGTCGGCCCGGCTAGAGTCGTACACGTGTTCGCCACTATCGCCGGTTCGCCGGTCGCCAGCTGATGAGAGTGCTCGGAATCGATCCGGGGCTTACCCGCTGTGGTTACGGCCTGGTGGAAAAGACTGGCCGGAAACCGGTGGCGCTCAGCGCCGGGGTTATCAAGACCAGCCCCGACCTTGAGGTTCCCCAGCGCCTCGCCGAAATGCAGGCCGAAATTCGCGACCTGCTCATCGAGGCGCAACCAACGGTGGTCGCGATCGAGCGGGTGCTCTTTCAGGTCAACGTGTCGACCGCCATGTCGGTTGGTCGCGCCAGTGGCATCGTGATGGCCGAGGCGGTCAATGCTCAGGCGACGGTGGTCGAATACTCGCCTAACGAGGTCAAACAAGCGGTCACCGGGTGGGGCGGAGCCTCCAAAGAGCAGATGGAACAGATGGTAAAAGCGCAGTTGAACATCGACGTTCCGCTGCGCCCCGTCGATGCCGCCGACGCGTTGGGGCTCGCGTTGTGCCATCTTGCGCACGCCCCAACCGCCGCAGCGATCGCCAAGGCCTCAGAACGTGGGAAGATCTCATCATGATTGGACTCTTGCGCGGCGATCTTTTTGATCGCGCCGGAAACGAAGTGCTCATCGAGGTAGCAGGCGTGGGGTATCGCGTGTTGCTCAGCTCGGCGGGTCTTGCAGCTTTGCCGACCGTTGGGTCGCCGCTGGTGCTGCATGTGCATCATCACGTGCGCGAGGACGCGCAGACGCTCTATGGTTTCTTGGCCAAGGCGGAACGGGTGGCGTTTGAGGCGCTCATCTCTGCTCATGGTGTTGGGCCCAAGCTCGGGCTCGACATCTTGTCGGTGTATTCGCCTACCCAACTACACAACGTGCTCGCCAACGACGATGTCGATGCGCTGTGTCTGGTTCCCGGGGTGGGGAAGAAGACCGCCACCCGGCTTCTGGTCGAACTCAAGAGCAAGCTTGATCTGCCCGATGTGGTCGACCTCACGGCGTTGAGCGCCGACGACAAAGAAACCCTGGCGCCTAGTGCCCTTACCGATGTGCGCGATGCGCTTGCCGGATTGGGATACACGCCCGACGAAATTCGAAACGCGGTGGCCAACCTCGCCGGCGCCGACGAACGCGACTCATCCGAGCTGCTCAAAGACGCGTTGAAGGTGCTGGCCGCCCGGTGAGCGAACGCGACGAGATTCCCCTCGGTCGGCCAGCCGGTGCCGAGCCAGCGGTCGCCATGACCGCCGAGGTAACCGCTGACGAAATCGATCTCACCGACGAGGTTGGTTTGCGCCCTCGAACGCTCGACGACTTCGTTGGCCAGCGCGAACTCAAAGAGAAGCTGCGTGTCGTGTTGGGCGCAGCCCGCAAACGCGACCGGGCCGCCGACCACCTGTTGTTTGCCGGCCCGCCCGGGCTAGGCAAGACCACGCTGGCCCACATCGTGGCCAACGAGATGAAGGCCGAGCTGCACATCACCTCGGGTCCGGCGCTGGCCAAACCCGGCGACCTGGCGGCCATTCTCACCCAGCTCGAAGAGGGTGATGTGCTCTTTATCGACGAGATCCACCGTTTGTCGCGCCAGATCGAAGAGGTCTTGTACCCAGCGATGGAAGACTTCCGGGTCGACATCGTTATTGGCCAAGGGCCATCCGCTCGATCGATCCCGTTGCCGGTCGCTCCCTTTACCTTGGTCGGAGCGACGACTCGGGTTGGGCTGCTTACCGGACCGCTTCGCGACCGGTTCGGGCTCGAAACTCGGCTCGAGTACTACGAACCCGACGAACTCGAACAGATCGTGGTGCGGGCCGCCGGGATTCTCGACGTCGACATCGACGGTGAGGGCGCTACCGAGATCGCCGGCCGGTCGCGGGGTACCCCACGTATCGCCAACCGGCTGTTGCGTCAGGTCCGAGATTTCTCCGATGTCGACCGCGACGGCTATATCGACCTCACCGTCGCTCGCGAAGGGTTGGCGTTTTTCGGCGTCGACGATCGCGGCCTCGACAAGCCGTCACGGGGCCTGCTGCTGGCGGTCTGTGACCGCTTCGGTGGCGGACCGGTCGGTCTCAAGACCTTGTCGATCAGCGTTTCCGAACCCACCGAAACGGTCGAGGACGTGTATGAGCCGTACTTGATCCAGCAGGGCTTTCTCATGCGAACGCCCCAAGGTCGAGTTGCCACCGCCTCGGCGTGGGAACACCTGGGCCTCACGCCGCCGGTAAGTCACGTTCACCGAGCCGGCAACGTTGCCGAACCGGCCGACGAGACGCTGCCGTTGGGCCTGTTCGACCAAGAGTGACGCAGCCGCCCCCCGTCGAAGCGGCCGATTTCGACTACCACCTTCCCGCCGAGAACATCGCCCAAGCGCCCGCCGCCGACCGGTCGGCCAGCCGACTGCTCGTCGATCTCGCTGGGCAGCCGATCGAACACCGAACCACCGCGGCGGTCGCCGAGTTGGTCGAACCGGGCGATGTGTTGGTGATCAACGACACCAAAGTCATTCCGGCTCGCGTCCGGTTTCGCCGGCCCACCGGGGGAGCAGCGGAACTGCTGCTGCTCGAACCCGACGGCGACCCGGGAAGTTGGCAGGCGCTGGTCCGCCCAAGCAAGAAACTGGTCGAAGGGCTTGCGGTTGACCTTGGCAACGATCTGGTGGCGACCTTTGGGTCGCACCTCGGTGATGGGCGCCGCATCGTGCACCTCAGCATCGGCGGCGAACCAGCTCTGGTGGAACAGGTTCACGGGGCGCTCGACGGCGTTGGCGAGTTGCCGTTGCCGCCGTACATAACCGACCCGGTGGCCGACGAGTCACGGTACCAGACCGTGTACGCCACCCACGCCGGGTCGTCGGCGGCACCCACCGCCGGACTACACCTCACACCCGAGATCCTGGCCGCCATCGAAGCCAAAGGCGCAACGGTTGCTCGAGTCCAGCTCGTGGTTGGTCTCGACACGTTCCGGCCGCTCAGCGAGGGATCGCTCGACGATCATCAGATGCACACCGAGCGTTACGTCGTCCCCGCCCAAACGTGGGAACAGGTGCAAGCGGCGGACCGGGTGGTCGCGGTCGGAACCACGGTCGTCCGAGCGTTGGAGTCGGCGGCCGCCAGCGGTGAACTCGCAGGCCGAACCGACCTCTTCATCCGGTCGCCGTATGACTTTGCGGTCGTCGACCGGTTGCTCACCAACTTCCATCTCCCGAAGTCGACGCTGTTGGTTCTGCTCGAAGCGTTTATCGGACCCCGGTGGCGCGAGCTCTATGAGTTGGCGATCGGTGACGGCTATCGCATGTTGTCGTTCGGCGACGCGATGTTCGTGTCTCGTCACTGACGCGGTGATTGTTTCTCGTCGATGACGCGAGCCCCTCCTAGCTAAACAAACCGCTCTTGGGCTTTTCTTCCTCCGGGGGAGCAGCGGCGGCTTCGGCTTCGGCGGCCGCAGCTTCGGCCTCGGCGAGAACCTCGGCGGCTTGGCGATCGGATTCGGCGACCTCGGCGATGGTTGGAGGACCATCACCCGGGCCTGGAGCGTGGCTAGCGGTCGACAGCGGCATCATCACCTGTAGGCCAACAATGCCGAGTCGCTCGACCAAGAAACCCATCGTTTCATCAGCGTCGACAACGCTGATCATGCCGCTGGGCAGCGCGGCGACCTTGGCTACTTCGAACCAACCTTCGACCTCATCGGGGCGAGCATGCACGATGTCGCCGATCTGAATGTCGTTGCCTCGGATTTTGACGATTTCGACTTGTCCACGGGTCATAGCTAGTTCTTCGGCCACTTCGTGGTCGGGCTTGACCACCACCTGCCCTACGATCGAGGGGTGCGCGCCTCCTTTTCTCTCGAAGCATCCGACGGATCGGCCCGGGCTGGTCATGTGGCCACGGCCCGCGGCGCATTCCCAACCCCGTGTTTCATGCCCGTCGGCACTAGGGGAGCGGTGCGGCACCTCACGTCACGCGACCTCGAAGAACTCGACGCCAAGGTGGTGCTGGGCAACACCTACCACCTGATGCTTCGCCCGGGCGCCGACACGGTCGCCGCTTTGGGTGGTCTCCATGGCTTTGCTCAGTGGGACCGGCACATGCTCACCGACTCGGGCGGCTACCAGGTGTTCTCGCTCGAACCGAAGCTCGACGACCTGGGGGCCACCTTCCGGTCGGTGTACGACGGCTCGACGCACAAGCTGACGCCCGAGAGCGCCGTCGAGATCCAGACCAAGTTGGGCGCCGATATCCAGATGGTGCTCGATGTGTGCCCCGGGCTTCCGGCGCCACGCAAGGTGCTTCGCCACGCGGTCGAAACCAGCGCCGCCTGGGCCCAGCGTGCACGCGACACCTTTCTGGCCGGTGACTCGGTCGACACCCAAAGCCAATTTGGGATCGTGCAGGGTGGTACCGATGCCGGGCTGCGGCTCGATAGTGCTCGCCGAACCATCGACATTGGGTTCGACGGTTATGCGGTCGGCGGGTTATCGGTGGGCGAGGGTCAACAGGAGATGGTCGATGCGCTCGGTGTGGTGACCAACGAGCTACCCGCCGACCAGCCCAGGTACTTCATGGGGCTGGGCGACCCGGTGGGCATCGTCGACGCGGTGGCCCACGGCGTCGACATGTTCGACTGTGTGCTGCCTACCCGGCTCGCCCGCCATGGAACCTTGCTCACGACCGGCGGCAAGATCAACCTACGGCGGGCTGAGTTTGCCCAAAGCGACGAAGCCATCGACCCCGACGCGCCCGACAGTCCAGCTGCCGACTGGTCGAAGGCGTACCTGCGGCATCTTTTGATGGTGAAAGAGCCCACTGCCGCCCGAGTGCTCACGCTGCACAACCTGTGGTGGCTGCTGCGGTTCGTCGACGATTTACGCCAAGCGATCGTCGACCAAAAGTTTGAAGCGTTCCGAGCCGAAACCCATCGGGTCTGGGGTTAACCGTTCGCGGCGGCGGCACCGTCCCGTCGAAATTCTCACCGCCGGTGCCGCAAGGAAGGCCCTTTCGCCGGTTAGGATCAGCCGGTCCAGCAATAGGCGTGGAATTCGCACAAAATCGGGTCCTCTTGGCGTCTTTACGCCACCGGAAGAGGCAAAAAGGAGCGTTGCTATGGAGCAACTCATCGTTGTAGCAGTCTTTTCGATCCTGCTGTATGTCTTGTTGATCATGCCCCAACAAAAGCGGGTAAAGGCCCAGACGGCGATGCAGAACAGCCTGAACGAGGGCGACCATGTACTCACCGCCAGCGGCATGTACGGCAACATCGTGGAGTTCGAAGGCCCAATCGTGTGGCTCGAAATCGCCCGCGGCGTCGAGATCAAGGTCTTGCGCGAGTCGATCCAGGCGGTCGCGGGTGGCGAATCGAGTGGTTCGGACGCCACCGGTGATGCCGACGAAAAGAACAAGAGCGGGAAGAAGAGCCTGAAAGATCGGGCGAAAGAGCTTGCTGAAGAAGCAACTGGAGAAGCAGACGAGTCGTGAATCCACGCCAACGGTTTTATCTGATCGGCATCATCGCTCTGTCGGCGATCGGCATCATTGCAACGTTCGCGGCGGGCAACGAGCCGTTGCTCGGACTCGACCTGCAAGGCGGTGTCGAAGTTCGGTACCGGGCCACGACTCCGGCAACACCCGAGTCGCTCGACCAGTCGGTCGAGATTATTCGCGGTCGCGTCGATGGTCTTGGTGTTGCTGAGCCGGAAATTTCGCGGCTCGACAACGGTGTGCTGGTGCAGTTGCCGGGTGTGAAAGACGCCGATCGGGCGCTGGAGTTGGTGGGCACCACTGCCAAGTTGCAATTCCGTCCGGTTCTCCAAGAGCTCAACCCCGGTGGCACGACCCTTGAGTCGCTCGGTATCGACGACCCGGTGGGGTTCTACGACGAAACATTCGGTGAAGACCGAGTCGTGCCCGAAACGACCGTCGCCACCACGATCGCCGGCGACGCCGAAACCTCGACCACGCTTCCGGTACTGCCGACAACCACCACGACCATCCTCGAAACCGACGAGGAGAAGATTGCGTTCATCGAAGAGCAGTTCGGTATCGGCGTGGGTGGCGATGAGTTGACGCCGCTCGAAGAGGCCGACGACCCCGACGCCGAGGTGGTGCTCGGCGAATTCACCGACGATGGCACCGAGGTTCGCCGCTACCGGCTTGGCCCGGTCAGCGTGAGCGGTGAAGGTCTGGTCGGCGCCGACGCGATCTTCCAAGGCACCGAATGGTTGGTAGCGCCCGAGTTCAAGAGCGGCGCCGAGGGTATCGACCCGTTCAACGAAATGGCGGCGCTGTGTTTCTCAGGCGCACCCGAATGTCCGGCCCAATTCGGTCGGGCCAATGGTTCGATGGCCATCACCCTCGATGGTCGGGTCATCAGTGCCCCAACGGTCAACGTGCCCAACTTTGCCCGCGACCAGATCACCATCAGCGGTGCTCCCTTCTCCGAAGAAGAAGCCAAGGAGCTCGGTATCTCGCTTCGTTACGGTTCGCTCCCGGTCGAACTCGAACCCGAGCAGCAACGGGTCGTGTCGGGCAGCCTCGGCGACGACGCCCTCGAAGCGGGTGTCATCGCTGGTCTGGTCGGCCTGGCGATCGTGGCGCTGTACATCATGTGGGCGTACCGCATGCTCGGCGTGGTCGCGATCTTGAGCCTCATCATCTCGTTTGCGCTGCTGTGGACCATTATTGCGTGGCTGGGCTCAAGCCAAGGATTGGCGCTGACCCTGGCCGGCATTACCGGCCTGATCGTGTCGATCGGTGTGTCGGTGGACTCGAACATCGTCTACTTCGAGCACTTAAAGGAAGACCTCAGAAACGGCCGAACTATCGGCTCGGCCGTCGATCGCTCGTTCCCCATTGCCTTCAGCACGATCGTCAAGGCCGACGTGGCATCGCTGATCGCCGCTGTTCTGCTGTATCTGCTGACCACCGGTGCGGTTCGGGGCTTTGCGTTCTATCTCGGTCTGGCGACGGTGCTCGACCTGGTCGCTACCTATTTCTTTATGGGGCCGGCCGTGAAATTCTTGGCCAGCCGTGAAGGACTTTCTTCTAACCACGCGCTGTTTGGAGTCGGAAGCACAAGCGTTCCCGTAGCCGCTGGAGGTGAAGCATGAGCGACGTCGATACCCCGCTCGAGTCAACGGACGTCCCGAAGAAGCGGGGCGGCTACGGCTCGCTGCTGAGAGGCGAGAACAACTTCGACTTCCCGAAGATCTGGCGCAAGGCGCTGATGCTCTCGGCCGCCCTGGTGCTGATCAGTATCCTGGCGTTCTTCATCCGGGGCTTTAACCTCGGCATCGACTTTGAGGGCGGTACGGCGTTTGAAGTGTTGGCCCCCGACACATCGGTTGCTGAGGCCCGCGACTTCCTAGGCGACTACAACGCCGCCGACGCCAAGATCCAGATCGTTGGCGAAGACACCATTCGGATTCGTTCCGACATCGAGGACCCCGAGGTGGCCGACGAACTGCGCCTCGCCCTCGCCGATCTCGGTCAAGTCACCGGTTTCGAGTCGGTTGGTCCGACCTGGGGTGAAGAGATCACCAGCAAGGCGCTCCGCGCGTTGTTGTTCTTCTTCGTCGCCATCGCCGTGTACATCTCGGTACGACTCGAGTGGCGCATGGCGGTAGGTGCGTTGGTCGCCGTGTTCCACGACCTGATCGTAAGTGTGGGCATCTACGCCCTGTTCCAGATCGAGGTGACACCAGCGACCGTCATTGCCTTCCTGACGATCATGGGTTACTCGCTGTACGACACGATCGTGGTGTACGACAAGGTGCACGAGATCACGGCCCGAGTCGGCGCGACCGGCAAGTACACCTACACCGAGATGATGAACCTGGCGCTCAACCGAGTGTTGATGCGTTCGGTAAACACCACGATCACCTCGGTGATTCCGGTGGTCTCGATGCTGTTGGTCGGTGCGGTCATTTTGGGCGCCGTGACGTTGCAGGAGTTCGCGATTGCGCTGCTCGTCGGGTTGATCGTCGGTGGTTACTCGTCGCTGTTTATTGCCTCGGCGGTTGTTGCGTGGCTCAAGGAAAAGGAACCGCGTCACACCGAGGTTCGTAACAAGCTCGATGCCAAGGGACTGCTCGACGGCACCCGAACCGTCGATCACCAAGATGCGGTGCTCGGCAGCACGCCCCGCCGTCAGGCCCGTCCGACCAAGCCGGGCGCCGCGAAGTCGAGTGGCGCAAGCGCAAAGGCCGACAAGCCAAACAAGCCCACCAACAAGGCGAAGGGCGACGCTGAACCCTCAAGCGACGAAGCCCCAGCGAAGAAAGCGATTGAACGCCCAGCCCCCACCGGCGCCATCCCGCC
>CALHTF010000166.1 GCA_938038815.1 uncultured Acidimicrobiales bacterium | reverse complement strand
CCCTCGACCACCACTCCCCCGACAGCGACGACGAACGCGACCGACGCCACCACGACGCTCGCAGCTTCACCAGCTACACCAACGCCGACGGCATGGTCGTCATCCGAATCGTCATCCCACCCGCCAACGCCAAACCAATCCTCGCCGCCGTCGACAAAGCCGTCCACCACATCGCCCAAACCCCCACCCAAGACACTGACACCGAAACTGCTTCTGGCGCTCCCGCGGGAGCACCTCAACCACACAACGTGACCACCAACCCCAAACCAGCCACCCACAGTGACCCAAACGCTCCCGCGGAAGCGCCCGATCGAGCCTTTCCCCAAACCCTCCAACAGCTACGCCAACGCTGGCAGCCACAACCCGACGACGACTGGTACATCCCAACACTGTGGCAACAACGAGCCGACGCCTTCATGGCCCTATTCCTCGGCATCGACATCGACCTCACCACCGAAGTCGTCATCCACATACGAGGCAACGGCAACACCTTCGACGACGGCACACCACTCACCACCAACGCCATCACCCGCCAACTCGACCAAACATTCATCCGACTACTCATCCACGACGCCGAAGGCCACCCCATCGACGCCACCAACCGCCGACGCCACCCAACCACCCGCCAAACCCGCCTCGTCAACGAACAACACCACCACCAATGCATCGACTGCCAAACCACCGACCTACTCGAACACGACCACAACCCGCCATACGAACAAACCGGCCACACCATCACCACCGAACTCGAACTCCGCTGCGCACCCTGCCACCGCGCCCGACACCGCCACGACCGCAACCAACCACACAGCCTCGCCGCCTGAGCGGCAGTTTGATGATGCGATAGCTCGCCTGCTTCACTCGGGATCGATGAATCACAGAACCAGCCAACGTTTTGTCGTCGCGGTTGTCGCGGCGCTCGCCTTTTCTGTCGTTGCCCTCACTGCGCCAAGCACCCCCGCGGCCGGGCAACGCTCGACCTGTGGCGGTGTGGCAATCCCCGCCGGGTACAACCTGATCGACGAAAGCGGCAGCGACAACGTCGAAATCGCGGGCACCGCCGGCCACGACTTCATTTGTGCGAACGCCGAGGACAACATCATTTCGGGCATGGCGGGCGACGACATCATCGTGGGTCGAGGCGGTAACGACGAGATCGAAGGCAACCGAGGAAACGACGAGATCCACGCCAAAGCGGGCCGCGATGTGGTCCGGGGCGGCCCAGGGAAGGACACGATCTTCGGAGGTGTCGGGAAAGACACCCTTCGGGGCGGTGCCGGCGGCGACATCATCGACGGCGGACGAGGCGAGGACACGGTCAAGGGTGGCGGCGGCAAAGATGAGTGCGTAGCCGAAGACACGGCGGGCTGCGAACTGCCTGAACCGCCCACCAGCACCGACCCGGTATTCGCCGACGCCCGGTTCGAGGTGCAAGTCACCAGCGACGTTGTTTACGCACAAGGCCTCTCGCACTCGGAATGGAACGAGGGTCCCGGTACCCCCACCGACTTACTGCTCGATACCTACGAACCGGTTCGAAACGACGCCTCGGCAATGCCCGCCATCGTCATGATTCACGGCGGCGGGTTCAAGGGCGGTACAAAACGAAAGGGCGAACTGGTCGAGATGGCACAGGACTTCGCTAGCCGGGGCTGGGTTGCCTTCTCTATCGACTACCGAGTCGCCGGAAACCACGGCACGCTCCCCGACGATTACCCGGTGTTTCCCGACAACCCGGAAATACAGGATCAGGCCAACGCGCTGTACCCGGCGTGCCGGGACGCCAAGGCAGCGATCCGCTGGATTCGGGCCAACGCCGAGACCTACAACATCGCCCCCGAATCGATCACCGCCCTCGGCGGATCGGCCGGCTCGTACCTCTCGATAGCACTGGGTGTTTCGAACGAAGAGGACTGCGTCAGCGAGATTTCGACCACGAACGACCCAACACTGGCCGACACCAACCTCGACTATTCATCGAATGTGCAAACCATCATTGATCACTGGGGTGGCGACAGCATTCTGGCGGTGCTCGAGCTCATCGACGGCGAGTCTCGCTACGACGCCGGCGACGCCCCCATCTCCATCGTGCACGGTACCGCCGACCGAACCGTCGAGTTCGCCCACGCCGAGCGATTGCGCGACGCGTACACCGAGACCGGCGCCCCGTATGAGTTTCACCCGCTCGATGGCAAAGGCCACGGCGTATGGAACGCCACCATCGATGGCGTAAGCCTCTGGCAGGACGCGTTCAACTTCATCGTGGAGCACCAGGACCTCGACGTACGGTAGGAGCCTCCCGCTAGTGTCCGGTCGTGGAGTATCGGCGGCTTGGTTCGAGTGGTCTCAAGGTCAGCGCCCTGTCGTTTGGGTCCTATGTGACCTTCGATGCTCAGCTCGATACCAACCTGGCGGCCGAGTGCATGGCAGCCGCCTGGGATGCCGGGGTGAACTTCTTTGACAACGCCGAGGCCTATGGCGGCGGGAAGTCCGAAACGATCATGGGCCAGGTGTTTGCCGACAGCGGTTGGGACCGCGAGCAATACGTGGTTTCGACCAAGTTCTTTATGGGAATTCACGACGGCCCGAACACTCGCAACACCCTGAATCGCAAGTACCTCTTGGGGGCTATCGAGGGCTCGCTCGAACGACTCCAGCTCGAGTATGTCGATCTCGCGTTTTGCCATCGCAGCGACCCTGATACCCCGATGGAAGAGGTGGTCTGGGCGATGCACGACATGGTCGGCCGCGGCCATGCCACCTACTGGGGAACCTCGATGTGGACCGAAGCCGAACTGCGCGAGGCCTTTACCGTGGCCGACCGTCTCGGCCTTCGCCGGCCGGTGACCGAGCAGCCGCAGTACAGCATGCTCGAGCGCGACCGGGTGGAGCACGAGTACGCGTCGCTGTACGAAGAGTTTGGCCTCGGCACCACGACGTGGGCCCCGCTGCGATCGGGCATGCTGACCGGCAAATACCAGGACGGTATTCCGGCCGACAGCCGTGCTGCGGTGCCCGGATATGAGCGGCTGATCGAACGCCTCACCGATCCCGAGAGCATCGCCAAGGTGGCCAAGCTGCTCGACATCGCGGCCGAGGTCGACTGCCCGCTCTCGCAATTGGCGATCGCCTGGTGCCTGAAAAACCCGAACGTATCGACGGTAATCACCGGGGCCAGCCGAGTGGCCCAGGTTCGCGAAAACATGGCCGCCCTAGAAGTGGTCGAGGCGCTCGACGACTCGGTCATGGCCAAGATCGACGCGGCGTTGGCGTCTACTATCGACCGCTGATGGCCACTACGACAGACCGGATGCATTCGTGAAGGTGATCGGAGCTGGGTTCGGCCGGACCGGCACACTATCGATGAAGATGGCCCTCGAACAGCTCGGGTTCGGCCCGACCTATCACATGCAAGAAGCGGGGCGGCGGCCCGCGCATGTCCGCCAGTGGCTCGATTTCGCCGAAACCGGCCACGCCAACTGGGATGAACTTTTCGAAGACTTCGACTCGGGTGTCGACTACCCCGTGAGCTGTGTCTGGGAAGAGTTGGCGGCCCACTACCCCGACGCCAAGATCATTCTGACGGTTCGAGACCCCGAGAGGTGGTGGCAGAGCACCCACTCGACGATCTACGGATTTCGTTCGGCGTTCCCGGCGTGGTTCCAGCGAGCCGTCCCGCCCATAGGGCGATTTACCGAGATGGTGGAACGACTCGTCTGGCAAGGGTTATTCGACGGGCGATTCACCGATCGCGACTACGTCATCAGCGTCTTCAATCGCCACGCCGACCATGTCCGCTCAAGCTGCCCGCCCGAACGACTTCTCGTCTTCGAGGTGGCCGACGGGTGGGGTCCGCTTTGTGACTTCCTCGACGTCCCGGTGCCCGACCGGCCCTTCCCCCACGTAAACGACACGAAAGAGACCCGACGCGTGGTGACGACGATGCACTGGGGAACGCGAGCAGCGCCAGTTGTTGCTGGCGCAGCGCTCGCCCGTCTCATCCTGTTGCGAACTCGACGCGGCTGAGGGCCTCGACCCTGAGCGGAGCCTACGTCAACGCCAGCTTCTTACCGTGGGAGGTTGTCCAGTCGGCGATGGCCTCAATGACCGGGAGGAGCGTATGCGCAGTGTCGGTGATGTCGTACTCGACGCGCGGCGGTATCTCGTTGAACTGCTTTCTGGTCACGAGGCCGTCGCGTTCCAGTTCGCGGAGCTGACGGGTGAGCGTTGTGGGGGTTATCGGACTCATTCTCTCCGCCAGTTGGTTAAACCGGGCTTTGCCATCACAGCCCAGGCTGTAGAGGATCCCGATCTTCCAGCGGCCTCCGACCATGCCGGTAAAGGTTGCTAGTGCCTCGACGGTGACGGCGGTTGATGGGTGATCTGGCACATTCTCCAACTTTCTCCATTAGTACCGTAGAAGATACTACTACCTTCTCGATACTGTGCCGGAACAACCTCTAAAGGACCCATCCAATGCGCACTCCCGTATCGCCCCAACTCGAAGACGACGGCACCTACCGCCCCTCATCGCTCGCCCTAAGACTGGCCACCGAGAAGGTGACCAATTACGACAGCCATGTCTATGACGACCCCTACCAGGGCGACCAGAAGATCCTGATGATCTGTACCGAAGAGAAGGCCATGACCATGGCCAACGGGAAGCGGTTCTCCACGGGCAATCACCCGGTCGAGATGATGGTCCCCATGCTGCATCTGCGCGCCGCGGGTTTCGATATCGAAATTGCTACCCCTACCGGCGCCGGTGTTCAGATCGAAATGTGGGCGATGCCCACCGAGGACAGGGCCGTGATGGACCTGTACGCCGAGTTCAAAGATCAGTTCGAGAACCCGCGAGCTCTCGCCGACTTTGTTGCCAACTCCATGAACGACACGTCGCCCTACGCCGCGGTGTACCTTCCCGGCGGCCACGGCGCGATGTTGGGCCTTCCCGACAACGTCGACGTTGGCAAGATCCTCCACTGGGCTCATGAACGCGACCTCTACACCCTGTCGCTATGTCATGGACCCGCCGCGCTGCTGGCCGCCAACCTGGCTGAGGCGAAGTCGCAGTCCGACGACGACTTCCTCTACCAGGGCTACGACATGGCCGTGTTTCCCGACTCGGTCGACAAGCAAACCCCGATGATTGGCTACATGCCCGGCCACATGCCGTGGAAATTTGGCGAACGGCTCACCAAGTTGGGCGTCAACATCATCAACAAGAAATCGAACGGCACCACGCACATCGACCGGCGACTGATCACCGGCGACGGCCCCAAGGCCGCCAACGCGTTCGGCCGCCTCGCTGCGGATGCGCTGCTCAAACAAGTACGCGATTCCTAACCAACCGCACAACCACCACACAACCAAACCAGACAAGGACACACACAATGGACATGTTGGAGATTAACAAGGCGGTCATCGCCGAATTTCGAGAGAATGACGGCGTGGTCGGCGGGCAGCTTGAGGGTTTGCCCGTGGTCCTCATCACGATGACCGGAGCCAAATCTGGCCGCGAGCTTTGTTCCCCGCTCGTGTACTCGACCGACGGGTCCGACGTGGTAGTCATCGCATCGAAGGGTGGAGCACCCGAGCACCCAAACTGGTATCACAACCTGGTCGCCAACCCGACCGTCACCGTCGAGGTAGGCACCGACAAATACGAGGCAACCGCGGTGCTCACCGAAGGCGACGAGCGGTCGCGTCTCTACGACGCCCAAGCTGCGGACCAGCCACAGTTTGTGCAGTACGCCGCTAGCGCAGCCGAGACCGGTCGAGTCATTCCGGTGTTTCGCCTCGTTCGCTCGTAGCCAACAATTCGGCGCCTAGCCGAAGAACGCGGAAGACTACTGCCCGTCGATCGAAGGGATCTCGGGTGAAAGTATGCGAGTAGCGGCCGTGCAACATGCGCCGGTGTTTCTTGACCGCGATGCCACCATCGCCAAGGTGATCGACCTGATCGATGAGGCGGCGGCCGACGGCGCTGAGCTGGTCGCCTTCCCCGAGACTTTTGTGGCCGGATATCCGGCGTGGGCCGACTTCACCAACGCATCAAGCTTCGACAACCCGAAACAAAAGGCGGCATTCGCTCAGTATCTCGACAGCGCCGTCGATGTTGGTGCAGGTCACCTCGACCCGGTCATCACGGCCGCCGCTGATTGCGGCGTGTTCGTTTACCTGGGCATCGCCGAACGCTCGGTGTCGGGTGGTTCGGTGTACTGCACCTTGGCCGCCATCCACCCGACGAACGGAGTGGTGGGCACGCACCGCAAGCTCAAACCCACCTACGGCGAGCGCATGATGTGGGCGGACGGCGACGGTGCTGGACTGCGCGCCCATGACTTCGCCGGAAGCCGGGTGAGTGGCCTCAATTGTTGGGAGAATTGGATGCCGCTAGCCCGGGCGGCCATGTACGCCCAAGGCCCTGAGGTGCACATCGCGACCTGGCCCGGTTCGCCCGAAATCAGCCACGACATCAGCCGATTTGTGGCGATGGAAGGCCGACTCTTTGTCGTAAGCGCAGGCGCTGTGTTGCGCGACGAGCACCTGCCCGATGACTTCGCGCTGGGCGACGACATGCGCGACGTACACCATCGTTATGCGAGCGGCGGGTCGATCATCGTCGCCCCCGACGGCCGTATCCTCGCCCAGGCCGACAAGCATGGCGAAACCATCATCTATGCCGACCTCGACCTCACCGAAGTACGAGCAGCCCGTCAGAACTTCGACCCCACCGGCCACTACAGCCGTCCCGACGTCCTCGAACTCAACGTCGACCGCCGACGTCGCAACCCCGCCAACTTCACCGACGGCCCGTAACTCTTCAAGGACATCGGCATGGGTACCCCCCACCACATCAAGGTCATCGTCGTATCGATAGCGGTAGCGCTCGCGGCCGCCAGTTGCTCCTCCGACGAGTCGTCAGCCAGCGGCGGAACCGAGCCATCGAGCAGTCAGTTCGTGGCCCCCGCGGCATCTGAGGGGATTGCGGCGGTTTCGTGCGGAAGCGATGTCACCTACGGCGAGTTGCCACCCGACCTCCAACACAGCCAGATCACCCGCTACACCGAGCTCGTGATCGACGGTCAACGGGTTATGCGGTTTGCGATAGGGGGCGACGTTTCCGACGCCCAGGTCGAACGAATCGTGCGCCTCACCCGGTTCTATCTCCAAGACGTGCCCGGCAGTACCTACGGGGCCGACAAGTCGTCCGTCCGGTCGACCCTCGCCACCAACAACGCCACCATGGTGATACCGAACGGCGCGCACGTCGAAGGCAATGACATTGGCCTCCGTGGCCAAGAGCTCTACGCCAACGAGGTCGCGGCCGAAGGGTCGGACTGGTATGTCACGAACAACTTTGAACATCGCGACGCCGCTATGGAGGAGATCTTTCACCAGATCCACGACGTTGGTATCGGCACCAGCGAACCGGGCGCCCTTCCCGACTATCAGGCCGAGCTGCTTGCCCGGGCCGACTCGACCACTGGCACGGTGTGGGGTATCGGTTCGCCCGACTGGATCTCCGAGCTGCGAGATGAAGGCAGCCTCGCCCAGGAATACATCGCGGCGATCATCGACAGTTGGTACGGGCTGTGGGGACCGTTCGAGGAGCAAGGCGGCATGTGGGGAACCTACGTTGCGAAGACCCGGGCCGATGTAGAGGCCAAAGACCCCGAAGGCGCCGCGTTACTCAAAGCGTTTCTGCCCGACACGCTGGAGTACGAGGCCTACCTCGACGGCCAGTTCTCCGGTACCTTCTCGCTCGCCTTTGACGAGGCCGAGCCGTACACTCACAAGTCGCAGTATCTGCGCGGCGCTCGGCTGACGGGCTCGAACAACGCTGGTATCTCCGGGAACGACCTCGACAACACCCTTCGAGGGAATGAAGGCGACAACGTTCTCGACGGCGGAGCCGGCGCCGACACCGCCATCTATTGCAGCGGCCAAAGCGAATACACGGTGACCACCGACGGACCGGCCACCACCGTCAGCGGCCCCGACGGCACCGACACCCTCATCAATATCGAGACCATCGCCTTCATCGACGCCTCGACCGCACTCTGAAGCCCGCTAGCGCTCGGCCTCAGCGGCAAGCCGCAGCATTTCTCGGGCGACCATTGGGCCGGCGTTTTGGTTTTGGCCGGTAACCAGGTTGCCGTCGACGACCCAGTGGTTGGCGAACGGGTCGCGGAACTTGGTTGCGCTTTCGAACTCGGCGCCCAGCTTTCGCAGCTCGGTCTCGGGGTGATGCGGTGTGCTGTTGATTCCCAGTTCGTCGACCTGTTTGTCGGTGACGGCGGTGACCCGGCGACCTTCGACTAACGGCGAGCCGTCGGCGGCTTTGGCTTTCATGAGCCCGAGCGGGCCGTGGCAGACACCGCCGATGACCCGGCCGAGCTCGTTGGCCTTGGTGATCTGGGCGCCCAACTCGTCGGAGAAGCCCATATCGAAGGCTGCGCCCCAACCACCGGCGAGGAAGACGATGTCGTAGTCGGCCATGTCGAGATCGGCGATGGCTAGCGAGTCGGTGACCTTGGCTTTGAACTCGTCGTCGGACAGGAAACGGTCGTCGTCTTCGGTGCGGATCACCGGCTTGATCGACGCTGGGTCGACCGGGATCACTCCCCCGGCCGGGCTGGCCACGTCAACCTCCATTCCGGCGTCGAGAAAGGCGTAGTACGGCACGGTCATCTCGCTGGCGAACACGCCGGTGGCCTTACCGACCTCGAGCACGCCGTGGTTGGTGGCGATAACCAGCGCTTTGCGGCCCGGCAACTGCACCGTGCTGGTCTCGGTGTCTTCGGGATGCATGCCGACTCGTTGGAGCAGCTTGCGAAGGGCGCGTGCTGGCGGCGGAACAGTAGACATCGGTGGACCTCCGGAGGGGGTTCGAGTGGCATAAGGCCAAGGCTGGTTTCGTTCGGGAACCGATCGTTGTTGCTCGGCGGCCAGACGCTCGCGAAGAAGTCCGAACACGTCGGCGACCGCTGGGTCATCCCACCGGTTCTGCGCTTCGATCGGATCGGCGTCGAGGTCGTACAGCTCCCACTGGTCGGGCAGCGGAACGGTTCGGAACTCGTCGCCGGCGGGCCCCGAGGCTGCCAGGTGACGCACACCAGGTTCGGTCCAGGTGGCGGGGTCGTCGAAGCTGCGGACCAACTTCCAAAGATGGTCTTCGCCGCCGTCGTTG
>CALHTF010000165.1 GCA_938038815.1 uncultured Acidimicrobiales bacterium | reverse complement strand
GTAATCGTCGGCAACTCGGTAGAGCTCCCACACCTCTTGTTCACCGTCGAAGTCGTACCCCTGCATGCGGATCCAGGGCAGGCGGCCATGGAAGCACGACGCCATCCAACCGTCGTGGTAGATCCCGCGGTTGCCGAGGATCTCGAAGTACTGGGTGGTGCGGGTCGACGGCGCCTCGTGGTCGTTGAAGGTATACCCCATCGCTTTGCCCTCGACCGGAAGTTGGGTGACCCCATCGACGTGGGTCGGCCACGCGATACCCGCGGCCTCGAGAATGGTCGGAGCCAGGTCGACCACGTGGTGAAACTGTGAGCGAAGGGCTCCCGCATCGGTGATCTGTTTCGGCCACGACACCGCCATGGCGTTGCGGGTGCCGCCAAAGTGCGACGCCACCTGCTTCATCCACTGGAACGGCGCGTCGAGCGCCCACGCCCAACCGATGTTGAAGTGGTTCTCGCACCGGGCCGTGCCGAAATCGTCCATGTGTTCAAGCAGCCACTCGGGGTCTTCGTGAACCCCGTTCTGAAACGACGGCGCCGCCCAAGCACCATGCACGGTCCCCTCGGCCGACGCACCGTTGTCGCCGGTGAGATAGATGACCAGTGTGTCGTCGCCGCAACCCAGATCGTCGATGGCGTCGAGCACTCGGGCGACTTGCGCGTCGGTGTGGGAAAGGAAAGCCGCGAACACCTCCATCAAACGCGAAGCAACTGGCTTGTATCGGTCGGGGTACTCGTCCCAGCTCGGAACCTGTTCGGGTCGTGGCGTGAGCTTGGTGCCTGCGGGGATGACGCCGAGTTCGAGTTGCCGGGCGAAGATCTGCTCGCGCAGCACATCCCAGCCGTCGTCGAATTGGCCCTTGAACTTCTCGATCCATTCGGGCCACACATGATGCGGCGCGTGGACCGCAGGCGGGGTGAAGTAACAAAAGAACGGACGGTCGGGCGCCGAGACCTTCTGGCGCTGAATCCAGGTGATCGCCTGATCGGCGAGATCTTCGGTGAGGTGGTAGTCGTCGCGGCCGAGGTGCGGTTCGACCGGGGTGGTCTGGTCGTAGGCGGCCGGTTCCCAGTGCGATGCTTCGGCGCCGATGATCCCGTAGAAGCGATCGAAGCCCATGCCCGTGGGCCATCGGTCGAACGGCCCGGCTGGGCTCTGCTCCCACGACGGGGTCAGGTGCCACTTGCCAAAGCAACCGGTCGAGTAGCCGTTCTTCCGCAGGATTTCGGCGACGGTTGCCGCCTCGACCGGTACAGCGCTGTCGTAGCCCGGAAAGCTATTGGCAATCTCGGTGATGCCGCCCATGTGCACCGTGTGGTGATTGCGGCCGGTCAGCAGTGCCGCCCGGGTGGGGGAACACAGCGCCGTGGTGTGGAACTGGTTGTACTTCAGGCCGGCGGCGGCCACCTTGTCGACCCCGGGCATCGGCACCGGCCCGCCGAAGGCCTCCGGACTCCCGAATCCCACGTCGTCGAGCATGATCAAGACCACGTTCGGTGCGCCGGTCGGCGCTCCGGGAGCTTCGAGTTTCGACGGCGTCGAGTCGCCGATCAGCCGGTTGATAGTCCCGGGAAACGGCGGCGTAGGTGTCGGGATCGAATCGGGCATCAACCCGTTCTACTCGGCGAGGCAGGGGTGATCGAAACTCTTGAAGAACTGGCGAACCGCCGCATCGTCGCTGGTGGTGATAGCGCCCGATTCGATGGCCTCGGTCAACCCAAGCTTGCGGCCCAACACCTGCGCCCACGTGTGATGATCAAGTGCCATCGACAACCCAGCGCTTTCCCCGCTGGTCGACACCGCAATGCCGTTGCGCAGCAGCAATCCCGTGTGCCCGGCATCGGAGAATTCCCAGCGCAGTTCACGCGGTGCGTCGCTGGCGAGCTCGGGGATGACCAACATGCGCAAGGCTTCGACCGAAGCGTCAGCCGGGTTACTCATCACCAGACCGGCACTGAGCCGGTGGACGCGGTGGCGGTCGATGTCGATCTGGCCTTCGAGTTCGAGCGCTCGGGTCAGGCACCAGTTGCGGGCGTTGGCGGCCGTGGTGCGCTGACCGATAGTTCGAAGGATCTCGGCCAGTAGGCCGCGGTCTTCGGCTGTTCCGGCGTCGGCTCGACCGTGTTCGTTGACCTCGCGGCGAACCAACCACGTCGCCAGCTCGAGGGCCCACCGAAGATCGTTGTCGGCGAGGGCCTTGCGAGCCTGGGTTCGTACCGTCGCGGCCCCGCCGAACCCGGCGATGAGCTTGGTGTAGCGCTCGGTGTGCGCCGCGGGAAACAGCGATGCTTCGTTGCCGTCGAACCAGCCGCGCAGCCCGGTAAAGATCTGGCGAACATGGTGCTCGACCAATCCGTAGAGCTGGGTGGTGAGATACGAATCCTGGAAGTGGGCCGGCAACTGCACCGCTTCGGTCAGCTCGTCCATCGTCAGGCCCCGGTTGATCCCTCGGACCGTCTGGTCGAACATGAATTGGATGCTGTCGCGGTAGTTGATCACGTGCGCGGCAATCTCGTCGGCTCCCGATAAGGGTGGTCCGTGCGCCCCGACCAGGTGATCGGCGCCGAGACCACCGATGTGATCGAGGCCGGTCAGCAAGATGCGCGGGTCGCGGAACTCCTCGCCTCGAATCGCAAAGACGTTAAACAGCGTCGGCCACAGCAGATTGTTCACACACACGCCAAGGCTCGGGAACCACACGGTCACGTTGTCGTCGGCATCGGAAGGCGCGGGAGTGATGTGCACCTCGAGCCCCGCGATGGTGGCGACGGTTGGTTCGGTGAGGGTTTTGTTTGGGGCGACGAACCCCTCGGTGAACGGTGCGTGGTCGAGGTCGCGGAACGCTAGGCCGAGCCCGACGTTGGCGATGGCGTCGGGCCCCTCGGTCGGCAACGACATGCCGAACTGATGCACCAGGCCTCGCCCCGCGACCGCGTTCATCTCAAACCCGTAACCCTGACGATTGGCGACGATGCCCTCGTGGCCCCAGATGTCGATATCGGGATACCGGTCGAGGATGGCCTGAGTGCCACTTACGTAGTGGAAGTGCGAGTAGATCACGGCGACGACCGGGGCATCGGTGTGCGCCCGCACCTCGGCGAGGGCGGCATGCATCTCTTGGGTCGACTCGCCAGTGTCGATGGCGATCAACCCGTCGGGGCCCTCGATGAAGGTCTGGTTCGACAAGCCGTTTCCGACCAAACACCAAACCCCTGGCCGAACCTCCCACAGCTTGCGTTGGAGTCGCGGCGTGTGGGCTAGTGCGGTGTGATGGGCGAGTTCGCCATTGCGGCCTTCGCCGACCACGTCGCTGGTCGCCGAAAAACTCTGCGGAAACTTCTGCTGGGCTAGGTCCATGCAGAGGGTTTATCTCAAACGGCGCCGATCAGCGACTAGAGGAAACCCAGCTCGTCGAGCATCATCTTGGACTCGGGGCTCAACTTCTCTTCGAGGAGTTCGGCGATCGTCGCCTTCTCTGCCGCGGAGAAGTTGGCTTCACCTTCGCCGAGTTGGCCCGACCGAACAAAGAGCTCGTCGACCGATGACTCGTCGGTCTCCAGTCGATCTCGTTCGATCTTTTGGCGTTTGGAAAACTCGAACTGCTCGATGATCACCTCGAGGTCGCAGTCCCACTCCATGTCGAGGCCGTCGAGGGTGCGCGCCAGCTCGGTCGAGGTGTCGTTGCGCAGCGCTTCGTAGGTGATGATCGTGGCGTCGTGGCGAATCGGCGACCAGCTGTTGTACCACTTTGCCAACTGGCTGACACCCAGTCCTTCACTCCGCAAAAAGTCTTCGACTTCGCCTTCGAAGGTGGCGGTGTGTTTCGACCGGTAGTGGAAGTACGAGTACAGCGCGTCGAGCGGTTGGCGGCACAACAAGACGATGTTTTGAGTGTGAAGCTCCGGGTCGTAGCCCTCGTGGGTCGCAAGGCGCAGTGGTGGCGGCTTGAGTCTGGCGTAGTCGCCTTGCCACCCGTTGAGAACGTCGGGGTTCAGGCTGTGCACGAACGATCGAGCGGGCTTGCCGGTGACGATGCGGCGCAAAGTGTGGTTCTGGGCCGACGAAATCATGCCCGCGAGCCAGGTGCGTCCCGAGCGCGGAAAGCTAGCGAGAACAGCGTGAACGTCTGGCGGCGGTCCAGGTTCAGTTGGGGAATCGGGCATTGGTCCTCGGGGGTTAGACGCAACCTCGAAGAGTACCAGTGCATAGGAGGAACGCAAGGTCTGGTCACCCACGTGTGAGAGGTGCCACAACCTGGTGCGACGAGGGTGATCGGGGCGACCTGAGTAAGGTGAGTCGACCCGTTTCGGAGCAGTGACTTGGATCGTCGAAGAACAATACTTGTGGCCTTTGGCGCCCTGTGGTTCGTGGTCGGCCTGTTTGCGATTGCTGGTCTGGCAAGCGGGCGTTACGCAGCGACCGAGTCGGTCGAAGACTCTGGTTCGGGCGGTTCTGCCTCCGGCACGTCGGCTCCTACCGCTACTGCTGACGAACCCGTCGAAACCACGACAACCACCACCACAACAACCACGACAACCACAAGCACCACCACGATCGCCCCGCAGGTGCTGGTGCGTGACGCGGTCGAGGTGCTGGTCGACGAGATGTCGCTCGAGCATCAGGTGGGGCAGTTGTTCATGACGGGTCTTGCGGGCGGGGCGGTCAGCCCGACCGAAGCCGAGCTTGCGACCTCGTGGTGTCTGGGTGGCGCGTTCGTGGTCGATTCTGCGAACGGCCTGGCCAGTATCGAGGCGTCGCTCGGGTTGGCCAACGGGCTCGTCGATGCGGTTGTCGCCGGGTGCCCGGTTGCGCCCTTTGTGTCCACCGACCAAGAAGGCGGCCGAGTAGCCAAGTATCCGCCGGCCGTCGCGTTGCGACCCCCGGTCGCCTACGGCGACCAGTCGGCCAGCGACTACCTCGGAGCGATCGATTCGTTGCGGGTCGACGCAGGGGCCGACGCGGCTGCGCTGTTGGCGGGTGGACTGAACATGAACCTCGCTCCGGTGGTCGACACCGACCGCGTCGGCGGTGGATCGTTGCTGGCCCGCCAAGGTCGGGCGTTTAGCGCCGACACCACGGCCATGACCGACCTCAGCCTGGCGTTCATCGAGGCCCACTGTTTGGAGAATGTGGTCCCGGTGGCGAAGCACTTCCCGAACCATGGGGCTACCAATGTCGATTCTCACCGGGGAGAGGCCACGGTTTTTACCGAACAGCAGCTCCGCGACGACGGAAGCTTGGTGCCGTTCGAGCGAGCGATCGAGGCTGGCGTGCCGCTGATCATGACCGGGCACCTCCGCATGGAGGGTTCGGTCGAACCCGACGGGTCGGCCGGATTACCCGCCACGGCGTCGTTCGATATCACCACTCGTCTGCTGCGCAACGACCTTGGGTTCGATGGCGTGGTCATCACCGATGACCTGTCGGGCATGGCGGGCATCACCCGGGTGTTTCCCGACCCAGGAAGCCGGTCGGTCCAGATTGTTCGAGCCGGAGCCGACATCTTGTTGTGGGCGACCGGACCAACTGACCCCGACGTGCAGTCGGGATACGGCGCGGTGCTGGCTGAAGCACAAGTCGACGACAGTTTTCGGGCCCGGGTTCGCGAGTCGGCGGTGCGAGTTCTTGATCTGAAGGCCCGGATGGGGCTGGTCGAGTTGCCGCCTGAGGTCTCGACGCCCGAGATTGAAGCGCTCGGTATGTGTGTGCCCCGACTAGCTTCGGCCGCGGGAAATTAGTCGGGCGCCAAGCACCACCAAGGCGGTACCGGTGAGCTCGAGAGCACCGACCGTCTCGTCGCGCACGACGACGCCAAGGATGATGGCCACCACTGGCACAAGGTACCCAATCATCGATGCCCGGGGTGCCCCGACCCGACCCACCAGGTTGGCGAACGAGCTGCGGGCAATGCCCGTACCGAAGATGCCCAGGATCAGCAGGGCGATGACCGGAGCCCAAATCCCGCCGTCGACCGTGCCGGTAATGCCGTCGGACTTGGCGAGCCCGTAGATGCCATAGGGGAGTAGTAGTACCGCGCTAATCGCTAACGCTCGAAGGATGACCGCCGGTCCGCCGTACTTTTGTTGCAGCGGCGGGATGAAATTGTTGGCGGTGGCGTAGCCGAACATCGCCAGCAGGACGAGTAACACACCGACCGGTTCGGCGTCGGCGCCTCGCACGTTGGGTAGCGCCATACAGATCGCCCCGGCGAGTCCGACCGCCAAACCAGCTAGCTGGATCGGCAACGGTGCCTTGCGGGTCATGGCCAACGAGATCAACAACACGGCGACGGGCGCCGCCGAGTTGAGCATTCCGGCCACCGACGACTCGACCCGCTGCTGAGCAAACGGAAACAGCAGCGCGGGCGCCGCGTTACCCGCGATTGCAACCACGGCGACGCTGGGTAGGTCGGCCCGGTCGAAGGTCTTCCATGTCGACCTCGACAGAGCCAGCACGCCAGCACCCAACAAAACTCGAATGAGGGCGATTGCGCCGGGATGGAAGGCGTCGAGTCCCATGGCGATCCACAGAAACGACGACCCCCAGATCAAGGCGGTCACCACCAGCAGCGCCCAGTCGCCGCGACTGAAATTGCCCAGGTTTGTGCCCTCGGCGGTCAGATGCGACGGCGTCCGCGAAGTCACGCGATGACCCGTATTCCAAATTTTGGAGAAAAGAGCGCCATTTATGGAATCTTGCTACGATCGTCGACGAGTGAGTTTGGTTAGGTGGGCAACTTCACGACCTGAAGTTAACCGCTATAACCTAATGGTTAGTTCGCCTAGCGGCGAAGGTGATCTGCCAGATCGCATAGCGAGGGAGACAACGTGACCCGACTGGGCTTTTTGCTCGATTCAGATAGTTGTATTGGCTGCCACGCCTGCACTGTTGCCTGCAAGAGCGAGCACGATGTACCGCTCGGTGTTAACCGTACCTGGGTCAAGTACATCGAGACCGGCACGTTCCCCGACGTCGCTCGCAAGTTCAATGTCATGCGGTGCAACCAATGCGACGACGCACCATGCATGACGATCTGCCCCACGTCGGCGCTCTTCCGGGCCGATAACGGTGTGGTCGACTTCCAGGACGACGACTGCATTGGCTGTAAGTCGTGCATGAACGCCTGCCCGTACGACGCGTTGTACATCAACCCCGAAACCAACACGGCGCACAAGTGCAATATGTGCAACCACCGGCTCGAGGTTGGTCTCGAACCGTCGTGCCAGATCGTTTGCCCAACCGAGGCCATCAAGATTGGCGACCTCGACGACCCGAACTCCGAGATCTCGCGCATCATCGCCCGAGACGACGTTGCGGTCCGGGCCCCCGAGCAAAACACCAAGCCAAAGGTGTACTACCGGGGCGCCGACCAGGCGTCGCTCGACCCCACCCGAACCGCCATCGCCAACGACGGCATGATCTGGGCCGACACGCTGCGCGACCAGTCGGGTACGCGGCATCCAACGGTCAATGTGACGTTGGGGAAGAAGCCCACCGAGGAAGAAGGGGTCGTCGCCCGGACCGCCTACACCACCTCGCACCAGATGACCTGGAAAGAAAAGGTGTCGGGTTACCTCGTCACCAAAGCGATTTCGTCGGGCGTCATGCTGGTCGCGGCTCTGCTGGTGCTCATGGGCCACAGCGATGCCCAAGCCGCCGTCGGCGTCATCCCGCCGATGATCGCCGGGGTGTTCCTCGCCATCACCGGCGTGTTGCTGATCGCCGACCTCAAACAACCCGGCCGATTCTACTATCTGATCACCAAAGGCAACTGGTCGTCGTGGCTGGTGAAGGGCGCCTACATCCTTATGGCGTTCTCGGCGGTGCTTGCGCTGTGGTGGATCGGCGGGCTCGTCGAGTCCGACACGCTGCTCAAGGTGCTCGCCATCCCGGCGGTTCTCGGTGCGCTCGGAACGGCGGGATACACCGCCTTCTTGTTCGGTCAGTGCGAAGGCCGCGACCTCTGGCAAACACCGCTGCTGCTGCCGGTTCTGCTGGCCCAAGCGGTCACGGCCGGCGGTGCAACCTACGCCATCCTCGAACTGTTCATCGATGTTCCCGACGCCAAGACCATCTGCTGGGTCTTGCTCGGCGGCCTGGTGGCAACCGCGGCGTTCATCGCCATGGAGCTCACCTCCAAGGGCAGCCGCCATGTGGAGCTCGCCATCGAGACGATGACCCATGGCACCTACGCCAAGCAGTTTTGGTTGGGCGGCATTCTTGTTGGCCTCGTCATCCCCGCAGCGCTGGTCATCTTGACCCTGGCTCTCGATCTCGAAACCGCCATCCCGGCCGCCATCGCTGGCGTGCTGGCCCTGGTTGGCATGTTCGCCTACGAAGACTCCTTTGTACGCGCCGGCCAGTCCGTACCCCTGTCGTAACTCCACTCTCACCGCTTTGATCGCAGCCCAGTAGTTGCAGGAATCCTTATGACCGATCTTTCCAAGTACCCACCGCACGACCAGTGGCACGACTGGTCCGAACTCGATGCGAAAGCCTGGCCCGACAAGGTCGAACGTAAGTACACCCTTGTCCCCACCACGTGCTTCAACTGCGAAGCGGCGTGCGGTCTGGTCGCTTACTTCGACCAAGAGACCGACGAGATCACCAAGATCGAAGGCAACCCCGAGCACCCGGCCAGCCGCGGCCGCAACTGCGCCAAAGGCCCGGCCACCCTCAACCAGGTGTATGACCCCGAGCGGATCATGTACCCGATGAAGCGGGTTGGCGAACGTGGCTCGGGTCAGTGGGAGCGCATCAGCTGGGACCAAGCCCTCGACGAGGTTGGCGAGCGGATTCGCACCGCCATCCAAGAAGAACGCAACAACGAGATCATGTACCACGTCGGTCGCCCCGGCGAGGACGGCTACACCGACCGGGTACTCAAGGCCTGGGGCGTCGACGGTCACAACAGCCACACCAACATCTGCTCCTCGAACGCCCGCATCGGCTACCAGAGCTGGATGGGCCACGACCGCCCGTCGTCGGACTTCTCCAACGCAAAGGTCATCTTCCTCATCTCGGCCCACCTCGAGTCGGGCCACTACTTCAACCCCCACGCCCAGCGGATCATGGAAGCCCAAGCCAATGGCGCCAAGATCATCTGCGTCGATCCTCGGCTGTCGAACACCGGCGCCAAGGCCGACTTCTGGCTGCCGACTTGGCCGGGCACCGAACCTTTCTTGTTGTTGTCGATCGCCCGGTTGTTGATCGAGTCCGAAACCTGGAACGAAACCTTCGTCGAGCGCTGGACCAACTGGGAGGCCTACCTCCAAGCCAAGCGCCCCGACCTTCCCGTCGAGTGGGCATCGGTGCGCACGGCGATGCTCGAGGAGTATGCCGAGTACACCCCCGAAGCAGCCGAACAAAAGACCGGTGTCGACGCCGACACCATTCGCGAGATCGCGGCACTGATCGGCGAGCACCCAACCAAGTTTGCGTCGCACAACTGGCGCGCCGCTGGAGCGGGAAACATGGGCGGCTGGCAGGTTGCTCGTTGCCTCTTTTTCCTCAACGTGCTCACCGGATCGGTGGCCACCAAGGGCGGTACCGCCGGCAACGGCATGAACAAGTTCAAGACGCCCGCCCCTATGGGCGCCCCGAACACCCACAAGTGGAACGACCTCGAATGGCCGAAGGAGTTTCCGCTCAGCTACCACGAAATGTCGATCCTGCTGCCGCACTTCCTGGCCGAAGATCGCGGCAAACTCGAGGTGTACTTCTCGCGGGTCTACAACCCGATCTGGACCAACCCCGACGGCTTCGCCTGGATGGAAGCCCTGACCGACGAGTCGAAGGTGCGATGCCACGTGGCGCTCACCCCGACGTGGTCTGAGACCGCCTGGTTCGCCGACTACGTGTTGCCGATGGGCGTCTCGGCCGAACGCCACGATGTCACCAGCTACGAAACCCATGCCGGTCGCTGGATCGGGTTCCGCCAGTCGGTGTTCCGCCGGTACGCCGAAATTCAGGGCAAAGAGATCGGCCCCGACACCCGCAGCTACGACTTCAACCCGGGCGAAGTTTGGGAAGAGAACGAGTTCTGGATCGATCTGTCGTGGCGCATCGACCCCGACGGTTCGATGGGTATCCGCCAATGGTTTGAGTCTGAGGAACACCCGGGCAAGCCGGTGACCATCGACGAGTACTACGCCAAGATGTTCGCCGAGAACGTGCCTGGTTTGGCCGAAGCCGCCGCTGAGGCGGGCCAAAAGCCACTGGAGTACATGCGCGACCGCTCGGCGTTCGCCGTGCCGACCGATCCGTACGAGCCGTACGAACGCGACGTCGACGCCGCCGACCTCGAAGGTTGCGAGAAGACCGACGACGGTGTGTATCGCAAGGCCGGTTCGGCCGGAACATGGTCGGGCGACAAGGCCGATCTGGCCGACGTGAAGCTTGCGCCACTGGGCGAAGGTTCACCCGCCGTCGAGATCGACGGTGTGGCTAAAGAGGGTTTCCCAACCCCGTCGAAGAAGCTCGAGTTGTACTCCCAGACGCTGGCCGATTGGGGCTGGCCCGAGTACTCGACCCCTACGTGGATTCCTTCACACGTGCACTGGGAAGACCTCGACATGGAAGGCAACGAGCGGATCTTGTTGCCGACCTTCCGCATTCCGACCCTGATCCATACCCGGTCGGCCAACTCGAAGTGGCTCAACGAGATCAGCCACCGTCATCCGCTGTGGGTCCACCCCGAAGATGCCGAGAAGCTCAACATCGAGGAGAACGGTTTGGTCCGGGTTTCGACCCGCATCGGCCACTTTGTGATCTCGGCGTGGCGCACCGAAGGCATCCGCCCGGGTGTCGTTGCGGCATCGCACCACATGGGTCGCTGGCGCCTTGAAGAGGGCGAAGCTCGGTCGTGGGGTGCTGGTAAGGCAGCGATTAACAACGAGGGCACCACCTGGAAGCTCAAGCGCGAGAAGGGCAACGAGCCCTACGATTCCGACGACTCCGATACCAACCGCATCTGGTGGACCGATACCGGTGTGCACCAGAACGCCACCTTCTGTGTTCAGCCCGATCCGATTTCGGGTATGCAGTGCTGGCACCAACGGGTTCGAGTTGGTCCGGCCGAACCGGGCGACGAGTACGGCGATGTCGTGGTCGATACAGCGAAGTCTCGTGAGGCCTACCTCGACTGGATGAGCAAGACCCGGCCCGCCGGAACCGCAACCGCACCCGGAGCTGCCGGCCTTCGCCGCCCCCTCTGGTACGCCCGCCCCCTAAAACCAAACGCCACCGAATACATCCTCCCCGAAAACCTGTAACCCCCCTCCTCCCGAAACTTTTGCAGTTGAACCGCGCTATGCGGTTCAACTGCAATCAGATTCTGAGCGGGTTGGGTAACGGCGCGCTGTGGACGATGGTGAGGCGTTGCACGGCGCGGGTGAGGGCCACATAGAGCAGTCGTAGACCGGTGAGTTCTTCGGGGTAGAGGTCGACGAAGGCCGCCGGTTCGACTACAACCACCACGTCGAACTCTAGGCCTTTCACCACCGCAGCATCGACGACCGATAGAGCTGCGCCAAGCGTTTCGGATTTGCGAGTATCGACCGGATCGGTGCCTTCGTTACGCAAACCTTCGAGCACGGCATCGACCATCGGCGAGGGCACGATCACGCCCGTGGTCTGAAACTCGCCCGCCAGTTCGGTGGCAGCGGCGACGGTAGCGGCCACAACCTCGCCGGCCTCGACGGTTCGCAGATCGGGGCCTGGCCCGCCGTGCCGTACCGAGGTTGATGGCGTGATGTCGGGAGCGGTGGTGGGCAGCAGTTGGTTGGCAAAGTCGAGCAGGGGCCCCGGGACCCGGTAGCCAACGGTCAGCTCGGTGGTGCGGACGGTGGTTTGTTCGGTGTCGATTCCGAGCGCCGCCACTACGTTCTGCCAGCTCGACTGGGCCGAGGGGGCGGTGGCTTGGGCGATGTCGCCGAGGATGGTGAGCGAACCTTTGCGTGCTCGTCGTCCCACGACGCGCAGGGCCATGGCGCTGAGGTCTTGGGCTTCGTCGACCACCACATGGCCGTACTGGGTGGTGGTACCGGCACTCAAGGCCTGGGCTTCATCGAGCAGCGCCAGGTCGGCCTCGGTCCACTGCTCGTCGGTGGCTTTCTTCGTGGGCTTTCGGTGGAGCAGCGCTCGTTCGTCGTCGGTCAGCAGGTTGCTGCTGACCCGGGCGAGCAGTGCCTTGTTGCCGAGGGTTTGTTGCACCAGGGTGGTGGCTCCAAAGGTTGGCCAGCATCGCCCGACGAGCTTCTTTAGCGGGTCGCCCGAGCGCAGGGCGGCGACCGTTTCGTCGACTTGTAGCTCGCCGACTCCCCGGTCGACCAACTGTTGTTTGGCCTCGCGTAACAGCACTTGGGTGAACACGGCGCGAGCACTGTTGAGCGGCAGGTTGCGGGCTAAGGCCGACTTTTGGGCCTGGGCGATTTGATTGGGTGACAGGCTGACCGACCGAGCACCGACCGGTAGTCGTTCGTCCTCACCCGGAACCTTGAGTTTGTCGAGCGCCGCGGCTCGTAAGACCTCGGCCATCCGGACATCGCCTTTGAGCACATGAGTTTCGAGGTTGTCTTCGCCCCGCACGCGGTACTTCACGTCGAGCAGCGACCGAACGGTTGCCTGGGTCACGGCGGTTTCGCCGAGCGACGGCAACACGTTGCCGACATACCGCAGGAACATGCGGTTTGGGCCAACCACCAACACGCGGTCGGTGCTGAGTTCTTCACGGTGTTCGTACAACAAGAACGCGGCGCGGTGCAGGCCGACCGCCGTCTTGCCGGTGCCTGGTCCGCCTTGCACGATCAAACATTCCGCCAGGGGCGCCCGGATGATTTCGTCCTGCTCGCCGGCGATGGTGGCGACGATGTCGCGCATCTCGCCCGAACGTGCCCGTTCGACCTCGGCGAGCAGCGGGTCGGGGAGGCCAGCGCCGATGATCGACTCGGGGTCGTCGAGGTGTTCGTCGAAGATGGCGACGATCTGGTCGCCCTCGCAGGTAAAGCGCCGACGTAGCGCCAGACCTTGTGGGTCGGCTGAGGTCGCACGGTAGAAGGGGATGGCAACCGGCACCCGCCAGTCGACCACCACGGGCTCGGTGTCGGCGTTCTCGATGTGGCGCCGGCCTACGTACCAGGTGTCGCCATCGGCGAGCAGCGGGTCTTCATCGATCCGCCCAAAGCACAGCGTCGAGTCGCCAAGGTTGAGCGAGGCCGTTCGGTCCTTCAGATGCGCCCGGGCGATACGAGCCTCGACGGTGTTCTCTTCCCGCACGGCTCGCTCGCCAAACTCAAGCGTCGCCTCGGCCCGAGCCGCCATTTCGTCGAGCGCCACCCGCGCCGCATCGAGGTACGCCTGCTCGGTAGCAAGATCAGGATGATCGGGAAGCTCGGGCGCAGACACGGTCGTCCAACATAACCGGCCCCAGCCCAACCCTCACGCGAATTATCGCTCCAAACTGAATCGGGTGTCAGACACCTGATTCAGTTCGAAGGGTAGCGAGGCGTTCTTTGCCGTAGAGGATGGGGACGAGTTGTCCGACGGCTAGGGCTAGGCCGAGGATCACGGTGACGGTTTTGGCGAGTGCTCGGTCTCGACCGAGATCGGCGCTGGTGTTGCTGGCGAGGGTCTGGGCCTCTTCGACCCGGTCGCGGTAGTCGTCGATCAGCGGGTCGATGGTGTCGAGGTCGGCCCGGAGCGTTGCGAGGTCGGTACTGAGCTGGTTGAGGTCGGCGGTCGAGTCGCTCACCGTGGTGGACAGCGCATCGAGATCGGGCGAGATTTCTCGCAGCTCGGTCGCCGTGGGTTCGAGGTTGTCGCGAATCGTGCCCAACGTGTCGGCGAAGTTCTCGTCGGGGTTGTACGAAGTAAGCCCGATCGCCGAAATCGCCCGAAGGGTCGCATCGATGCTGTCGGCAACTCCACGGAGGTTGTCGATCCCTGCGACCACCCCATCGATCGATTCGGGAAGCTCTTCACCGCTCAGCTGGGCGAAGCTATCGAGCACGGTGCTGGTCTCGTCGACCGATGTTGCGAGCCGGGCGATTGTGCTGTCGAGCGTGGCCGAACTCGTAAGAACGGTGGCGGTGAGGTTGTCGGCGAGCACCAGGCTTTCGTCGAGGGTGCCGAGGGTCTCTGTGGTGAGGTCAATCGACTGGTCGACCCCATCGCCGAGGTCGTCGAGCAGCATCCACACCACCACGATCCCGATCAGGCTGGCGATCATGCCCACGACGCCGGCGGCGATGAGAAGGCGGGCAGTAGTGGGGGAGGACGATGCGGTTTGCATCCCCCAACTATGACAGCGAGGAGAAGGAGAACCCGACCAGTGCGCCGGGTCCGGGTGACCGGTTGGCAGCCCACGCGGAGCCGCCGTGTCGTTCGGCGGTCTGGGCGACGATCGACAAACCCAGCCCGGAACCGGGCAAGGTTCGTGTTTCGTCCGACCGGTAGAAGCGGTCGAAGATGCGTTCCTCATCACCGGCCGGGATGCCCGACCCTTGGTCGTGTACCTCGACCCTGTGGAGGCCAGCGTCGGTCGACAGAACAACCTCGATCGCCGATCCAGCGGGGCTGAACTTCACGGCGTTGGTGACCAGGTTGACGATCGACCGTTCGATCGCCTCGATGTCGGCAACCACCAACTGGTGATCACCTTGGACGGTGATAGCGCGGTCCTCGAGGCGTCCGAAACGGGTGGCGATGTCGTTGGTGACCGCGCCAAGGTCGAACTCGATCGGCGATGCGGCTGCCGCGTCTTGATCGGTGGCCAGGTCGACCAGCTCACCAACCAGATTCGTCAGCTCCTGACTCTCGCGTTTGAGGTCGGCGACGATTTCGTTTCGTTGATCGGCCGGAATCGCATCGCCTCGAGCACTCAGCAGGTCGATGTTGGTGCGGAGGCTCGTGAGGGGCGTTCGCAGTTCATGGCTGGCGTCCTGCACCAAGCGATGCTGCTGTTCCTGCGATACCTCGAGCACGCCGAGCATCGAGTTGAAACTGTTCGCCAGCTTGCCGACCTCGTCGCTGCGGTCGACCTCGATCCGTTGGCCGAAGTCGCGGGTCTTCGCGACTTCGGTGGCGGTTGAGGCGAGGCGTTCGATGGGTCGGGCGATTCGATTGGCGACCAAGTAGCCGACGAGCGCAGAGATCAGGGCACCGAACGCGACCAGGATCCACAGCCGGTCGGTGAGCCCGGCCACCGTGGTGTCGATGCCTCCGCGGTTGATGGCGACCTGTACTGCGCCTCGTGGGAATGCTCGGGTGGCGACGCGGTAGGTGTCGCCGTCGAGGTCGACGTTGGCGAATCGGATCCGCGACCCGTCGAGTCCGTCGCGATCTTTGATCAGCGGTCGATCAAACAGTGCGGCATCGTCAGCGGTGAAAACGAGTAGTGGGGCGTCGTCGGCGTTATTGATAATCGTGCCGTCGCGGTCGACGATCTGAGCGAACCAGCGCCGAGATTCAAGCCGGTTGTCGCGCCGATTTCCGCGCCCGCCCTCTCGAGGCCGCAGATCCGACGCCACGGTGGCTATTGCCTGGCGGAGTTCGTTGTCGACATTTTGTTCGAGTTCGCGCTCGGCTAGCTCGCGAGCGCTGAGGATCACCAGGGTCGAGACGAGCAGCACGGCGAGCGCCACGATCGCGGCGAGTCGGGTGCGAAGACTCATTTGTCGACCCGGGCGACGTACCCGACGCCGCGCACGGTATGGATCAAGCGCGACGCGCCGTCGGGTTCGGTTTTGCGGCGGAGGTAGCCAATGTAGACATCGAGCGACTTCGAGTTGGTCTCGAAGTCATAGCCCCAAATCGCCTCGTAGATCGTCTCGCGGCTCACGACGATCTGTTTGTTAAACAACAGCAGCTCGAGCAGGTCGAACTCGGTCTTGGTGAGGTCGAGTTGCACGTCGCCTCGGGTCGCCGACCGAGCAGCTGGATCGAGGGTCAGATCGCCGAGGGTCATCACGTCGGCCTGGGCTGGGTCGTCGATTGGGCTGTTGCGCCGGACCAGTGCCCGCAACCGCGCCAACAGCTCTTCGAGGTCGAACGGCTTGACCAGGTAGTCGTCGGCTCCGGCGTCGAGCCCGGCGACCCGGTCGCTTACCTCGTGGCGGGCGGTGAGCATCAGGATCGGGGTGCGTAGCCCCTTCTCGCGAATTCGCCGGCAGGCTGACAGACCGTCGACGTTGGGCATGCTGACGTCGAGCATGATCACGTCGGGGGTTTGTTCGGCGAGCACACCGAGCGCCTGGCCGCCGTCGTTGACCGCAATGACCTCGTACCCCTCAAAGGCAAGGGCGCGGCCGATCGACTCTCGGACCGATGAATCGTCTTCGGCCATGAGGATTAGAGGTGAGCTCATAGGTCCACCGTACTCATAGAAAATGAGCCGTCGAGGCTTGCTGGCGCCTTCTTAAAGAACTCTTACTCGGCCTTGAGAAGCTTCTTGGGAACCACCTTCAAGATGTGTTCATGCCCCGGAGCTACCGGGTCGGAAAACATCAACATCAAACAGAAGGAACACCCAATGACCCCCACCAAACGACTCCTCACCTCCGCAGCACTCGCCGGCGCAATGTTCACCGGCGGCGTATTCGGCGTAGCCAACATGGACATCGGCACCGCCGGCGCACAGGACGGCGAGGTACCCCAGGTCGAGACCCAAGCCCCCGACCAAGAACAAGACGATCGCCGAGGCGACCGGGAGGCCAAGTTCGCCGGACTGGCCGACATCCTTGGCATCTCTGGCGAAGACCTCGCCTCGCAGCTCCGCGACGGCGCCACCTTGGCCGAGGTAGCCGAGGCCAACGGTGTCGCCACCCAGACCGTTATCGACTACTTGGTCGAGCAGGGTCAGGCCCGAATCGACGCCGCGCTTGAAGCCGGACGCATCACCGAAGAGGAGGCGGCCGAGAAGTCGGCTGGCTTGGTCGAGAAGGCCGAAGCCCGGGTAAACGGCGAGTTCTCCAAGCGTGGCCACGGCAAGCGGGGCCATAAAGGCGCCAAGCTCGAAACGCTGAGCGAGGTGCTCGGCCTCGAACAAGACGAACTGCGTACCGAACTCCGCTCGGGTGCAACCGTCGCTGACATCGCCGAAGAACAGGGCGTGTCGGTCGATGCAGTGGTCGACGCTCTTGTCGCCGACATGACCGAGCGGGTCGAAGCCGCTGTCGAAGCCGGACGCATGTCCGAAGAAGAGGCCGCCGAGAAGCTTGAGGGTGCCGAAGACAAGGCCACCGACTTCGTGAACGGCGAAGGTGAGCGCCGCGAGCGTGGTCGACGCGGCCAGCGGGGCGGCAACGCCAACCCCGAAGGCACCGACACCGGCGCAGTCTTTGATGCCTAACGGCCAATCGTGAACTCCTAATCCACCCCACCGGCCGAAGGTCCCTGCTTCCCCAGGGGCCTTCGGTTCGTTTTGGGCTCTGGGGGTTTCTGGAGAAATTTCGGGTTGGCGGAGGACTTCGGGCGGTTCGCTGGAATGCTTGATGGATCAGCCAACAACTCACCGAAGAGCTTCGGTCCGAACGCGATGTTATCGACCGCATCAGGCGTGTGCATGCCAAGCATCTCGAAGATGCTCAGGCCCATGCGACGCGCCTTGCCGAGGAGTCGGCTGAACAAACCGAAGATGGTATTCGCGATCTCGCCGACGACGACGGCGAAGGCGAGGCTGCCGCTCAGGCGGTGCTGGTTCGCCAAGCCTCGGCCCGGGCCATGCACGCCATCCGTCGGGTTCGCGACCTGGAGGCTGCCGGTTCGGCGTTGGCGTTTGGACGGATCACCGACGACCAGGGCGAGCAGCTTTGCGTTGGTCGCCTCAGCGTGGTCGACAGCACGATCGACTCCGAAACCGACGAGGTGCTGCTAGTCGACTGGCGAGCCCACGCCGCGGCGCCGTTCTACCGGGCGACTCCGCTGGATTCGTTGGGCGTGGTCCATCGGCGCCACTTCATCTACGGCCCCCAAGGCGACCTCACGGCCTACACCGACGAGGTGTTCGATGCCGACACCCTCGAACAGACGATAGGTCTTCGGGGCGAGGCGGCGATCTTCGCCGCGCTGAACGCTCCGTCGGACGGCAAGATGAAGACGGTCGTCGCCACGATTCAGGCCGAACAAGATGCCGTGATCCGGGCCCCATCGAAAGGGGCGATGGTTGTCCAGGGTGGTCCCGGAACCGGCAAGACCGTCGTGGCCCTGCACCGCGCCGCGTATTTGCTCTACAACCAACGAGCGGCGTTGGCCGAAAGCGGCGTGTTGGTTGTTGGTCCGACCACCGAGTTCCTCACCTACATCAGCGGCGTGCTCCCTTCGCTCGGCGAAACCGGCGTGGTGTCGGTCACCGCCAGCGAGCTCTATCCAGGTATCCGCCTCGGCCGCAAAGACCCCGACGAGGTAGCCGAAATCAAAGGTCGGGCGGTGATGGCCGACGTGTTGGCTGCTGCGGTGGCCATGCGTCGCCGGCGTCCCACAGTCGGCCTCGATGCCTGGTACGGGTCGGCCAAGGTGAGTCTCGATGTTGATGAGGTCGTTGCCCTTTTCGACATCGCGCAGCGACATCGGACCCACAACGATGGGGGAGACGACTTCCGCGCTGGCTTGGTCGATGCGCTGGCTGCCAAAGCGTTCGACGATGCGTTCAGCGACTACGCCGAGGTTCGAGCTGCCTTTACGTTGTCGCCCGACGTGTCGCACTTCATGTTGCGGTGGTGGCCGTCGCTTACCCCCGAACAGGCGCTCAACGATCTGCTCGGTTCGCCCGCCCTGCTGCGCGAAGCCGGTCGCTCGGCCGGACTCGCCGATGAGGAAACAACACTGCTCGCTCGCGACCGGGTGAGCGAGTCCGAGCTCGACTTGTTCCGGTGGAGCGAGCCCGATGTGCCCTTGCTCGACGAGTTGTTGTGGCTCGTTGGCGGCGCATTGGGCGGCGATATCGACTCTGAGCGCACCGTCGAGCGCGACGAGGCGACCGAATTCGAGTTGGCCGATGCGTACGATCAGTCCGACGACGCCGACGACTTTCTCGACGACGAAACCGAAGACGACGAGAGCGAGTTCTGGTCGCTTGAAGAGTTGGCCGCCAACGAACGGGACAGCTTCGAATGAGCGATCATGTTCTGCGTGAGCAGCCCGAGGGGTACCCGCTGCTCGACAACGACGGCGCGCCGTTGTCGGAGATCGATGTCGACAATGTCGACGATGCCATCGCCGACCACGGGGTCACGCTGCAACAGTTGGCGGCCGGTGCTCGGGCGTGGCGCTTTGGTCACGTGATCGTCGACGAAGCACAAGACCTCACACCGATGCAGTGGCGTATGGTCGCTCGCCGAGCTCGCGGCGGATCGATGACCATCGTCGGCGACCTCGCGCAACGGTCGATCGGCGAGCCTGGAACTTGGGCCGATCATCTGCCCGAAACCATCGCCGACTTCAACTACCAAGAACTTACGATCAACTACCGGTCGCCGGCCGAGGTCAACGATCTTGCCTCGGCGGTCTTGGCCGAACTAGCGCCCGACCTCACCGCCCCGAAGTCGATCCGCAAGATCGGCATCGCCCCGCAGGTGGTCGAGGTACCCGACATCGATTCGCTCACCGATGTTGTGCTGGCCGAACGCATGGCGCTGGCATCGGGGCGAGTGGCCGTAATCGGTGCATCCGCTGCGGCCGAGTTCGAGCGCGATGGTGTGCAGTGGTTGTCGCCCTGGTTGGCCAAAGGCCTCGAGTTCGACAGCGTGATCGTGGTCGAACCAGCCCGGATCCTCGAACAACCCAACGGCCTCAGCCTGTTGTACGTGGCCCTCACCCGAACCACCGCCAAGCTCACCATCGTCCACCAGCAACCACTCCCGCCAGTCATCCAAAAAGCCCTCACCTGACCCGAACTCGGATGCAAAGTTGATGCTCTAGCGACGCTTTTGCATCCGAGTTCGGGTTTATTGGGGGGTGGGGTTGAAGTACGGGGTTTCGGCGAGGGACGTGAAGGCATCGGTCGAGTTGAACGATGAATCCCAGCGTCGTTCGCAGAAGCCGGTCTCGCTGCTCTGTTGGAACCACAGGACCGCTCGGATGTTAGGGAACCGCTCGGGCAGGTCGGCCGAGAGCGCATCGATCCATTCCGCTTTGGCTTCAGCATCGTTCGGATCTTCGTTGGTAGCGGTCTCGCCGATCATCAACGGCTTCCCGGGATGGTTGGTAACCGCCCACTCGTAGAACGGGGCCGCTTGGGTGGCGAAGCTCTTCCACGGAGCATCGCCGTTGCACCCAAACCAGTTGTACGGGTTCCACGAGATCCAATCGACCACGTCGTCGCCGGGGTACATCGCCTCGACCTGTTCGAAGGTCCCGAACGAGTGCCCCATGTAGTTCACAAACCAGATGATCTGATCGCCACCGATCGGTTCCATCACCTCGTGGGCTCGGCGCATCATGGCGACGTAGTCGGCGTTGGTCCCGAACGACCCGCCCCGCTCGGTTGCATCATCTTCGGGCTCGTGGTGCAACGAGAACAGCACCGTATGACCCGAGGCGACAATCTCTTCGGCAGCGCGGGCGAGCTCGGTGTCGAACTCGCCGGCTGCCACCCGAGCCCAGGGGGTAGGGCCATCGGTGCTGACCTTCCACGAGTACACCAGCGTGCGGCCTTGGTCGGCCAAGCGTTGGTGGTCGGCGGAGAAGAAGGTGGCGTCGGGCCCAACCTCGTACAGGCGAACCAGGTCGAACTGGCGACCAAGAGTCGATTCTTGGGTTGCCAGATCGAGGGAATCTTTGTCGCGATCGGTCGACCCCAACCATGCACCGCACCCTGGTTCGAGGATCGCCGATGGTGCGTCGTCGGTACACGCCACGGCCGGACCGGGGTCGAACGTTTCGCTCGAGTCGCCCGCCGTTCGGGTAAAGAACCACAACGCCGCCGCCACCACACACACCGCGACCAACGCCATCATCACTCGTGAGCGAGCGCGGGGTTCGGAGGGGGGAGTGGGGGCCGTCATCTCCGTATGTGATCGGCCCCGAGCGGAGCAAGCTCAAGAAGTATCTTGACTTTGTATCACCTGTATTGATACAAAGAGTACATGCCGTTTTTGCTTCTACTTGTGGTGGCTTTAGTCGTATTCGTGCTGCTCGTCGGTGCGTTCGTGCGCCCCGACGATAAGCAGCTGTCGCTCTTTGGTGACCTGTATTCGGTACCGCTCACCGCGGGAAATGTCGAGATGGTGCGCTTGTTTATCTGGCGCAGTCGCATCTTTCGAGCCGTAGGCGCCATCATCACGATCGTCGGCTATTTGTTGCTGGCGTGGGCCACCGGCGATGTGCCGCTCGAGTTGTCGCCGTTTGGTGTGCTTGCTGTCGGCTATGGCGCAGGGGCGATCGTTGGCGAGTTGACTCGGCCTCGTCTCGATGATGTGAGGTCGGCATCGCTTGAACGCCGAACCGTGTCGGATTACGTAACACCGTGGGTGTGGGTTCCGATCATGGTGCTTTCGTTGGCGTCTGTGCTCTTTACGGCGCTTCTTCCAGTTTGGGGTTCGAGCATCGGGCAGTTCAACGATGTCGTCAGCGTGAATCAAGTCATGATGACCTCAAGTGGCCTGCTGGTGCTGGTGCTGCTCGGAGCGGCCGCCGCTCGTCGGGCCGTCCAGTCTCCCGACCCCAAAGGTGAGCCCGACCGAAACGCCGCCCGGCACGCAATTCGCAGCGCCGCAATCGGTTCGGTCCTTGGAGCGTCGCTCATGACAGCTTCGGTGAGCTTTCAGATGTCATTCCAGTCGTTGTTCTCGTTGCAGGGAAATGTACTCGCGGGGGTGGTATCGGTGCTTGGTGCACTGCTCGGCATGGCAGGCTTCTTCCTGGCCATTCGCACGCTTCCCCGCTTTGGATTCTTCCGGCGCAACCTTCCTGCGGTCCCGGCAAGTGGCCAGGTGGCGGCATGATTATCGAGATCGACGACGAATCGAAAGACCCGCCATACATCCAGCTCCGAGCGGCGATTGCCCATGCGATCGGCACGGGCGAGTTAGCCCAAGGCGCCAAGCTCCCCAGTATCCGTCAAATCGCTGGCGACCTTGGCTTGGCGAACAACACCGTCGCCCGGGCGTATCGCGAACTCGAGGCCGACGGATTTGTGGTGAGTCGAGGTCGCCGGGGCACCGTGGTGATGCGAACCCCCGAACCCGACGCCGACGCCAAGACCAAAGCTCTGGTTGACGATTTCGTGGCCAACGGCCGCCAACTCGGACTCGATGCTGGGGCCATGATGCGACTTCTTGCCGAAGCGCTCGCCCGGTAGACCCCAATTTTTGAACCCCGTTGGGGGCCCGTCGCTTGATGCGGTGAGCGATTTGCCGATGGGGGTACATGTTTAAGAAGTCGTTGCTGCGCGAAATGGCACCAGATCCCACTACCGGATTGGCTGGTCGCGAGACCTTTCTCAATTGGGCTCATGGCGCGATGGCCTCGCAGCTCACCATGAACCCGGCGGCAGTCATTTTGCTTCGGGTCGAGAACTTGGCCGACGTAAATGATCAGTTCGGGCCCGACTTTGGCAACTATGTGCTGGCCACCATGGCCGACCGGTTGCGGAGCGTCGTAGGTCCCGACGATGGCGGCATCGCTCGAGGCTTGGGTCCTGAGTTCCAGATTTTGTTGCACGAAGTACGGGGCGTCGACCTCCCCCAGCTCGCCCAGAACCTGCTGAACATGGCCCGCGAACCAATCGAGACCGGTGACAAAATCGGCATGCTGCGCGTTGTGGTGGGCGCCGCCCTTCGCCAACCCAGTCACGCCGACGGAGCTGACCTGATCAGCAGCGCTCGAAGCGCTATGAAAGACGCCCGCCGTAGTGGGCTTGACCTGGCGGTTTACGTCTCGACGGCCACGCCCGCCGAGTCGCCGTCGTCCAAGGTCGACGACCGCCTCGAACAAGCGTTTACCAACGATGAGTTCTGCCTCTACTACCAGCCGATCGTGACACCGAGCGACAAAGACCTCATCGGTTTTGAAGCACTCCTTCGCTGGATCGACCCCGCTGGTTCGCCCGACGGGTTGCAGATGAGCCTGCCTGGTGAATTCCTCCACCTCGTCGAACGGTCCGAGCTGGCGGTGCCGATCTACCGCTGGGTGATGGAAGAGTCTTGCCGGGCCGTGCAACGTTGGAGTCTGCGCCTCGACCGCCCATTGTTCGTGTCGGTAAATATCGCTGGATCGCACCTCGAAGAACCCAAGTTCGCCGACAGTGTGTTTGCCGCTATTGGCTCAAGTGGTTTGTCGCCCGAGCACCTGCTGCTCGACATCACCGACCAAGCGCTCCAGACCAATCAAGAAAAGACCTGGTCGAGGTTGCGGCGCCTCAAACAAGAAGGCGTCCGCATTGGTCTGAACGACTTTGGATCAGGTGTTTCGTCGCTCACCACCTTGCGCGACGTGGCGGTCGACGCCATCTCGATTCCCCGAGCGTTTGTTGCCGGACTCGGAATCTCGAGTGAAGACACGGTGATCGTCAAAAACATGATCTCGTTGGCCCACGACCTGGGAATCGTGGCTATGGCCACCGGCGTCGAGCATCTCGAACAGCGAACCGCGCTGGTCGAGATGGGGTGCGACCTTGCGCAGGGTTACCTCTTCGGCCGGCCAGAACGCCAAAGCCATCTCGACACGTTGTTGCCGGGGGCTCACGAAATCAAACGAGTGTCCTAACCAGCTAAATCATCGTCCATTTGCGCCGATGGGTACCTGTTCGAAACGAAACTGAAAAAGTCTGTAGAGACTGTAGAGAGAGGGGGCTGCCTCGTGTTGAAGCGAAAGAAATCTACGGAGCGCGATGAGCTCACCGGCCTGGGCGGACCAGGTTCGCTGAATGAGAGCATCGATGTTCGGCTGACCCGTGGCCAGTGGCCCGGTGAACGTTGTGCGGTCGCCATCGTTCAGATCCTCGATATTCCTGAAGTCAACCGGGTCTACGGACCTGAGGTCGGCAACGAAGTTCTCCGTCTGCTCGCCAGCCGCATCAAATCCGAAGCCGGGTCCAAGGGCGAGGTCAGCCGCGAACAAGGTACCGAGTTTGCGATCTACTTTGCGCAGCGATCGGTTCGCGAAATGCGCGATTGGGGTCGCGCACTCATCGCTACACTCCGTGAGCCCTTTGCGATCAATGGTGAGACCATCACGATCAAGCCGGCAATCGGTGTGTGCATGGGTACCGCCAACCACCAGATGGCCGACGACATCCTTACCGACGCTCGCGTTGCGTCGCACGAAGCGGCAGGCAAAGCCCTCGGCGAGGTGGTGCTCGTAGACGACGCCGATACCAACCGTCCTCGTTTGCGGGCCGACGGCGAAAGCATCGAACGGGCACTTGCCCAAGGCGACTTTCACCTCTTCTATCAGCCAATCGTGCTGGCCAAGACCGGCCAGATCGTTGGCTTCGACACCTTGCTCCGCTGGATCGATGCTTCGTCGACCGGTGGCGCGCAGGTCTTTACTCCTCGCGACTTCATCCACCAGCTCGAGCGTTCGGCGTTTGCCGTGCCCGTGTACACGTGGGTTCTCGAGCAGGCATGTCGCGACGCCCAGGCTCGCAACCAGGCCACTGGTGGCAGTCTGATTCTTTCGGTCAACATCGCCGGCCAGCAGATCGAGCACGAAGACTTCATGTCGATCGTCCAAGGCGCTCTTGCTACCTCGGGTCTACCGCCGTCAAGCCTTCTGTTCGACATCACCGATGAGGCGATGGCACGCAATCGTGACCTCACCTGGGAACGTATTCGAGGGGCGAAAGAAGCCGGAATCCGCATTGGTCTGAACGACTTCGGTGGCGGCGCAACGTCGCTCGCCACCCTGCGAGAACTCTCCGTCGACACCATCCGCATCCCGCGTCTGTTCACCAGCGCAATCGAGTCGTCGATCGACGACACGATGATCATCAAGCATGTCTGCAACCTCGCCAAGGAGATGGGTGTCATCACCATTGGCGAAGGAGTCGAGCGGGCATCGCAGGGCGAGAAGCTCGCCGAACTCGGGTGCGACCTCGCTCAGGGTTACCTCTTTGGTCGCCCGAGCCGAGCCTC
>CALHTF010000164.1 GCA_938038815.1 uncultured Acidimicrobiales bacterium | reverse complement strand
TCGATGCGGAGGTCTTTGCGGGCGATGAGCACGGCGTCACGCAACATCGGCGGCGCCTCCCGCGATCGTGACGTGGCGAGGTTTGAGCCGTACCACTCGTTCGAGTTCGTGCGAGGCCAACAAAACCGTGGCGCCCGCTTCGGCGGCGTCGATAATGAGCGAGTCGACGATGTCGCGTCCGGCTTGATCGAGTCCGGCATGTGGCTCGTCGAGCAGCCAGAGCTCGGGCCGACGGACCACCATCGACGCAATCGAGGTGCGCCGCCGTTGGCCGGCACTCAGGCGTTCGACCGGTTGGTCAAAGAGTCGATCGGCCACCCCAACCCGTTCGAGTGCGGTTTCGGCTGCGTGGGCCGAATCGTTGGCCGCCACCCCGACCGCTCGGGCCCAGAAGGTGACGTTTTCGCGTACGGTCAGGTCGTTGTAGAGCCCGGTTTTGTGACCGAGTAACCCGACCCGGGGCCGCACCTTTTTCGCCTCGGTGAACAGGTCGTGGCCCAGCACCGTCGCTTCTCCGCTGGTGGGGGTGAGCAAACCAGCACAGAGCCGCAACAGCGAGGTTTTCCCGGCGCCGTTCGGCCCCTTCAATAGCACCACCTCGCCCGCCTCGACGTCGAGGTCTACACCGGCCAACGCGGGGAAGCGTCCGAGCAGTGCAACCACCTCGCGGAGACGTACGACGGGTGTGGACACACCCCCGAAGCTACCGGCGCGACCGAAGCTGGGCCAACAGGTAAAGCCTGGTTAAACGACCCCGAAAGCCAACGTGACACTTTTCGCCCTGGGCTGAACTAGCGGCGACCGACCAACTAAGTTTTCCCGTGTGGAGGAGCAGGAGGACACGTCGTTTTATGGCTCGATCGTCGGCACGCCTGACGAGGAGTACCTTCGGCACCGCAAGTTCGCTCGACGGCTTGGGGCAATCGGCCGGTTTTTGACCGGTTCGGGAATCGTGACCCTGTTATTCGTTGGCTATCAGCTCTGGGGCACCGGCGTCCAAGAAGCGCAAGCCCAATCGAATCTGCGCGACGACTTTGAACAACAACTTGAGGCAGCCACCGAGTTTCTTGAGCCCCGAGCCGAGACCGACACACCGCCGGTTACGTCGGGAATTCCGCCGACCACACTGGCAAACCAAGACGGCCAGGACCCGAATCAGGTCCAAGCGTTGGCCGAGGTCGATCCGTCGTCGACCACGACCACCACCATTCACCCGTCGCTGCTGCCGCTGATCTATCCCGAGGGCGGTAAAGAGGTCGCCCGCATCGAGATCCCCTCGATCGATGTCGACAAGATCGTGGTCGAGGGAGTGAGCGAAGAAGACCTACGCAAAGGTCCGGGCCGCTACACCCGCACGGTGGCGCCCGGCGCCGCCGGCAACACGGCGTTCGCCGGCCACCGCACCACCTACGGCGCACCGTTCCACAACATCGACAACCTCGCCCCCGGCGACGAGATCATCGTCACCTCGATCCTGGGCCAGTTCACCTACCGGGTGCAGGGCCACCAAGAGATCGACCGGGTCGGCTTCTGTGTCGAAGAGGGGTACGACACCCGCGAGGCCGAAGCCTTGGTCGCCGAAGCTCGCCGCCGCGGCCGCATCACCGAACAACCGGCCGCCACCACCGTGCCGGAGTCATCGGTTCCAACAACCATGGTCCCCCAAGAGCTGCCGGTGAACTACGGCGCCGGGGCGATCGACGGCATGACCTTCTTCGCCACGTCGGATATCGATGCCGAACTCGAGGCCAAGGCTCGGGCCGAACTGGAGGCTGAGTCGGTCGAGGACGAATTGATCGTGGCCGCACCCGAAGGCGTCGGCCGAGGGGCCATCGACGACATGGTCGACCGACCCGCGTTGGCCGGGTATTTCGTCGTTTCGCCCCAAGACACGTGTGTGCTCGACGACTGGGGCGACAACCGCCTCACCCTCACGGCGTGTCACCCAAAGTACTCGGCTCGCCAGCGGATCATCGTCACCGCCGAACTCATTGGTTCACCAGTCGAGGGCGTCGAGCGCCAAGACCCGGTTGGCGACGCCGACTCGGGCCTGGGGGCCGACGAGGTCCAAGACGGTGATGCTGGTGATGCTGGTGATGCCGGAGAATTCGACGACCCATCGGTCGCCGCGGCGGCGGGCAACGGCTCGGACTCCGACGGCGGTGCCGAACCGGCCAACACCATCTCGGCAGCGGCCGACGGCGCCCTCGATGAAGGACTCGGTTGGGATACCTCCGCGGTACCGGGTGCGCTGGGGTGGGGCGCCGCGGCCCTCGCTTTGTATTTGGCGGCATCGTTGTTGTCGACCGCCGGCACCAAGCTTCGCAAGTGGCCGGTGTGGGCGATTGCGATTCTGCCGATCGGCATTTTGATGTTCCGCAGCTTTGAACAGATCGACCGGATCCTGCCGGCTTATTAGGCCGTCGGCCGTACTTCTATTGTGTCTTTGTGGAACCTGTGAGACCAATGGCTCGTTCACGCACTCTTGTCGCAGCACTGTTGCTGCTCGCAGCGATGATCGTGCTCGCCGCGTGCTCGACCGGCGAGAAACGGACCGAGTTTCTTGGGGTCGGCGCCGACGACGCCACACAGCAAGAGAGCGATGGGGCTGAGGGCGAAGGTGACCAGGGCGAACAAGTCTCGCCTCCTACCACCTTTGACTGGGACAAGGCGCTCGACGAGGGCGACCCCATCGCGTTGGGCGAGGCGCAGGTGGGTGACTGTCTGAACGAGTACTCGTGGATTCAAGACGGCGAAGGCCAAGACCTGATCTTTGAGGTGCCGTGCGATATCCCCCACGACAAAGAAGTGTTCATGATCGATGTGTTCCCGGGCGATGCGTCGGTGCCGTACCCGGGCGAGGAATTCATGGGCAACTACGCGTCGCAGGTGTGTTACCTCAACTTCGCCGACTTCATCGGCGA
>CALHTF010000163.1 GCA_938038815.1 uncultured Acidimicrobiales bacterium | reverse complement strand
CATGATCATGAAGTACACGATCTTGGCGAGCAACAGCCCCGAGTCGGCGAAACCAGCCCGCTCGATGTGGCCACCGAGACCAGCCCGGTCGACCATACGATCGAAACCGACCTTCTGAAGCACGGTGTGGACAACCTTGCGAATGATGCGGGCGATGAACCAGCCGATCACCAAGACCACCAAGAACATGATGATCTTCGGGACAAACCCGATCAGATCACCAAAGGCGTCTGAAAAGCCACCTGCGAAATCGATATCTGCTGCGAACATCTTTGTGTCAATACTCCGGTCATTTGTTGAGGGGGTTCACCTGAAGGACTTCGTACGGGGCCAAAAAGTCGCAAAGAGTTCAAACGGTCCCAACCCGGACGCCGCCACGGCACACCTCAGCCTCACCGCAACGCTGGTTAGTGCCTTTGGGCCACCGCACCCGTCACCAAAATTGGGGAACCTCGTTACCCATCGGTACCGACGGTGCCGTTACAAAGGCCATGATCAACAGCACGGCGGACCAACAAACCCGCACAGAACCCGGCAGCGACCGGTGCCCGAAACGGGTCGTAATGATCGATGACCAGGCCACCTACACCGAAGGTTTGGCTATGGCGTTCGACATGCAGAGCGACCTGGAAGTAGTAGCCCGAGCAACCTCAAGCGACCAGGGCGTCGACATCGCACTCCAAATCCAACCCGACCTTGTGCTCTGCGACTACCGAATCCCCGGCCAAGCAAACGGTGTCGAATGCGCGGCCCGACTCCGGGCCAGCGGCTACAACGGCGAAATCGTCATCCTCACCGGATTCGCTGCCCCGCACATCCACACCGAAGCCGAACAACTCGCCAATGTCCAAGTCCTCAGCAAGGACCTGTCGGTCATCGACCTCGTCGAAACCCTCACCCAACCACAACCAGCCCCACACTCCCCCACCACCGAACACTTCGCCCCAACCCACACACCAACCCAACCCGTCACACGGCCGAAGCGGTTCCGTCTACTCTTTGGCGCCGCTACCACCCTCGCCGCAATGACCCTGGCCATCACCGTCGGCAGCGTCTTTCAACCGACCAGCGCACCACCTGAGCTAGGTCTCAAGCAACCGTTCGTCATTATCGACGGAACCGAACCCACAACCGTCAGCATCACCATTGGCGACTCCCCTACAAACACCTTCACCCCGACGCACCTGCCAGTAACTATCGCGATCGGAACCACCACCGACACCATCGAAGTCGTTATCGAAGGCCCGACCGGCAGCCGCAGAAATAGCTGCGCCATTGGCACCAACCACCGGATCCAGATCACCGACACCAACACCCCGGCCGGCACAATTTGCGCCGGAACCCTGCACTAACCAGGGGAGCCTCCCGGAGGAATGTGAGGCGATCGAGATGGGCCGAAAGACATCTTGTGAAGGAATTCTCGAAGCTTGGCTCAACTCGGACGCTGGTCAACCGATCCATTCGGGGGAGCGAACCAAGAACTCCCGACTTTATTGCAACTTTTTGAGTCGGGATGCGTCCACCTAAAAAGCGGGCCGAAATGGCCACCTACCATTGATGATTTCGGAGCACCTGAATGTCCACCACTACCGACACGGCAACTCGTATCTCGTTTAACTTGGATCCAAACTCCACAAACGAAAACGATGAGGTCCAGGAGCCTCGGCCAGGTACGTTATCCTTTCCGGTCGGACAGGTGCGCTGGATGCTCCCCACCGGCGAAGTCTGGTAGTTCTTGTTCCCGTCCGTATGGACTAGAACCAACGCTCGTAATTGGTCCAATCGGACCTTTTGGGTGTAGCAAACGTGCCGATGGATTCCCATGCCTGGAATCCGCGCCACCTGTTCGACCTGCGGTGACGTCAATCTGACGATTGCCGACATCCGTCTACGCCTATGCATCGAGACCGAGCAAGGCGAGTTTCGCTTTACCTGTAAGTGTTGCACCCAGGTAACGGTGAACGAGATTTCTGGGCCAACCTTCGACCTGCTTGTTGCGACGGGGGCTGAGTGCTACGAATGGCACCTTCCCGCCGAGCTTTTTGAGACCCATGAGGGTCCGTCGATCTCCCATGACGACCTGCTCGAGTTCCACAACGCCATCGTCGATCCGTCGAGTTTCGCGGCCGCCGTTGAAGCGCTGTCGGACTAGGCACCAAGTTTGGCGCATATGAGCGAACCACTCACATCTACCCAACGAAACCCGATAGGTGGGTTCTACGGCGGTGAAACAACTCAATAGGCGTTCGAAAGATCGAAGGGGAAGTTCATGCAACAAATCCACCCGAAGCAGTTCAGCACCGAACCAGCAACCGGCGCGGCGACACAACCCCTGCAGATCCTTATGGCCGACGATGACCCAAACGAGCACCTGCTCACCGTCCTCGCCGCCGAGGAGTCGGGAATCGCAGCAGATTTCACCTTCGTTGACGACGGCACCGAGCTCCTCATTGCCCTCAATCGGTCGCTCGAGACCAACGAACTCCCCGACCTCATCTTGCTTGACCTGCGTATGCCGCGACTCGACGGCCACCGCACATTGACCCAACTTCAAGCGCACCCCGTGCTCTGGCAGGTTCCGGTCGTGGTCTTTTCGACCTCCACCCGCCGAGAAGACATCGAAAAGAGCTTCCGGTCGGGCGCACGGTGGGTCGAAACCAAACCAGGCGAATTCTCCGGAATGGTCGACTTTGTCAAGTCGCTTCCCTCGCGGGCCTCTCACGACAGCTATGCGTTTGACTCGCCCGAGTCGAAATTCACTCGCCGGTCATCCATCGACATCGATCTCTCAGAATTCGAGTTGTAGATATGAATCCCTTCGAAAAGGCCCCACGAACCACAACGATCGGCGGGAAGCCGAAGATGAACTCCAGCGATATTGAGGTGTCGATCGGTGACGACGCAGTCATCATCCTCGGCGACTCGCCAGCGGGACACAAGGTCATCGAAGGGGCGGGAAGCGAGCCCGAGGGGTATCTCCAGACGCTGCTCATCGTCGAGGACGACGATGTCGATGCCGAGCACATCTCTCGTTTGGTTCGAAGAATGCAAGGACCCGAATGGAACATCATTCGTGCTCGAAGCCTTGTCGAAGCACTTGCGCTGCTCGACGACCACGACCCCACGGTGGCGCTTGTCGACCTAAACCTCCCCGACGCCTGGCATGACGATGTCGTGCGGGCCATTGTCGAATGCGCACCTGAGTGCTCGGTAATCGTGCAAACCGGTAGCGATGATGCAGCCGGCGCCGGGTCGATGCTCGAGTTGGGTGCCCAGGATTACCTTACGAAGAGTTCACTAACCCTCGAGTCGCTCGAACGGTCGATCCACCACGCGATGGCTCGCCACGAAACACTCGCAACCCTGGTCCGCACTTGGAAGCAGCTCGCAGAAGCCAACGCTGAGCTCGACGAATTCGCCCACATGGTTGCTCATGACCTTCGGGCGCCGGTACGAACCGCCCGTATGTTGGGCGACCGCTTGCTCGCGGAATCCGGCAATGAAAGCGAGTTCGTTATCGATCTCGGCACCCGACTCGACGAAACACTCGGGCGAATCGACGGGTTGATTCTGTCGATGCTCGAGTACTCGGGTCTGCGCCGCGAAGGCTCGACGCTAACCGAGGTGCCACTCGCTCCTCTTGTTCATGCCGTAGTCGACTTCGTGACCGCCGATCTGGTCGAAGCGGGCGGAACGGTCGACGTTCGTATCGCCGACGAGATCAAGGTTTGGGCTGACGAAGATCTCCTGAGCCGCGCCCTCATCAACCTGATTACCAACTCGATCAAGTACCGCCGCCCCGACTGCAAACTCGAGATTGTGGTGACCGCCGGCATCGTTGAAGAACATGTGCAGATCCGGGTTCGAGACAACGGAATCGGAATCCCGCACGCCGATCGGCAACGAGTATTCAAACTTCTCGAACGCCTGCACCCAGCGGGTACCCCCGGACTAGGTTTCGGCTTGGCGATTTGTCGCCGAATCCTCGCCAACTTCGACGGCGAGATTCGGGTCGAGGAGGGTACGGGCGTCGGAACGACAATGGCGATTTCGATTCCTGCGCATAATCCGGCGATCATCAAGCTCTGAGGCTGCACTCCACGAGCCAACTTTCACCAAGGTTTCCTTAAGTCACCCGTCGACTGGCCGAAAGGTCAAGTACGGAAAGACAACTCAAACGTTATTAGAAACCAGGGCGGCAAGATGCACGTAGTACAAACCCCGACTCGTCCCGAACAGGGATTCGCCAGTCTTGCGAAGCATGACCTTTCGGCCAAGCTCCGGACAACGAACACGCTCGTCGGCTTTATCCGCGAGGACTTGGGCGAGGACGTCAGCACCCAAACCGCTGCCCACCTCGACATGATCGTCGAACGGAACGAGCAGATGGAATCCCTGCTGAAAGCGCTGTTCGAGTTCGAGCGAGCCGCGGCGCCGGCCGACAACGACGCCCCTCAACCGGTGCATCTTGACCATTTGGTCGCCAACGTCTGTTCGGCGATCGACGTACCGCGCGACGTTTCGATCATGCTCGACATCGATCCCGTGGTGTGCTCCATCGACGAAACCGCAGTGCATACCTGTCTTGACCACATCATTCGCAACGCGGTGCAGCACCGGTCTTCGCCTTCCGGCTTTGTGCGGGTGTCGGTTTCGCACTCAAAGAGCTACATCGAGATGCTCGTCGAAGACGATGGCGCCGGAATCCCACCCGAACACATCGATGTGGCCTGCGAACCGCTACGGAAGTTGTCCTATCCGGGTCATGCCGATACCGGCCACGGCCTCGGACTCGCGATCGTCGGCCGTATCACTACGGCCCATCGCGCCCAGTTACGCATTGGGTCGCGGCCCTCGGTTGGCAGCTCGGTTCGGTTGAGTTGGCCGACCTCGGCGGCGTCCCCTACGGGGTTTCGAGCCGACGAGATTCGACTTCTCTAGATCCTGCCCCTATCGCACAGTCTTCCCCAGTGCGCCCTCTGCTCACTTCGGGTGTTCCTGCTAGGTTTTGACCAAGCCAAGGCGGGTGACACGAGGAGATAGCGCGAAGTGGAACCTGAAGACCCCACCCAACAAACCGTCAACGCAGCCGGCGCCGACGATCCAGTGTTTTGGGTCGGCATCGGGGCATCGGCGGGTGGCCTCGAAGCACTGCGCAACCTGGTTCGCAACCTGCCACCGGTGCTGTCGGCAACCTACATCGTTACCCAGCACATGGCGCCGCACCACAAGAGTATGTTGGCCGAGATCATCGGCCGCGAGACCGACATGCCGGTGCTCGACGTAACCGACAAGCTCAAACCGTCGGCCAACGCTATTTACATCACGCCGCCGAACTCGAACATTATTGTCGAGAACGGCCTACTCCGGCTGATCGACCCGAGCCCAGCACCCGCCGCACCGAAACCCTCGGCCGATTTGTTCTTCACCACGCTTGCCGAGGCAAAGGGTGATCGGGCGATCGGGATCGTGCTGTCGGGTACCGGCTCCGATGGCTCCGACGGTGTCCGAGCAATCCGCCAAAACGGCGGTATCACCATCTCCCAGGACGAACTCACCGCCAAGTACGCAAGCATGCCGGTCAGCGCTCTCGAGACGGGCTGTGTCGACTTGGTTATGTCGCCCGAGGAAATCGGTGCCCAGTTCTCGAAGATCGTTGCCGTTCCCCGCGACCTCGACAAACTTCGTGCGTCGCCGGTCAACATGGACAGCGTTTCGGAGCTTATCCAGCTGTTGCTCGACCACAGTGGTGTGAACTTCCGCCACTACAAAAGCGCAACCTTCCAACGCCGCGTCGAGCGGCGGATGATCGCAGTAAGTGCCGGAACCCTCGAAGAGTACGTCAAGGTCGCCAAGGCCTCTACCGCCGAAGTCGACCTCCTCTTTCGCGACCTACTTATTTCGGTCACCTCGTTCTTTCGCGACACTGGCGAATTCGAGGGAATCCGCAGCCATATCGAATCGATTGTCGAATCCAAGCGCGAAAGCCACATTCGGGTTTGGGTCGCCGGTACCGCGACGGGCGAAGAGGCGTACTCGCTCGCCATGGTTTTCGCCGAGGTTCTCGGCGGGCTTCAAGCTTACGAGCGCACCCGGATTCAGATTTTCGCCACCGATATCGACGACCGGGCGATCGAGGTTGCCCGCCGGGGCTTCTACCCCGAAACCTCGCTGCACGAAGTGCCGAAGCACTACATCGACGAGTACTTCGATGAGGCACCCGGCGGCTACACGGTCAAGAAGTCGTTACGCGAAAAGGTCATCTTTTCGGTCCACAACCTCGCCCAAGACCCGCCGTTCCTCAACCTCGACATGGTGAGTTGCCGCAACCTACTCATCTACTTCCAGCCGCTACTTCAAGCGCACGTGTTCGCCCGCTTCCACTATTCGCTGCTGCCACACGGACTTTTGTTCCTCGGCAAGTCAGAGACGGTTGCTGCTGCTGAATCGCTGTTCCGAATGAGCGGGCAGTTCAAACACATCTTCTACCAGCGACCCACAGCCGACCGAGGCGAAATCCGAGAAAAGGCCTTTACGCCGCGAAGCGGTGCTTCGATGGCTTCGCAGACCCAGGCACCCGGTGGTGGGCAAGCATTTCCTCCTCCCGAAGCACGCGACCTGGCGTTGGCGACCGCCCGATTCGAGTCACTCGTTTCGGCGTTAGGCCCCGATGCCCTCCTGGTGTCCTCGGAGCTAAACATCCTCAAGGCCTACGGCGACGTGTCCCGCTACATCGGAGTCGCCGCTGGCCCAGTCGACACTACGGCGGCATCGCTGCTCATCGAGCCGTTTAGCCAGGACGTCCGGGTCGCTGTGCCCAGTGCGTTGCGTCAGGGCGTCACAATTCAAGGACTCGCCCGACAAATCCCCGAAAAACCCTCGCACCGACACCGAATCACGGTGTACCCAATCAACGAAGGTATTGGTGATGTTGGCGAGTCGACGGCACTCGTCGTATTCACCGAATGGGAAGAAGACTCAATCGTCGTCGATCAAAGCGGCGAAGAAGGCGAGAATGCGGCCGCAAACTCCGAGGCGATCCAACAGCTGTCGCGTGAGTTGGCGATCGCCCAAACCAACCTGCAACACACCGTTGAAGAACTCGAAACGTCCAACGAAGAACTTCAGGCGCTCAACGAGGAACTCCAGTCGAGCAACGAAGAGCTGCAGTCGACCAACGAAGAACTCGAGACCTCAAACGAGGAACTCCAATCAACCAACGAAGAACTGTCGACGGTCAACGAAGAGCTTCAGGTCAACTCGCAACAACTCAACTCGGTCAACCAGAGCTTGCAAAGCATTCTCGACAACGTTGCGGTTCCGATGCTTGTGGTCGATCGCCAGCTCAACATCACCCACTCCAGCTCAGCCTCCCAGGAGCTCTTTGGGGTCTCGCCCGACCTCGTTTTGCCTCACGTAACCCGCTGTCAGCTTCCTCCCGGTTACCCCGAACTGTCATCGAGCATTACCCAGGCGATGGAACTCGGCCGCCGGGTCGACATCGACATCGAACAGTCCGAGGCGAGCGCGCACATGAGTGTTGTGCCGCACTTCTCGGCATCTGGCGAGATGGTAGGAGCGATCGTCCTAATCACCGACAACACCGCTGCGCTTCGCGAACGTAACCGCCAACTCAGCGCCGCGGCTCACATCGCCGGGCTCGGCCACTTTGCCCTCGACCTCAAATCGGGCCGCGGGTCGATATCCGATGAGTTGTACGGCATCATCGGAATCGACAAACCGGCTATTGGCGAACCCACGCCCAGCCTCACCGATTTCGTGCATCCCGAAAACGTCGACGACCTGATTGTCGCTGGCCGAGAGCTTCGCGACAACGGTCTGCCATTCGAGATGCAGATCCGGTTGCTACGCGGGACCGGCGAAGAAGGCATGGTCAAGGTCGTAGCAATGCCCGGGGTCGATGCCGAAGGCGCCGTGATTGGCATCATGGGTGTGGTTCTCGATGTCACAGAGCAGAACGCCAAGGAAAAACAGCTGGTTAACACCTTGGCCGAGTTGTCTCGCTCGAACGAAGAACTCAACCGGTTCTCCTATGTGTGCTCGCACGACATGAAAGAACCTGTGCGGATGATCGAACAGCTCTCGGCCATGCTGCTCGACCGCGACATCATTGAAAACGAAGATGAACGGGGCGAGGTGATCAACCGAATCACCAAGAATATGGGCCGGCTTCGTCAGATCATCGACAGCCTGTTGGCGTACTCACGCATCGACGCCAAGGTTGAAGAAACCGTCATCGATCTTCGCGACGTTGTCGAAGATATCGACGAGACCCTTTCGCTGGCGATCACCGAGCACAACGCCGAGATCGTGGTCGGCGAACTTCCATCGGTCGAAGGCGCTCGTGTGCACTTCACGCAGCTGTTCCAAAATTTGATCGGAAATTCGCTCAAGTTCAACGACAAAGAACAACCAGTTGTGAAGGTGTCGGCGTTCGGGCGAGGGTCCGACACAATTCTGGTCGTCGAAGACAACGGACCAGGTGTGCCCGACGAGGCCAAAGAAAAGATCTTTGGTCTCTTCGACCGGCTGCACCGTCAGGACGAGATCGACGGCATCGGCCTCGGCCTCTCCATCTGCCAGCGGATCGTGTCGCAGTACCAGGGCGACATCATATGTATCGATAGCGACCTCGGCGGCGCGCGCTTCGAAATCACGCTGCCCGAACGCCGATGAATACCTCGGCGGAGTGGCCGGTCACAACCGTGCTATTCGTCGACGACTCGTCGGATGAGAAATTCATCGCCGACTTCTCTTTCCGGAAAGAGCATATTGCGAGCGCGCTCAAGCACTTTGTCGACTTCAAGTCGCTTCTCGCCCACCTTGAAAGCACACCCGAGCCGGAACTCGAGACCGCGCTCGTAGTCATCGATCTCAACCTGACGGTGTCGAAAGGGTCCGATGGCATTGCCCAACTTCGAGCGAACGAACGGTTCAATCAGATGATTTTGGGAATTTGCTCAGGCTCCGATGATCCAGCCGACAGGCAGTCGTCGCTGCAGGCCGGAGCCGATTTCTTCGTGTCGAAGCCCCTCAATCGGGCTGCGCTGCTTCGCATATGCGAACAAGTTCCCCAACTCTCACCCCGACAACTCGACGACGATCGCATCAGCCTCGTACGGGCCGGCAACTAATCGTGTCCGACGGTGTCACCTCCTGCAGGTATTTCATACGGTCCGAGACCAAAGCCGTCCACAAGACAACTGACGCGGCTATGACCAACCACGCCGACGTCGCTGACCAAGAGGGCTACCAGCGCTTCCTGCAAATCATGCACAACGTTGTGAGTCGATTTGGTGCCCAACTCGATGCCGCTTGCGAAGCAGCGGAACTGCCGGCTCGGTCCGAACAGTTACTCCAGCACCTTGTCGGCGACTTCCACGACGGCGGGGGCGCCATCTTTGAGGGTGGGTTATTGCCACCCGGAGATGCCTTCGAGGTGCAAACCCACCGATCGTTTCACGCCGGTGTCGGTTATGCGCTTGAGGGTTCGTCGTTGGGTGCCGAAGTGCTGCGTCGCCGGGCCGTCGAAGCCCAGCCCAAAGCGGCTACCGCCTATTTCGACGCGCTACTCGATGGGCGGAAGGACCGCTGGTTGCACTACTGCGATTGGCTCGACGACAATCACCGAAGCGCCGAGCAACGCCAACAAGCTGTGCTGGGCGCAAGCGCAGTCTTTACCTTCGTCGGACAATGCATCAACCAAAAGGCTCACCCATACCCATGACTTCGACCAGTGCGCCTACCCCCGAGGAACGTATCGAGGCCGAACGGCTAGCTCTACAGAATTGTGAGACCCAGCCGATCCGAACGATCGACTTTGTGCAGCCCGTCGGCGTGCTGGTCGCGACCGATATGCAGTTGAGCGAAATCAGCCATGTGTCAGAGAACATTTCAAGCCTCCTTGGGCTGGACTCGCAGGCCCTGCTGGGCACCAATCCGACCGAGCTCTTCGGTCGAGAGACAGCACATTCAATCCGCAATGCGGCCGGGCACACCACGATCCGGGCCCAACGCGAATACGTCGCCACCACTGCAATGGCCAGTGGGGGCCAAGCGTTCGATGTCTCGGTCTATGCGACCAACGATGATCGACTGGTCATCGAGCTGGTGCCACACAACAAGGATGCAAAGAACCCGATCGGAGCGGTGGCTGCGGCTCAACGGATCATCAAGCGAGCGTCGGCAGCGACGACCATCGATGAGGTGTTGGACTCGGCCGTCGACCAGCTACGCCATCTGACTGGCTACGACCGCGTAAAGGCCTACCGGTTCCTGCCCGACGGTGCAGGAGAAATTGCCGCCGAGTCACGTGGCCCCGGTATCGACTCGTTTCTCGGTCTTCGGTTCCCGGCGCACGACGTTCCACAATCGGCACGGGAGCTGTACGCGACCACGCCGATCCGAGTGATCTCGAGTGTCGATAGTACCCAGTCGCCAATCCAAGCAGTTGGCAACGCCAACGCCGAACCGCTCGACTTAGGGCTCGCCGTCCTACGGGGGTGTGTCCCGGTGCATACCCAGTATCTCCAGAACATGGGAGTCCGAGCCACATTGTCGCTGCCTATAGTGGTCGATGGTGAAATGTGGGGGCTTTTCGCCTTTCATCACTACGAGGATCGTTTCCCCGACTCGATGACGATCATGGCCTGCGAAGTAGTAGGTCAGTCGCTGTCGATGATGATCGAGCACCTCGTGCAGAACGACCAGGCCGAACGCATAGAACGAACTACCGCTTTGGCGACATCGCTGCTGGTGATCGACGATACACCCGACGGGTTTTCAACATACTGGGATAGCGCAAAGTCCGATCTATCCCAGCTGATCGACTGCGATGGGGTGGCCCAGGTCGGACGACTCGAGATGCTCCGCCACGGCCTGTGTCCAGAACCGGCGGCAATCCGGGCGATCTTGTCCGAAGCAAGTTCCTTCGAGCACAGCGACGCACCTGCTCTTACGCCGCTGGTGATCCAGTCCTTTGCCGAAGAGTTTCCCAATGTCGCTGAGCTCGCTGGTGGAGCGATCATTCTCCGACGACCAATACCTTTCGTAGACGCGATCATCTTCTTCCGGAACCCGGTCGAACAAAAGGTACGGTGGGCCGGCCAACACGAGAAGGACATTCAGACAACCGACGAGGGATTGCGGCTCTTGCCTCGCGCCTCGTTTGCCGAATACATCGAGTCGACTAAGGGTCGATGCGAGGACTGGACCGATGCCGACCTGCGCATGGCAACCGCCCTTCAGCTTGCGTTTGGCCGAGCACACACGACTGGCGAACTTCACGGGGCCCACCGCGAACGCTTAGGCCTCATGGTGCGTGAGCTCAACCACCGTGTCCGAAACATCTTGGCGTTGGTGAGCTCGCTTATGCGCCAAAGCGCCGATGGCACCGCGTCGGTGGACGAGTACGTGTCATCTCTCGATGAGCGAATTTCGGCTCTCGCCGCTGCCCATGACCTGTTGACCGAACACGAATGGCGACCCGTCCAGCTATCCGAGCTACTGCTTCGAGCCCTAAAGCCCTACAAGCTCCTTAACCCAGACGCCGTCAATGTGTCCGGACCAAGCTTCACGGTTGCGCCCGACGTGGCAAACGTTTTGGTGTTGGTGGTTCACGAACTCGCCTCCAACGCCGCCAAGTACGGAGCGCTAAGCGTCGAAGAGGGTCAGGTAGACCTCACCTGGCACGAAGTCGACGGTGACATCACGATCGACTGGGCCGAACGCGACGGACCACCCGTGACAGCCAACCCAGGAGAGGGACTCGGAACCTCCATCATTCGCAACGCCTTGGCGTTCGAGTTCAACGCCGTAAGCACGCTCGACATGCTTCAGACGGGGGTGGTCGCGAAGTTTGTGTTGCCCTCCACAATCGTCACCCCCAGTCCCTACCCGCAACGACTCGAAGTCGACCCGCGACCTAAGGCTCGAACCGTTTCGAATTCGCTCCGAGTATTGATCGTTGAGGACGACTTCCTCATCGCCAAAGAAACGAGCGCCACCCTGGCCCGATTCGATATCTCCCAATCACAGATGGTGTCGACGGTGCCACTAGCACTCTCGGCGATCGAAGAAAACGAATTCGACCTGGTGTTACTCGACGCGAATCTAAACGGCGAGTTCAGCGGCCCGATTGCTACCGAACTCGGCGACCGCAACATCCCGTTCGTGTTCGTCACGGGTTACGGCAGCCAAGACCAAGAACTCAAAGACTTCGCGCACCGACGGATTCTCACCAAACCACTTCGAGAGGAAAGTCTGCTGGTCGTCCTGTCGGAAATCGAGGCAGAAAGAGTCACCCGGTGACCGAGTCCAAGAAACGGGTGTTGATCGTCGAGGACGATTTCGATCTAGCACATCAGTGGGCCGACTATCTGAGTGCGTTCGGCATCGTCTGCGACTTGGCGTTCAACCGCGCAGAGGCCGCCGTTTTCTGCGGCGAGCGGGAATACGACGCGCTGATTGTCGACATGTTCTTTAAGGACGAGCAGGGAAACCTTTCGGGCGACGGCGGACTGACCTTCATTACTCACCTGCGACTGCCTTCGCTTGCAAATACACCCCGATGGGGCGAAAGGGTTCCGATCATCAGCGTGACAGGATCTGACGGAATCGTCGATGCCTTAGGCCACGCCCGCAACGCCGGAGCCGACCGGACCTTTCAGAAACCTTTTGACCCGGCCCTACTCGTCGAAGCATTCGCCGAGCTGCTGGTCTTTAACGTTGACGAACAGTCCTAGACCGAGGCAATAGGGAACCACTAGTTGCCGCGAATCGATGAAGCGTGCGGGTTTGATCGAACCCTTTTTGTGTTGGCCGGGTAAGCAACGAACGATTCGGCCGATTCATGGGCACGCAACGCAAGGTGACGTCCAGTACCGCCGCCCTGTCCGAAAACAGCGCTCATAACTGCAGGCAAATTCATCGGTGCGACCCAAGCGAAAACGGCACTTCGGCGCTCTGGAATGCGCCGCGAGAAAACCGTGTCGCAGCCGAGCGCTATTGTGTGTCTATGCCCACCGAGAAGATATGGACCGCGGCGGAACTTGAGAAGCTCGCTCCAAACGAGCGCGACCAAATCATCCGCTCGGGAATCGTCTCGGATCTCAAAGAAGTCCCTGAATCATTCCTTCAACGGATTCAAGAAAACGTCGCCGAGCACATCGCCACAAGCGAACCCGCTCCCACAACTGAACGTTGAGCGAAAGGCGACCCGTAAGGGTCGACCCCCGATTCCTCGAACAACTAGACGCCCAGCTCACCGACGAACGCGGACCAAACGGCGAACCAGCAAGAATTGATTTCCTCCGATTCGAGCTACCGACAATCGAAGACGAATTCGCCTCACGGTTCCACGATCTTGCAGAAGTGATTCCAGGAAGAACCGACTATCGCCAAATCATCACCTCCGGAAGACTCGTCGCCGGCATTGCCGTCATTGGACAGTTGGTCGCCGACGGCTCGGTGGTACTCATAGGTCTAGAACTCGATCTAGGACCCAGATGGTAGGAACCAACGGCGCTCGATAACGCGCCAACGCCGATAGTCCAGCAGCAACGAAAGAACAGCACATACGTGCCGACCACCGAGTCTTAGCTGACCACATCAGAACGTGGGTTTACAGGCTGGCCAGGAAGTCCTTGATGGCCGCAGCTACTGGTTCGGCGTGCTTTTTGTGCACGCTGTGGCCGGCATCGGGCACCACGACGGTGGCCCGCACGTCGAGGTACTTCTCGAACACGCTGGCCGATGCGGCGAATCGTTTGTCGTGTTCGCCAATGATCACCAGGGTCGGCACCGTGATCTGGTCAAGGTTGTCGAGCACCCAACTATCGACATGCTTCGACAACTCTTCGCTGCCCTCGGGAACCTCAAACTTCTTGGCCGACTGATCGACGTTTTCGTTCCACTGCTCGCGAGCTTCTTCTTTGCGAAAGCCCGGGCCAGCGGCCACGAGCACCAGGGCACGCACCTGCTCGGGGTGAGTCAACGCATAGGCGAGCGACAAATACCCGCCGAGCGAGTGGCCAGCGAGCACCACCGGGGCGTCGGCCTCGCCGATGACCCGTTGCATGTCGGCTAACGAGTGATCGCGGGTGTACTCCCCCGGTGTCGGGTCGGACTTGCCGTGGGCCCGCATGTCCCACGCCACCGTGGTGCAGGTGTC
>CALHTF010000162.1 GCA_938038815.1 uncultured Acidimicrobiales bacterium | reverse complement strand
GTTATCGACGACGATTTCAACGCCATCGGCGGCTGGGTCAGCTCGACGCTCGTCCAACTCGGCGACCTACAACTCGACTACCGCCCCGCCGACCTCTAACCCCGTCCCGAAATTTTCGCGTGGAACCCGCTCAGAGCGGGTCAAACGCGATCAGATCCTGTGGGGTGGCGGCGGTTAGGTGGTGTAGTCGGCGTTGATTCGCACGTACCCGTCGGTGAGGTCACAGCCGTACACGGTGAACGCCGCATCGCCGATATTCAAACTCACGTGGATCAGCACTTCATCGTGATCGAGATAGCTGCTGAGGCCTTCGAGTTCATCGTCGGCGAGCAACGTCGGGTACACCTCGGTTGAGCCGAACCGAATCACCACGATGTCTTCGTCGATGTCGAGGTCGTCGCTGCACTTGCCTATCGCCATCGCCACCCGACCCCAGTTCGGGTCCGAGCCGTGCACGGCGGTTTTCACCAACGGCGAATTCACGATCGCCTTCGCCACCCGCTTGGCTTGATCGGTGTCGCGAGCCGAATCGACGAGCACTTCGATCAGGGTCTCGGCCCCTTCGCCATCCGACGCGATCATCTTGGTGAGGCCGAGCGACACCTCGTGCAGCGCCGCTTCGAACTCGTCGTGGTCGACCGGGCCAGCCAAACCATTCGCCTGCACGATCGCCGTATCGCTGGTGGACGTGTCGGTGTCGATCGAAACCGCGTTGAAGGTGGTGGCCACCACCCGGCGGAACACCGCCTCGAGATCATTGCCGCCGATTTCGGCATCGGTGAAGAAGAACGTAAGCATCGTGGCCATGTCGGGCTCGATCATGCCGACCCCTTTGGCGACACCGACGATGGTGGCGTCGCCGACCTTGGCCGATGCGACCTTGGCGTGGGTGTCGGTGGTCATGATCGCTTCAGCCACCGCGACGGCGCTGGTCTCGTTGAACGAATCGGTCGACAGGGTCGCCAGGTGCGCTCGCACCTTGTCCATTGGATACTGACGGCCAATAACCCCCGTGGAGGCGATGCCGATGTCGGTCTGGGGAATGTTGAGCACGTCGGCGACCGCTTGGGTTACCTCACGGGCGTTGGCCTCGCCTTCGGGACCGGTGGCCACGTTCGAGTTTTTCGAGATCACCGCCACCGCCGACAACACGTTGTTCGTGGTGGCTTCTCGACTTTGCCGCACGCTGCATCCGGCGAACCGACTGCGGGTGTACATTCCCGCCGCAGCGGCGGGAACTTCGCTCGCCACTACGACGAAATCGCGGGAGTCGTCCTTGATGCCGATATTGGCCACGTGGGCGCGAAACCCTCGGGGAAGTTGCACGTCGGTCATTGGTTCCCCAGCGTGCGCTCGACCGGCAAAAGGTCGTCGAACTCGGGCTGGCGTTTTTCGGCCTGGGCCGAGAACGACTCCATCATGTCGGCCGGCTGGAGCATTCCGGTTTGCCAGGTGGCGATGTACTCGAGGCCATCCTCGACCGAGTGATCACGGGCGTAGTTAATCGATTGTTTCGTGCCCCAAATGGCGAGCGGCGACTTCGAGGCGATCGTCTTGGCGGTTTCGAGCACGCCGGCCAGCATTTCGTCGTGGTCGGCGTAGATCTTGTTGACCAAGCCAACCTCGTACGCTCGCTCAGCACTCATACGGTCTCCCGTGTAAGCGAGCTCGCGAGCCACTCCCTCAGGAATGAGCTTGGGTAGCCGTTGCAACGTGCCGACATCGGCGGTCATGCCAATGTTGATCGCCTGGATGCAGAACCACGCATCGGCGGTGGCGTAGCGCATGTCGGCGGCGGTCACCAGATCGACCCCGCCACCGATGCAGCCGCCCTGAACGGCGGCAAGAACCGGCATCCGAGCACGCTCAAGGGCGGTAAATGTCTCTTGCAGATGACGGGCCGTGACCCGCAGATTGGCCCGCTGCCGGCCGATCTCGGCCGAGCTCTGCGGACCTCCGGCCATCCCGCCAGTGAACACCGACAGGTCCATGCCTGCGGTGAAGTGTTTACCGGTCGAGGACAGCACGATCGCTCGTGCTGCCCCACGATCGGAGATCTCGTTGACGATGGCCGGAAGCTCCGACCAGAACTCGGGAATCATCGAGTTCAGCTTGTCCGGCCGGTTCATCGTGATGTGCGCGATGTGGTCGGATTCGGTTACGTCAAAGCATGTGTGGCCCATGGGCCAAGGGTAGTTGCCCTAGTTAGTAGCAGCAGCCTTCGCAGCGGCTTCCGCGTCTTGGTTCACGGCATCGAACTCGAGGAATTCCTCGGAGGTGTCGGCCCAGTCTTCGAACTGGATCACACCGATGTCGGTGAACCGGTCGCGCAGCCAACCGTCGCCAGCATCGAGCAGGCCAAGCTTCTTGCAGTTCGGCACGATCTTGCTGAACAGCAGGCGCTGGAACTCTTTTTGGTCGTCGGGTTGGTTCAACAGGTGCTCGACCATGGGACGAACCGGCACGTCGAGGCGCTCCCAAACTTCCTGCTGGAGGAACCGGTCGCGCATGCGCAGGGCAGCCTCAAAGGCAAACTCTTGGCGTTCGCGGATCTCGTTGTGCGACAGGCTTTCGTACACCTCTTGCAAGCTCAAGACACCGAACGCCACGTGACGGGCTTCGTCGGACATCACATAGCGAAGCAGCTTCTTGAGCAGGGGCTCCTCGGTAAGGCCGTGCATGAAACCAAAGGCGGCGAGCGCAAGGCCTTCAACCATGATCTGCATGCCGAGGTACGTGATATCCCATCGGCTGTCGTTGATGATGTCGTCGAGCAGCATCTTGAGGTGCGGGTTGATCGGGTATTCGCCGTCGAGTTTGGTGTCGAGGTACTTGGCAAACACTTCGACGTGGCGTGCCTCATCGACCACCTGGGTGGCGGCGTAGTACTTGGCGTCGATCCACGGAACGGTTTCGACGATCTTCGCGGTACAGAGCAACGCACCTTGTTCGCCGTGCATGAACTGACTGAGCCGCCAGTTGACCCCCTCGACCGCAATGCGGGAGTACTCCTCGTCGTTCATCTTGTAGAGCGGCGAGTCGGGGTTCTCACGGAACCAGGCGTTCTCGTTGGGGTCCTCGATAGTCAGGATCTGGGTTGGGTCGACCTCGATCGACCAGTCGAGATCGGTCTCGCCGTTCCACTGTGAGGTTTTGGCCTTTTCGTACAGCTTGTTCAGCCGCGCTCGCTCACCCTTTTCGTAATTCCAGGTGAAGATGGCATCGGAGTTGTCTTCGACCACGTGAATAACTTCGTCACGTTCAGCGTCGCTGATCTCTTGGACCTCCATGATGCGGTCGACACTGTTCATGTCGGCCCAGCGCGGATCGAGATCTGGCCTTGGTTCGGTTGCGGTCATCGGGGGCTCCAATGCAGGTTGGTGGGTTTCGGTTCGGGAAGGAAGAACAAACAATGTTGGCGAATTCTCGACGAACCCTTGTTAGGAATCATCGGTGGGTTCGGCGTTTGGGTTGAGCGAGCGAGGGGTTGCGCTCTCGATCACGCGATCGATCACGAGGCGCCAGTCGTCCGGGTCGGGCATTGGCATCCCCATCACCCGACTCAAGAACATGCCGAGGCCGAGCGAGTGGCAGAACCGGACAACTGCGAGGGTGTCGAGTTCGGGGTCGAAGACCCCGTCAGCCTTCGCCTCCTCGATGAGCTTGGACATTTGACGTTCTTCGTCGTCGAGGCGGTGACGGAGTCGGTCAGCCAAATCGGGTTCGCGGCGGGCCGCAGCGAAGGTCTCGAGCATGAGGCCATCGCCGAGTTCGTCGACATCTTCGAGCACCTCGGACCCCAAGGTGGCCAAGATGGTCGATACATCATCGGGGGTCTCGCCGCTGCTGAGGACGCGCTCGAGTTCGCCGGGGAGCCGCATGGTGAGCGCTTCGAGCAACAGATCGGCTTTGCCCCGGTAGCGGCTGTAGATGGCGCCGGTGGTGAGGCCGGCCCGGCGGGCGATTTCGGCCACGCGCGCTCCGTCGTATCCGGTT
>CALHTF010000161.1 GCA_938038815.1 uncultured Acidimicrobiales bacterium | reverse complement strand
CTCGTCAGACACATCGAACTCCAAGCCAACACCCACGCCTACCCGATCTATGACCGCATCGGCCGACCAAGGAAAACCCAATGACCCAAACATGTACGGGAAGACCCGCGACACATGTACGGGATGTCCCGCGACTAGACATTGGCTCTTAGCGGGTTAAGCGCGATCAGAAACTGGGTTTACAGGTACTCGAGGGGGTTTACCGGGGCGCCGCCTTTTCGGATTTCGAAATGCAGGTGTGGCCCGGTTGACGCGCCGGTTGAGCCAACATCGCCAACCCGGTTGCCCGCCGAAACTTCGGCGCCGACGGTGGTGCGGATCGCCGACATGTGGCAGTACACCGAGGTCAACCCGCCACCGTGGCTGATCATCACCGTGTTGCCGCAGTTGCCGTTCCCGCCAGCAAAGGTGACGGTGCCAGCTGCAGCGGCGATAACCGGAGCTCCTGTGCCGGCGCCGATATCGATGCCGTTGTGCATCCGGTCGTCGCCGTAAATCGGGTGGGTCCGGACCCCAAAGGTCGAGGTCACCGGTCCCGACGCTGGCCAGACCCAACCAGCAGCCGATGGCGGTGGCGGAGGGTTCCGGATGAGATCGAGCTCGGCCTCGAGTTTGCGGATCTGATCCGCGAGCTCGTCGTCGGCGGCGAGGCTGTGGTCGAACTCGAGGTTCCACTCGGCGAGCCGGCGCTCGACGTCGGCCTGGAGCCGTTCTTGGGTGGCTCGCCGCTCGGCGAGCACTTCCAACTCCCGTTCGAGGAGCCGCGAAATCGACTTCACCTCAGCCTTGGCGGCCTTGGCCACTGCGGTGACGTCCTGCTGGTCAGCTCGAAGCTGCCGCAAGGTGTCGAAGCTGTCGTCGCGATCTTGGTTCACCACATCGAGGTAGGACACCTTGCGGACCGACCTCGACAAGTCAGAGGTCTCGAACCACACCTGCGCCGCGCCCGACGTGCCGGTGTAGGCATCGACGGCGAACCGGGTTGCGTTCTTCTCGGCCTTGCGGATCTCCCGGCGAATCTGTTTTTCCTGCTCCGCGCTGGCTTGGACCAGGCCGCGGGCATTGGCCAGATCGACCTCGGCGGCGTCGACTCGGGCCTGTTGGGCATCGACCGAAGCGACGATCGCATCCAGGGCCGCCTTGACGTCTTCGTTCTCGGCTTCGAGCAGATTGATCTTGGCGGCCGCAGCCGCCGCGTCGGCCGCCTTTTGTTCGCGTTCCTCGCGTATCTCGGCGATCTTGGACTCGATTTCGTCCTCTTCACTTGCCGACGCGACCGAACCGGTCAGCAATGTGACCGAAAACAGCAGCACCAAGAAGCGGCCCGCGATGGTATTTGGGAAGTTCAAAGGCACAATGGATACATCTGGACGGGTGAGCGAAGCAAGAACCGTCGCAGCGCACGAACCTACTACTTCTTAAGGTCGGACGAGGCCATGTCGTCGAATTCAGCGGGACGTCGAACATCGCGCTCACGCGCCGAGGACTACGACCCCGCACCGGGACACTCGGTGTTCGACGACGACGACACCGATTCGTTCCACCTCGCCGATGGCGAACCAGCCCCGGTCGACACCCGATCATTCTCGGTGCCGGCTCCCGAAGCAACGGCCGCCTACCCACCGGCCGACCCCTACCCCGAACAACAACCTCACCACCCGGGCCCGCCGCCCCGGCGCCGCAAGAAGCGCCGACCGTTGCGCTGGCTACTGCTCATTATTTTGCTCGCTCTGTTGGCGGTGCTCGCCGAAGGCTTGATCTTGAGTCGGTCGTTTTCGGCGATTGATCGGGTCGACACCGAAGACGCCCTGGCTCCCCCATCAGCCGCCGGCGAAAACTTCCTCATCGTCGGCTCGGACTCTCGAGAGAACGTCGACCCTGACGACCCAGATGCCGGAGCGGTTGGCACCGTGGGCGGCGAACGCACCGACACCATCGTTCTTCTGCGGGTCGAAGCCGACCGCAACCTCATGTTGCCGCTCCCGCGCGACCTGTGGGTACCGATCGCCGGCACCGGCGGCGAACAACGGATCAATACGGCAATCCAGGGTGGTCCCGACCGGCTCATCGAAACGATCGAAACCAGCCTTGGCATCCCGGTCCACCACTACCTCGAGGTCGACTTCTCAGGCTTTAAGGGCTTGGTCGATGCACTCGGCGGGATCGACATCGACTTTGAACACGCAGCCTTCGACACCAAGTCCGGGCTCGACGTGCCCACCCCAGGCGTGCACACCCTCGACGGGGTACAGGCGTTGGCGTTTGTGCGTTCGCGGGCCTACACCGAACGGATCGAAGGCTCTACCAAGGTCGATGGCACGGGCGACCTCGGCCGCATTGAACGACAACAGCAGTTCTTGCGAGCCACCTTCTCGAAAGCGACCGAAGTCCGCGATCCACTCGCGATCAACCGCATCGCCAACGCCGTGAAGGACGACGTGCGAATCGACGACACGATGTCGTTCACCGATGCCATCAACTTTGGCCGCAAGCTCGCCGCAGCGAGTCCCGAAACCGTCGAACTACCGGTAGCCAACGCGACCCGCGGGTCAGCCGCCGTTCTGGTATTCGCCGAAGGATCCGAAGCGGCGTTGAACCGATTCCGCTAGTTACCGGGCGGGCGGCGGCGAGCCGTACTCGGCTTCCCACAATGCAGCGAGCAATGGGTACGGGTTGATCCAGCCGCTCTTGCCATCGGGCGCCCACTGGAAGTGAAGGTGCGGCGTGCCTCGGGCGTTGCCCGAGTCGCCGACGTACCCAATCACTTCGCCGACGATGACCCGCTCGCCAACCTCTTGGTCGGCCAGCGAGTCGAGGTGGGTGTAGTAGTAGCGGCTTCCGGAGTCGCCGAGGAGATAGAACGACAGCCCACCGATCGCACTGTTGCCCTTGCGTTGAACGGTGCCGCTTTCGATCGCCAACAGGTCTGCACCTCGGGGAGCAAGGATGTCGGTGCCCTTGTGGCGCCGACCGCCCGACCTGGCGAAACCCCAGCTGTCGATGAACTCGGTCACTTCGCCGACCGGAAAGATCGCGGCGTCGAGCCCGAAGGGTTCGCCGGCCGAAACCACGCTGTTGAGGCGGTGGATTTCGGCCTCACCGGCGTCGGCTTTCGCGCTGGCAGCCAGGTAGATCTCGGTGGCTGTCGAGAGAGGAAGGTCGCCCCGACTTGCCGACTCGAGTGCCCCCTCGGCCAATCCGCGAAACTCGACCTGCTCGGCTTCGAGCACGTCGATTCGGGCGGCGAAGTACTCGGCGAGTTGTTGAGGTGATTCGGGTTTGGGGTTGGCGGCGAGCGAACCATCTTGGGCGGCAGCAGGAAGAACCAGCGCCGCGAGAGCCAGTGCCGCCACAAAAGCGGCGGCTACGAGAGTCCGGGGGGTCTTGAGCGCATCCGCCGCCAGGGCGCTCACGAGGTTGCCTCGTGAAGTACTCATAGCGTCCAATATTACGAACATGTTGCACATCAAGACCAATTGGCCACCCGAAACACACTGGCGACACATGTCACTCTACGTTTCCGTAACAACACCGTCATCTTTAGCAACACCAACAACACGAGCCACACCAGCAACAGGACGACGGGCCTATCACCCTCGAACACCACCCAGCACCGATAGGTGAACAGCATTGGTGGCGCACCCCGATCTCGCTTACGATCCGGGTCAGTAGCCAAACGCTTGGGGGACAAGATGGCAGCGAACGAAACTATCCCGACCTCGGTCGCCGGGCTCGACGCAGCCTGGCTGAACGAGGCACTCCTACCGCTTCAGCCGGACCACCCCGGTGTGGCGACCGCCCGCACCGAGCCCATGCCCGGAATTGTCGGCGCGCTCGGCGAGGTGGGCCTCGTGCACATCACCTGGGAGGGCGACACCGACTTGCCGTCGACCATGGTCGCCAAGTGCCCACTCGACGACGACATGGCCCGGCTCTACAACTCGGTCATGCAGAACTACACGCGAGAGGCCGGGTTCTACCGCGACCTCGCCTCGGAGGTCCCGATGCGGGTCCCTCGCTGTTTCGTCAACGCCGAAAGCGGAGCAAAGGACAGCCACATGCTGTTGATCGAAAAGATCGAAGGCATCGACGGCGACATTCTCCAAGGCACCGACTTCGACACCATGGTCGAGTTGGTCACCAAAATGGCAAAGATGCACGGCCAATTCTGGATGAGCGACGACATTGCCAACTTGCCATGGATGCTCGACTGGAACGCCGAGTCACTCAAACTCGGTATCCCGATCACCCAAGAAAGCTGGTCGGCTTTCCAGACCGCTGAGCCATCGGTGTACTCGGACGAACTCAAGGCATTCTGCGAAGCCGGCTGGATCAACGACACCGAACACTGGCTCGATCTCTACACCGCCCGGCCATGGACCTTCACCCACATGGACTACGAACTCGACAACACCATCACCACGCCCGACGAAACGGTGATCCTCGATTGGCAGACCTGCCTCAAGTCGTTGCCGGGCACCGACCTCGCCTGGCTGCTGTCGTCGAGCTCCAACAACACCGAGATCGTCGAACGCGAGTCCGAACTCATCGACCACTACCGCAAGGTGCTTCACGAATCGGGAGGCCCCGACTGGAGCCACGACCGGGTCATCGAAGATTTGGCCTGGGGTGTCCTTTACCCCACGGCCTGCCAACCGGTGCCCAACACCCAGCCGGTCGCCGGTGAAGGGGCGGCCGCCGATCGGGCTCGAGCCCGGTTCCGGGCGTTCCTCGACCGGGCCGTCGATGCCGCCGAGCGTTGGGATCTGGTCGGCCATTGCTCGGGAGAGCTCCGCGGTTAGGCCCAGACGCAATTAGGCTGAATCGCAATGTCTGACACGTCAAGCAACTCCGGTTCCGCGGTTTCTGAGATCTTCGATAGCTCGCTTTGGGCCCCGGTCGAGGGATTCGATTTCGGCGACATCACCTATCACCGGTCGGTCGACCATGGTGTGGTTCGAATCGCCTTCCATCGCCCCGAAGTCCGCAACGCCTTCCGCCCCCAGACGGTCGACGAACTGTACCGGGCCCTCGACCACGCCCGCATGACGCCCGACGTTGGCTGCGTAGTGCTTACCGGCAATGGCCCATCGCCCAAAGATGGCGGCTGGGCGTTTTGTTCGGGTGGCGACCAGCGGATCCGCGGCCGCGACGGCTACAAGTACGCCGAGGGCGACACCGCCGAAAGCATCGACCCGGCCCGAGTGGGCCGCCTTCATATCCTCGAAGTGCAGCGGCTGATCCGCACGATGCCCAAGGTGGTTATCGCCGCCGTGCCCGGCTGGGCGGTGGGTGGCGGCCACAGTCTCCACGTGGTGTGCGACCTCACGATTGCATCGTCGGAACACGCGGTGTTCAAGCAAACCGACACCGACGTCGCCAGCTTCGACGGTGGCTTCGGTTCGGCGTACCTTGCTCGCCAGGTCGGCCAGAAGCGAGCCCGCGAAATCTTCTTCCTGGGCCTCGACTACTCCGCCGATGAGGCCCATGCGATGGGGATGGTCAACCTGGTCGTGCCGCACGCCGCACTCGAAACAACCGCCCTGCAATGGGGAGCGCAGATCGTCTCGAAGAGCCCGACCGCTCAACGGATGGCCAAGTTTGCCTTCAACCTGATCGACGACGGCCTGGTCGGCCAGCAGGTCTTCGCCGGCGAAGCCACCCGCCTGGCCTATATGACCGACGAGGCTCAAGAGGGACGCGATGCCTTCTTGGAAAAGCGCGACCAAGACTTCAGCGCCTTCCCGTGGCACTTCTAGGCAGCCCCAGTAGATGAGCGACTTCGAACCGCCCGGGTCGGGCCAACAACCCGACCAGCCAGCAACTCCACCCGGCTGGTACACCGACCCCTGGGATCCCCAAGCCATGCGCTGGTGGGATGGCGCCAACTGGGGCGCCCAAACCACTGCCGGTTCACCAACGGCACCGAATGCGTCACCGACCAACACCAGCGGTTTGTCCGATGTCGGCTCGTGGATCGGCGAGACCTTTCGCCTCGCGACTCGCCGGGCCGGCCACATCTTCACCATCGCCATGGCGACCGTGCTGCCCGGGTCGATCGCACTCACCCTGACCGCCTGGGCGGCAAGCGCCGACCTGCAAGTAGAAAAGACGGCGGCTCGCCGGAGCGGATCGGCCGAATGTGTCGACGATCCCCTGGCCGCCGGCTGTTGGCCGTCCTATGACTTCACCGGCTGGGATTCGAGCTGGCTCGTGCCGCTCGCGTTGGCCGCGGCGTTCTCGTTGTTGATGTACGTGCTGGCATCGGTGTCGATCGCTCACCAAATGCATGCGGCGGCCGACGACACCCCAGCCACCTGGTCAGAGTCGCTCATCGCTGGGGTTCGCAACGTGCCGCGTTGGTTGCTCTTCGGGTTACTCGCCGCGTTGTCCTTCCTCGGGTTGATCGTCGTGTCGTCGGTGGTCGGCGGGGCGGCATCGCCTGCGCTCGGTTTCTTACTCGGCATCGTCTCGTTGCCGCTGATGCTTCTGCTGTGGGTGAAGTTCTCGTTCGTGACCGTCGCATCGGCGGTCGCCCCCAAGCGGACCAACCTTCTCGCCGCGTCGTGGCGGATCAGCACCGACACGCTCATGCCGATTCTCGGGCGCCTCATCGTGCTGTTCACCCTGTGGATCGCGATGAGCTTCGCCGGCAACATCGTCACCGCGCCGATCTCCTCGATCGCCAGCGCTGGCATCGACCAAGAGCAGTTGGCCGACATTGTCGATGTGAGCGGCCCGTCGGGCGTGTGGGGCATTCGCGACCTACTCGGCAGCCCGGCGCCGATGGCCCTCGGAACAATCCTGAACACCGTCGTGCAAATCGCCTCCCTCGCGGTGGTCCTCTCCGGCCTCGCCCTGTTGTACCGCCAGCGCGGCGGTCCGGCGACCGAACGACCAAGCGCCACCAGTCCACCGCTGACTGCATGACGACGTGACCGCATTCGACCCGACCAAGCGGATAGCCGTTCTGGTCAACCCCACCGCCAGCAAGGGCCAAGCGCTGCGTACCCTCGCCGATGTCGAGCAACGACTCGGCGAACGGGGCGTCACCTACGAGGTACTAGGAGAATCGTCGGCTGCGAAGAACCAGGAAGCACTCGCTGGCTCGATAGCCGCTGGCGTCTCGAGGGTGCTTTGTGTGGGCGGCGACGGATTGGTCAATCTCGCCATTCAACAACTCGCCGACAGCGGCGTGGTGATCGGCGTGGTGGGAGGCGGCACCGGAAACGACTTCGCCCGAGCACTCGACCTGCCTCGCCCGACCGCTGAGGCCGTCGACGCGGCACTCGAGGAACCAGCGGCGATCGATGCGATTCGCACGCCGCACGGGTGGGCGGCGACCATCGCCACCCAGGGTTTCTCGGTCACCACCAATCAGGTCGCCAACACCCTGCCGTGGCCAACCGACGGCCGGCGGTATGTGGTGGCGACCGGACTGGCACTCCCCCGACTCCGCACCAAACGCACGATTATCGAGGTCGATAACAAAGCCTTCGACTGCGAGGTCACGATTCTGGCGATCGGAAACACTCGCTACTTTGGTTCGGGCACCGCCATTTGCCCCGATGCCGACCCCACCGACGGCATGCTCGATGTGGTGGCCATCGGCCCGCTCAGCCGCCGAGACCTGGTGACGTTCTACGACACCGTTCCCGATCGCTCTTTCCTCGACAACCCTGCCGTGCAAACCTTTCGGGGCTCGAAGGTAACGATTACCGGTGGGGCCACGAGCGTTTGGGCCGACGGCGAGCCCCTCGGTCCAAACGAGGTGCCGAACGGCCTAACGTTCGAGGCAAGCCCCGGCGCGTTGCTCGTTGCAGGAGCAGGTCCGACCTAACGCCAACCCGCCCCCAGCATCGCAAACTTGCGCGCTTTCAAAGCTTTTCATTATATTTCATTACATGTCAGGAGAGCTGGAGCTGCTGGGCGACGATCAACTGGTGGTCACCAAGACGGCGACCACGCCGCACGACCGCCATGCCCTCGCCCATGAGGCGGCCATGCTCGAACGAGCCGCTCACCCGGGCGTGGTCGAATTGGTCTCGTTCGAAGACGACGGCGAGGTGGCCCTGCTTCGCACCGAATTCGCTGGTGAGCAGACCTGGCACACCTCACCACCAACCAACGTTCCGGCAATCGGGCAAGGGGTGGCATCGCTCGCCGCAACGATCGCCGACCTCCACGACCTTGCGGTCACCCATCGCGGCATCCACGAAGACCACGTCATCGTCGCCCCAACGGGCCGACTGGTGCTCTGCGACCTCACCCTGGCCGGCGACCACGAGCCCTCGATCGACGTCGATCAGCTCGGCGCCATGCTGCTGCGGCGCCTCGACGAATGCGAACCAACCCAGACGTCGCACAAACTCGCATCGGCTCTTCGCTCGGTGGCCGCCGATGCGACCCACGACGACCCGGCCAAACGCAGCACGGCTCGCCAGTTGGCCAACAGTGTGGCGGCGGCGATGGAGTCATGGCGCCCGACCGTGGGGCAACAAGCGCGCACCCCAAGTCGAAAGCTCGGCCGGCTGAAACTTCCGATGCTCAGCGCCCCTTCGGCCCGCAACGCCCTAGCCGGACTCGCCGTTTGCCTGGCGGCAACCGCTCTGCTCGTCTTCCCGGGTGACCGGTCGACCGACTCGATCGCCACCCTCGCGACCAACCCGGCGCCAGTCGTCTCCACCAGCCCAGCTCCGTCTACCCTGCCGGCCGCGGCCACCGCCGAGCCGGCAACTCCCACCACCTCGGCCGCCCCGCCCCTAGTGATCGAACACGACGGCTACCGGTATGCGGTTGGCGAACAAGGCGACATCGTGGCCACCGGCGACTGGGACTGCGACGGGTCACCTACCGCCGCCGTGCTCCGTCCGGGTAGCGGCGACCTGTACGTATTCACGAACTGGCCAGCTCCGGGCGAGTCAGCGGTGGTGAAGCCGATGACCGTCCCCGATGAAACCACCGAGGTGCAACCCGCTGGCTTGTGCGGACACGTGGCCCTCACCGACGCATCGGGCAACCAGGTTGAGGTTCCGGTGACCGTACGATGATCACCAGCCGAGTGAGCCGCAGCGCACTGACCATCGCCGGACTGGCGTGGATTCTGCTCGGGCTCCACGGCCCAGCAGCCCACGCGCTGCCGTTTCCCGCATCGAACGGCGTTGCCGACTGGTTCTCGATGACCGACCCGGCCGTCGCGTTCATGACCTACCTGCGGGTCATTGCGATCGGCCTCAGCTGGTACCTGCTGGTCCTGGCCGTCGCCCACTTGCTCGTCGCGCTCACCGGCACGTCGAGCCTGCTGCTCGACCGGCTCACCCCGGCGATGGTTCGACCACTCGTCGGCCTCGTACTCACCGCCGCAACCGTGCCCGGGCTCGCCACTCCATCGCTCGCTGAGGCGCTCGGCGAGCCGAGCCCACCGGTCACCATGGTTCGCCTCGACGACCCGAACGCTACTGCGCCCCCTTCCACCTCACCGCCTTCCACCTCACCGCCTTCCACCGATCCGGCGCCTCAAGCGCCCGAACGCTCGCTCACGATGGTCGGCCTCGGCGCCACGACAGCGACGGCCGAGGCCATCGAGCGCGCCACCTGGCGGGTGGTAGAAGGGGAGCACTTCTGGTCGATCGCCAACGATGTGCTTACCGAACGCCTCAACCGTGCCCCCTCGAAGCGCGAACTGACGGCGTATTGGCGAGACCTCATCCGAGCCAACGAGAGCCGATTGGTCGACCCGTCGAACCCCGACCTGTTACTGGTCGGACAGGTTCTCGACCTGCCCGGCTAATGACCCCTACTCGACGATCTTGAGGATCGGCAGCTCGATCAGATCTTCGGCGCCAAGGTCCTTGAGCGCCGGGATCAAGATGTTGATCTCGGACTTCGGCACCACGGTCTCCACGGCATAACCCGTTCCGCCAAAGAGCTCGTTGACCGTCGGCGACTTCATGGTCGGCAACATTTCGATCACCGGGTCGAGTGCGTTGGTCGGAACGTTCATCTTCACCAAGACCTTGCCGCGAGCGTCGAGCACACCCTGCAACAACGTATTGATCTGATCCATGGCATGACGCTTCTCGGGGTCCTGAGCGGCCACGGGGTTGGCGATCAGTTCGGTGTAGCTCTGGAGGATCTCGTCGATGATCTTTAGCCCCGCGGCGCGAAGCGCGTTCCCGGTCTCGGTGATATCGACCACCACGTCGACGATGTCGGGGACTTTGGCTTCAGTTGCGCCGTACGACAAGCGAATGTCGGCCTCGACGCCGGCCTGTTTGAAGAACCGCTTGGTCAGCTCGGGGTACTCGGTCGAGACCCGGACGCCGTCGGGCAAGTCCTTCACCGAGGTGTATTCGCTGTCGCCGGGCACCGCTACGACGATGCGCACCGGCTTGGCGGTAACCTTCGAATAACGCAACTCGCCGAGGCTGGTCACCTCGCACGCCGGTTCTTCGATCCAGTCCCGGCCGGTGATGCCGATATCGAAAAGCCCCTCGGCCACGTAGCTGCCGATCTCTTGTGGGCGCAGGATCCGCACCTCGTCGATTCGAGGGTCGTTGATGGTTGCTTTGTAGCCAACGCTTGAGCTGCGATGGATCGCCAAATCAGCGTCTTCAAACAGCTTGAAGGTCTGCTTTTCGAGGGAACCTTTAGGGAGAACGAGTCGAAGCATCTGACGACCCTAACGGTTTTGCCTCGCCGGTTACCGGTCGAGCGAGACCACCAAACGGATGTCGTCGCCTAGCTGGGTTACCGACTCAAAAGCTCCTCGGCGCAGCTCGGACATGGTGGCCACACCTTGCCCGCCAAACATCGCCACGCCGTCGCTTCCGCCGAGGAACGCGGGTGCCATATAGATCACGTACTGATCCACCAGACCGGCCCGATGAAAGGCCCCGGCCACCGCTCCCCCGCCTTCGACCAACAGCTGCAGCATCGAGCGGTCGCCCAAACTGTCGAGCAGATCTTCGAGCTCGCCGGTGAATTCCTCGATCGGTTGGGCCTTGGCGTCGCTACCCGCCGATCCGAGCACCACTCGAAACGGATCGAGGGGTCGACCGACCGCAACCGCTGGGGTGTAGGACCGCACGGTCAGGCTTGGGTCGTCGGACCGCACGGTCCCGGCACCAACACAAATGGCGTCGCTTTCGGCCCGCAGCCGGTGCACATCGTTGCGGGCTGCTTCGCCGGTAATCCATTGGCTCGAGCCGTCCGACGCCGCAAGGTAGCCGTCGATGGTGGCCGCCAACTTCAGTACAACGAGCGGCCGGCCCGTGCGCCGGTGGGTGAGATAGGGCGCCAGTTGGCGTTGGACGGCGTCGGCTTCGACATTGACGGTGACTTCGATTCCGGCGGCTTCGAGTTTGGCAATGCCACTACCAGAAACCTGCGGATCGGGGTCACCCAGCCCGACCACCACGCGGGCGATGCCTGCGTCGATAAGCGCCGTCGTGCACGGACCGGTTCGTCCTTGGTGGCTGCACGGTTCGAGGGTGGTGTACACCGTGGCGCCGTTTGCTTGGGGTCCAGCGGCATCGAGGGCGACGATCTCTGCATGGCGAGACCCGGGCGCCTCGGTCGAGCCAACAAAGCTCTCGCCATCGGCCGCCACGACCACCGAGCCAACCCACGGGTTTGGGGGTGCGACCAGTCGCGAGTCGGCGGCGGCCGCGATGGCCCGCCGCATGAAGTGGGCATCGAGTGCTGCTTGGTTCGCGGTATCGGCGACCATCAGTGGTCGGTCGGCTGGTCGGCCATAAGGCGGATTGCGTGGGGAACAACATCGATCACCGCTTGAGTCATCTCTACGCATCCTTTGGTCGATCCAGGGGTATTGAGGATCAGCGCATGACCTCGGGTGCCAGCGAGCCCGCGCGAAAGACGCCCGAGCGGGTTGACCAACCGCATCGCCTCGGCCAAGCCCGGCGCTTCCCGCTCGAGCACTGCCTTGGTGCCCTCGGGAGTGAGGTCGCGAGGACCAAACCCGGTGCCGCCGGTGGTCACGACCAAGCCGTTGAAGTCAGCCGCCATGTCGATCAGCGCCTCGCTGACGTTCTCGACCCCGTCGGCGACCACTCGCCGTTCAGCGACCGAGAACCCTTCGGACTCAAGAAACTCCGCGAGCGCGGCCCCCGATTTGTCTTCGCGTGTGCCGTGGATCACCCCATCTGAAACGGTGAGAACTTTGGCCGCGAGGCCCGACGTATCGTGATCTGCCATCACCCAACCCTAGTGCCGAGATATCCGCCACTCGACCCACCTGACCGGCCATTTCCGATGCAACACTCATGCCATGCATGTCGCCATAACCGGAGCATCCGGACTCATTGGCTCAGCACTGGTTGCCGAGCTACAGAAACAAGGCCACTCGACCCTGTCGATCGGCCGGTCGGCCACCGGACCCAACACCCTGAGGTGGGACCCGGCCAACGGCGAACTCGATGCCGAAGCGCTCGAGGGAGTCGACGCCGTCGTGCACTTGGCTGGCGAGGGCATCGCCACCAACAAGTGGTCCGATGAGCAAAAACGCCGGATGCTCGATAGCCGGGTCGATGGCACCGACCTCATCGCCACCACTATCGCCGCCATGAACACCAAGCCAAAGGTTTTGGTTAGCGGGTCGGCCATTGGGTACTACGGCGACCGTGGCACCGAGGTGCTGACCGAAGCGAGCACCGGCGGAAGCGACTTCCTCGCCGACCTGTGCAGCCAGTGGGAAGCCGCTACTCAACCGGCCGAAGACGCCGGCATTCGAGTCGCTCATATCCGCACCGGCATCGTGTTGTCGACCGAGGGCGGCGCTCTTGAGCGGATGCTTCCCTTCTTCAAGCTTGGCATCGGCGGCAAGATCGGAAACGGCAAGCAGATGATGAGCTGGGTGTCGGTGACCGACATGGTCGGCGCCATCATTCACATCATCGAAACCGACTCCATCTCGGGACCCGCCAACGTCACCGGCCCAGCGCCCGTCTCCAACAACGACTTCACCAAAGCGCTGGGAGCGGTCCTGGGGCGCCCAACCCTGCTGCCGACACCGACGCCCGCGCTGTATCTCATGCTCGGCAAAGAACTCGCGCAAGCGTTGCTCTTTACCAGCGCCGATGTGCGTCCGGCGACCTTGACCGAGTCGGGCTATGACTTCGCCCACCCAACCATCGACGATGCACTGCGGGCGGTCCTCAAGTGAGCAAGTTTGCGAGTCCCGACCACCCCGAATCGACCACCTTTGGCGAGCAAAAGGTGTCGGTGAGTCTGCTCATCGATGCTCCCGCCGACCACATCTTCGACATACTCGCGAGCCCCGACGGTCACGCAAAGATGGATGGCTCGGGCACCGTGCGCGCCGCTCGCAGCGACCAACGCCTCGAAATGGGTAGCAAGTTCTCCATGCGCATGAAGCTCGGGGTGCCCTACGTCATTGGCAACACCGTGGTCGAGTTCGACGAGAACCGACTGATTGCCTGGCAGCACATAGGCAAACACCGGTGGCGCTTCGAACTCGAACCCCAGGGCGACCAAACCCTGGTGACCGAAACGTTCGACTGGTCGACATCATTTCTGCCCGCCGCGATCGAAGCAGCCGGCTACCCAAAGCGCCACCCGGTCGGGATGGGCAAAACCCTCGAGCGCCTCGCCGAGCTGGTAGCCGGCTAACACAAGCTGCTCCGCCATAGGTGGCCGTGTCGACGCCTGGCGGTGTCGGCCTCATCGACGCGCCCATAACGCGAGCCGCCACAGCCGCCCACCCGGCGAACACACCACGGCATTTTCAACCATTTTTCGTGTGTTTTCTGGCGGCTTTCATGGGTTTTGATGATTGTTGCGCCTTTTGAGGTTTTTTGTTGTACCTTCTGTGTTGTTGCGATTCCCGTATGACCCGTGGCGGCGGCTCTCACTCACCGCAGCGCCGCCTCGCACTTCCGCTCCAACAGCTCAGGCTTCATGACATCGACACCCCCAAAATCGACGGGTTCCACACCCCGCGAGATGCCCGGTTGGCATCGACTCTTTGGGGTCGATGTCACCCCGATCACCATCGCTGGACTGATGTCCTCACTCGAGCTGGCGATCGAGCAGTCCGAACAGCTCGTGGTGTTCACCCAAAACTTGCATGGGGCGTACCTGCAGTTACGTAACCCGGACATGCGCGCCGCCTACGACGTTGCCGGCTTGAGCTACATCGACGGCATGCCCTTTGTTTGGCATGGTCGACTACTCGGGCTCGAACTCGACCAGCGCCACCGCACCACGTACCTCGACTGGTACCCCCGCTTTTACGCCATGGCAGAAAAGCTTGGCTGGCGGGTCTACTACCTGGGCGGCACCGCCGAGTCGTTCAAGTTGTCGGCCGGTGTACTGCACGAGCAGTTCCCCCGGCTCGAGTTCGACGGACGCGACGGGTACTTCAACACCGACGTAAGCGGCCAGGAAAACACCGACATCCTGGCCGACATCCAACGCTTTAACCCCGACGTACTGATCGTGGGTATGGGCATGCCTCGCCAAGAGCAATGGGTCGCCGACAACCTGGCGCTCATCGACGCGCCGGCCATCGTCACCGTTGGCGCAGGCAACGACTACCTTGCCGGCACCATCTCGACTCCACCGCGCTGGATGGGTCGCATCGGAATCGAATGGCTGTACCGGTTGGTCACCGAACCACAACGACTGTGGCATCGGTATCTCGTCGAGCCGGCTCTACTCGTGCCGGTCTGGGCGCGCGAAGTAATCACTACCCGAGTGCTGCGCCGTCCGGCTCCGCAGATCCGTCGCAAGGCGCGCCCCGGCCATCCGGCCGACCACGCCTAGCGCACCACGCTGGCGTTACGCCTCAACCTCGACGAGGTTGCCGTAGAACGCAACATGGCCTGCGATGTTCTTCGCTTCCTCTTTGGGGTCCGGGTAGAACCAGCCGACGTTCTCGACCGTTTGACCATCGACGATGAGCGTCATGTACCAGGCCTCACCCTTCCACGAGCAGGTGGTGCGGTGATCGTTGGGCGTAAAGAGTTCTCGACGTAGCGACTCCCGCGGGAAGTAGAGGTTTCCTTCGACTTCGACGGTTTCGTCGCTGCGAGCAATTACGGTGCCGTTATAGGTCACGGTGGCCATGTGGGTTTCCTTCGTTCTGTGTCGCTTCGACACTAGGTGCACCGAACAACATCAGAGGCGATGGTGGTATTCCCGACCAAGAGCGGCCTAGACCTCGTTCGGATCGATGATCCACACGTCGTCTTCGAGGGCGGCTTCCATCGCGTCGACCGTCTTTTTCACAAACGGCTCTTTCCCGTCCCAGATGACGAGCGCTTCCTGGGCGTTCTCGCTGAACCAGGCGGTGCGCTTGCGCATGGCCGCCGCGACCTTTGCTTTGTCGGCCGGAGCCTTGGTCGACAGTTGCACAACGCTGGCCGCCGACGAAAGCAGCGACGCAAACTCGGCCCGCGACGTCTCGGGCCACCGGGCGTCCGGGTCGGGAAACGGCAGCACGGCCACGTACGGGATTCCGGCGTTACGCGCTGCCTGGGCTCCCAACTGCTCGGCTCCGAGGCGCAGCCCGGTGAGCACGACCAGATCCGGGTCGAGTTCGGCTTTTGCCCGCAAGATCTGTTCGATGCGCAGGATCAGTCGCTTGGTGAGCGCATTCTCGCCATATCCCCCGAGTTCGGGCGGTTGGTGGCCGAGCACCACGATCGACCGCCCATCGACGTGTTCGCCCGAGGCGGCGGATGCGGCCGGAGCGGCGGTCTTGGTCGACCGGCGCACCTTGTCGGGTTCGCCGATCTGGGTCGGCGTCGAATCTCCCGAACGGGGTTGCTGCAAGAACCCGGCCTCGACTGCGAGTCGGTCGGCGTAGTCGTTCCACTCATTGCCGCTGTGGCCCTTGACCCAGGTGAAGGTCAGCTCGTCGGCCCGCTGCTGGTACAGCTCGATGAGCGGTTCCCAAAGATCTCGGTTGGCGACCGGTTTCTTCTGGCTGTTCTTCCAGCCTCGCGTCAGCCAACCCTTCCACCAGCCGTCGCGAAAGCAGTTCACCACGTAGGTCGAGTCGCTGATCACTTCGACTTCCCCCTCGATTGACTCGAGGGCCGACAGAACTGCCTGGAGTTCCATGCGCTGGTTGGTGGTCTCGGCGGCATTGCCGGCACCGAAGGGTCCGCCGGGCACGATCCACGCCCAACCGCCGGGTCCAGGATTCCCCGAACATGCACCGTCGGTATAGACCTGCTTCGTCATCTGCGCATCCTAGACTGAGGGCATGCTTGACCAGTTCACCCATCAGCTGCCAGACATCGACCCCGAAGAGACCCGCGAGTGGCTCGATTCACTCGATGCACTGATCGGCGAAAAGGGCAAAGTGCGGGCCCGCTTCATCATGGCCCGAATGGTCGAACGGGCCCAGGAGCTCCAGGTCGGGATTTCTCCAGGTGTCCGCACGCCCTACGTCAACACCATTCCGACCGAAGACCAGCCATGGTTCCCCGGCGACGAACACATCGAACGCCGCATCCGGGCCTTCATCCGCTGGAACGCCGCCGCCATGGTGGTGCGGGCCAACAAGAAGGCCGATGGCATCGGCGGCCACCTGTCGACCTTCGCCTCCTCGGCCTCGTTGTATGAGGTAGGCCACAACTGGTTCTTTCGAGGCAAGGACAACGGCACGCCCGGCGACCACGTCTACTTCCAAGGCCACGCGGCACCCGGCGTGTACGCGCGGGCGTTCCTCCAGGGGCGACTCACCGAGGACAACCTCGACAAGTTCCGCATGGAGATCGGCGGCGAAGGGCTCTCGAGTTACCCGCACCCCCGCCTCATGCCCGACTTCTGGGAATACCCCACCGTGTCGATGGGCCTCGGTCCGATCAACTCGATCTACCACGCCCGCTTCAACCGCTACATGCAAGACCGCCGGATCGACGACACGTCTGCCTCAAAGGTCTGGTGTTTCATCGGCGACGGCGAGTCCGACGAACCCGAAACCCTCGGCGCAATTTCGTTGGCCGGACGGTCGGGACTCGACAACCTGATCTGGGTGGTCAACTGCAACCTGCAACGCCTCGATGGCCCGGTCCGCGGAAACGGCAAGATCATCCAAGAACTCGAGGGCGTGTTCCGCGGTGCCGGCTGGAATGTCATCAAGGTGATCTGGGGATCCAAGTGGGACGAGTTGCTCGCCCGCGACGTCGACGGCGTACTACTCAACAAGATGCACAGCACCGTCGACGGCGAGTACCAGCGGTACGCCGTCGAGTCGGGGGACTACGTGCGCGAGCACTTTTTCGGACCCGACCCGCGCCTTCGGGCCATGGTCGAACACCTCTCCGACGAGGAACTGCGGAACCTGCCCCGAGGCGGGCACGACTACGCCAAGGTGTACGCGGCATACAAGGCCGCCACCGAGCAAACGGGCGCACCGACGGTCATCTTGGCTAAGACCATCAAGGGCTGGACCCTGGGCGAAGGGTTCGAAGGGCGCAACTCGACCCACCAGATCAAGAAGATGACCACCGAACAATTGCTCGACCTTCGCCAACGTCTGCATCTCGAAGAAGAGATCCCCGAAGAGTCTCTCGCCGATGGGGTGCCGCCGTACTTCCGACCGGCCGAAGGTTCGGCCGAGTACGAGTACATGCAGTCACGCCAGTTGGCCCAGAACGGCTCGGTCCCCCAACGCACCACCGTCGCCCGCCGACCCCTCACCCTTCCCGACGAAGCACCATTCGATGTGCTCGACCAAGGTTCGGGCGGCCGCGAGGTCTCGACCACCATGGTGTTCACCAGCTTGCTGCGCGAACTTTTGCGCGACGAGAACTTCGGTCCTCGGGTTGTTCCGATCGTGCCCGATGAAGCTCGCACCTTCGGTATGGACTCGATGTTCCGCGAGTTTGAGATCTATGCCCCGTTCGGCCAGAAATACGAACCGGTCGACCACGAACTGTTGCTCTCCTACGCCGAGGACACCGATGGGCAGATTCTCGAAGAAGGCATCACCGAAGCTGGTTCGATGGCCAGCTTCATCGCGGCCGGCACCAGCTACGCCAACCTCGGCGTTCCGATGGTGCCGTTCTACACCTTCTATTCAATGTTTGGCTTCCAGCGGGTCGGCGACCTTGTCTGGTCGGCGTCGGATTCTCGTGCCAAAGGGTTCCTTATGGGCGCCACGGCTGGACGCACGACCCTGGCCGGCGAAGGCCTCCAGCATCAAGACGGCCACAGCTTGGTCCTCGCCTCGACGGTTCCGGCGTGTGAGGCGTACGACCCGGCGTTCGCCTACGAACTTGGCTCGATCATCAAGCGCGGCATCAACCGCATGTACGGGCCCGACCCGGTCGACGTGCTGTACTACATCACGATCTACAACGAGAACTATGCGATGGCCGAGCGCCCTGCTGGGGTAACCGACGACGACATCAATAGCGGTCTCTACAAATGGGCCGATGCACCCGACGGACCATCGAAGAAGGCAACGGTGATCTTTTCGGGTAGCGCCCAGGGCGCAGCGCGCCACGCTGTCGCCGAACTCGCCGAACACTTCGATGTTGCGGTCGAACTGTGGAGCGCGACCTCGTACAAAACCCTGCGAAGCCAAGCCCTGGCCGCTGAACGCTGGAACCGGCTCCATCCCGAGACCCCGCCGGAAATCTCTGACTGCGAGACCAAGCTCAATTCGATGAGCGGCCCGATTATTGCGGTCACCGACTTTATGAAGATGGTCCCCGATCAGATCTCTCGCTGGGCACCAGGCATCTTCGTACCGCTCGGAACCGACGGCTACGGCCGAAGCGATACGCGCGAAGCATTGCGATCATTCTTTGAGGTCGATACCGAACACATCATCCTTGGCACCCTGTCGGCCTTGGCCGACGAAGGCACGATCGACGCCTCGGTTGTCACCCAAGCGATCGAAAAGTACGCAATCGATACCGAACTTCTCGACCCGGCAGCGGCCGACAACAAGCCGCTCGATCAGCAGTCACCCCGCACTGAGCAGGCCTAACGCGAAGCGGGTAGTCCATACGGCCTACGAAATGGTCGGAAAACCACGAAAATGTGCCATCTTGCACTCGAATTACCCGAGGCGAGCAGGTACCTTTGGGCAACATGTTCAACCTCCACGGAACCCTTTCGTTCCATGGTGAACGTGCAGCATGCCTTGGCGGGCGGCTAGGTGGCGTTCACTAATGGCAATGTATAGCGGCGCGTTCGAAACGTCCGAGACCCCCGGCCTGGCCGAATATCTCAAAGCAATCCAGGCCCGAAAACTCCTCGTCATCCTCTGCACCTTGTTGGGTATTGGCGCGGCCTACCTCTTCACCGAGAGCCGGACACCGACCTACGACGCAGGCGTTCGCGTCCTGGTCGCCCCGAGTCCAGTGCGGTCGAGTAACGGCACCAACCTGCCGAAGCCCAACCTCGAGACCGAACGAGAGATCCTCGCCTCGGAGTCGATCGCCCAGGTGGTTTCACGAACCGTCGACGGCGCTGCGGCCCCCCGTACCCTTCTCGAAGATCTCAACGTTCGGTTCCGTACGAGCTCGGAAGTCTTATCGCTCACCTACACCTTCACCGACCCTGAGGTAACCGCCGCCGTCGCGAACGCCTTCGCCGAGAACTACGTTGCCGACCGCATAGCGGCGACTACCGACTTTTATGCTTCAGAGCGCGAAACCCTCGAGGGTTCGATCGCCAGCCTGGAGACTCGCATCGACACCGTCGATCGCGACATTCGACGGATCGATGCTGGCATCGGCGACATTGAGACCGGAGACCAGGTGACCCTTGAGGCAGTTCGCCAAGAGCGCCAGGTGCTCGCGAACCAACGAAGCCAGCTGACCGCCGAACGACTTCGAGTCGACGACGACATCCGAGTCCTCGGCGCCCAAGAACGGTCTCGCAGCGTGGCCGCCGAAGTTCTTGAACTTGCTGATCCGCCCCAAGATCCCAACGGCTTCGGCGACCGCCTTCTTTGGGCACTCGGTGCGCTCTTTGGCTTGCTCGCTGGCATCGTTGCGGCGTTCGTCGCCGACCGCCTCGACACGACAGCCCGCGAGGAATCCGACGTCGAATTGGCTATTGGCCAGTCGGTGCTCGGTTCGGTTCCACCGTTCGGGTTTGGCTCCGCCAAGGGTTCGGCACCGCTCGTCATGTTGAGCACGAACACCAACTCCAAGACCCAGCGGGCCCAGGAGTCGTTCCGTCGCCTGCGGACCTCGGTACAGTTCTTGGCCAGCAGCGACCAGTTGCACAGCTTCTTGTTGACCAGTTCGGTACCTGCAGAAGGTAAGTCGACCGTGTCGGCGAACCTGGCGGTGGCGCTGGCTCAGGCCGGCAACACCGTGGTGCTGGTCTCGGCCGACATGCGTCGACCAACCCTCGAAACCATGTTCGGCATTCGCAACAACGAGGGCTTGGCCGACCACCTCCGCTCCAACACCGCCGACTACCCGCCGGTGATCAGCGTAGGTATCGACAACCTGGCGCTTATCCCGAGCGGTCCCTCACCCGCGAACCCGGGTGAACTGCTGGGCTCACCGAACTTCAAAGAGCTCATCGTTCAGCTCGAAGCCACCTATGACTTTGTGATCGTCGACTCGCCGCCGGTGCTTTCGGCGGCCGACGCACCCGCCGCCGCAACCAGCGTGGGCGGCGTGGTAATCGTGGTCGACTCGAAGCGGACCGACACCTCGACGTTGCTTCAGGTTCGTTCGGACCTTGAGCGTTCGGGCGCCCGCATCGTCGGTGCACTGTTGAACAAGGACCGTTCGCGTTCGACCAAGTTCTGGTCGCGTCGTGACCGCTACGCCTACGAGCGAGCTACCGCCGACCTGAAACGGTGACCCTCACCGAACTCGCTACACCTACACTTCGGCTTCAAGGCCCGGCTGCCCGACCCGGCACCGGCGAAGCTGCGGTGGTCGTAGCGATGATGTTCTTCTTGGCGTTTAGTACGCCCGATCAGTGGCTCCGTACCGCGCTCGAAGCCAAAGAGATCCAGCTCGAAGGATCGCCCGACTTCTTCGCGGTCGCCGCGATGCTTGGGTTCACCGCGTTCTTTATGACCCGCTTGGCCGGCAACTGGCGCCCGACGTGGTGGCTGGTGCGCCAAGACCAACTCCTCATGTTGTTCCTCGGCGTAGTCGCCCTTTCGACGTTGTGGTCGGCGCAACCGTCGTCGACCCTGCGCGAAACGTTCGTGATATCGCTGGTCGTGTTTTTCGGGGCCTACTTGGTCACCCGATTCGAACTTCGAACGATTCTGTTGATGACCGCGATCGCGCTGGCGTGCGGTGTACTCCTCGACTTGCTGTGGGTCTTCGGACTACCCGAATTCGGCGATAGCGAAATCGGCTGGAAGGGCGTTCACCCCAACAAGAACTCGCTCGGCCGCATGCATGCGATGTCGGTAATCGTGTTCTTGCTGGCCGCCCGAACGTTCCGCCGGTTCCGGGTGGTGAACTACGGGTTCGCCGTACTTGGAATCGTGCTGGTTATCGGATCTTCGTCGGCTACCTCGCTGGTCACCATGCTGCTCGCCAGCGTCGTGACGATCGTCGCTCAGGTGTTCCGGGCCCGAAAGACCTTGTTCGGCGCAGTCACGATCACCTGCGTGGCCGTCACGGTCGCGGCGGTTGCCTTCGCTACGGCCAACCTGGGCCCGATCACCGAACTGTTGGGCAAGGACGTCACGTTGACCGGTCGGGTCCCGCTCTGGGAGTTCACCTTCGGCGAAACGTTGCGCCGACCGCTCACCGGTTTTGGCTGGAACGCCTACTGGAACGGCTTCTTCTCGCCGAGCCATGAGGTCTGGCGACAGTTCTATTGGTCGCCCCCGCACTCCCACAACGCCCTGATCGACTACGCACTACAGATTGGCTACCCGGGTGCCGGGATCTTCTTGGCGATGTTCACCCGTAACACCATGCGGTCGATCCGGTTTGTGCGCGACACCCCCGGGCCAACCGGCCTGTGGCCGCTCGGCATCATGGCCTTCGCCCTGGTGTATTCAACGACCGAGGTCGGGGTGGTTTTCCGCAACCTCTTCCTGCTGCTCTTTACGGTGGCGGCGTTCGCGACTGCGAGTAGTCGCTTGCAGTCGCTGACCGCGGACCCCGATCCGCTGGTCCCTGACACCCCGGCGTCGCTCACCAGCCGCTGAAGCGGCGAGCGATTTGTCGGTAGCCTAGAGAGCCATGGCGCCATCAGTCGCGTGGCATCCCGATCCGCGCACAACCACATCCCCCTATGTCGCCCAACAGGCCGACCACCTCCGCGCAAGCGGGGTCGACGTCGTGCCGTTCCGACTGACGCACCTGACCAACCCCGATCAGGTGGTGCACGTTCACTGGCCCGAGCACTTGGCACGGAGCCACCGCCGGTCCGCGCGCATAGCCAAACCAATTTTCGTAGCCCTATTTCTCGGCCTGCTCCGCCTGCCCCGCCGAGCGCGACTGGTATGGACGGTGCATAACCTTGCGCCCCATCAGCCGGCTCGAACCAAGATCGAATCCAAACTCGAGCAAGCGGTTTTCGCCACCATCGCGCAACAGGTCGACGTGGTCGTGACCCTGGTAGCGGGCCACGAGGCAGCAATTCGAGACCGCTTTGACCTCGGGCCCAACACTCGGGTCGTCCACATTCCTGAAGGTGTCGAGCACCCAGTAGCACCCGAACGTCCGACAGCGCCGAACCAGCGAGTCAACCTGTTGGCGGTCGGCGCGTTGATTCCGTACAAAGGATATGTGGAGGCGGCGCAGGCGATCGCTGGGCTTCATAGCGACCAGGCCCACCTTCATATCGTTGGCTCCCCCACCGACCCAGCCGTGGTCGATGACCTACGGTCAGAGCGCTTTGCTCGTTCGCTCACCCTTACCGCCGAACGGGTTTCCGATGCGGCACTGAGCGCCCAAGCCGCCAATGCCGACGCGGTGCTCGTGCCCCATCGCAACCCGTTCAACTCCGGCACCCCCTACTGGGCCCTCACCCACCGACGCCCGGTGATCATGGTCGAGTCCGACCTCGCGGCCGAACTGGCGGCCGAGTTTGGCGACGAGTGGATCTACCAGCTGCCCGCCGACTTTGGACCCGACGACCTCGCTGGCGCTCTCGATTGGGTGCGCTCGGACCGCCCGGTCGTCGCCGACTCGACTTACAGCTGGGCTGCTACCACCGCTGCGCTCGAGCGCGTCTATACCGAGCGCTAAGCGCCGAGTGCTGGCCTGTGCTCGCGGTCGGCAAGGGCAGCCAACGAATCGAGTCGCGCCGTGGACGCATCGGCCTGGAGTCCGGCCGCGAACATCATGTCGCGCCACCGGTGTGCCCAATCGTTGCGCCGCAGCGCGTTGTCGAGCGACGCGTGACGGTACGTGGCGAGCAGCTCGGGCTGGGTCCGCAGTTCCGCCAACAGTTCGCCGATGCCCCGGGCGTCGATCTCGATGTCGATGATGTCGCCGGGATAGCCAAAGAGGTTGTGAAACGTTTCGGTCTTCGGACCTTGACCGACCATGATCGTTCCCGCAGCAGCGCACTCGAAGAACCGGTAGCCGATCTCGCGAACCCCCTCGGTTTCGCTCGGCGAGTTGAACTTCGCATAGTTGGCAATGCTGAACACGCTGCGCTGCAACAACGCAGCGTGCTGTTGACGATGGTCGGCCGAACGAACGAACCGGGGATCCTTGATAGTGCCGAATTGGTAGTAGGCGTTGTGGCGGGCGGCAAAATCCATCAAGCTTCGATGGGTGACATTGGATGCCCGACCAAAGTGGACCACGTCGATAGAGCGTTCCGGGGCCGGATTGCCCGGGTGAAAGGCGAGTGCGTCGACGGCCGGAGGCACAAAGGTGGTCGGCACGCCAATGATGCGTTCGAATTCCTTCACCCCGTTTTCGAGACCAACAAAAACGTGGTCGAACAGTTGGAAACCTTGTAACGCAAGCTTCCAGTCCCGCAGGTGCGGAGGCCACAACTCAACCACATAACAAAAGGTGTGGCGGGCCCGATTCCGCCAATGGGCCATCTCGTCGAGTACATCGACCTCGAAGGCATTGCGAACCGCAAGGAACAAAACGTCGAATTCGTAGTCGTCGTCGGACCGATCCCGGGCCTTTCGACCCGTGCCGATCCCCATCTGAGCAAGGCGCGACCTTGCCACCCGATCCGCCTTGTGCAGCGGGCGAGACAATGCGTTGCCCGATGGTTCGAGCAGCACCCCGTCGGTGAGTTCGGACACGATCATGTCCTCGAACTCATACAGCCCGGTAAATCCGACCTGGTCGTAGTTCCGCCGCTGAGAAACAACGGCGGTCCGCAGGCGAGGCACTTCGGTTTCAGCCACCGATTCGAGCCTTTAGTTTCTCCGGCAGCGCCCGCACCCCGGCGATCAATCGGTCGCGCTGCTCGTGTTGGATGTACTCGCGCACATCGACGGGGGTGGAGTTCGGGCGACGCTGGATCGCCCCCAGGAGGTAGCCGCCGGCTCGCACGATGCCCCCGAGAATCTTAGGGCTTTCCTGCATTGCTTTGAACACCTTCGCCGCCTCAAAAATCGCCAGCGTGCCAAGATCCCAGTCTTGGCGGCCCAGATGCAGCGCCGCCTTTAACAGCGGTCTACCTCCACCGGTACCCATCTGTCGGCTGTGGGTGAAGCTGAGGTCACTGAAGGTACTGGTATCCCAACCGGCACGGCGGGCCAAGTAGTTCGCCACCGTATCGATGCCGCCGTGACGAAGTTCGGGGTAGCCGCCGATCTCTTCGAAGGTCTCCCATCGAAAAAGTTGCGCCGGACCAGGCACGTGAGCGGCGTGCTCGACCCGAACCACCATCTCGCCTTTCACCGGGTGGCGGAACCGCCCGCCGGTGACCCCCAGTCGGGGCCGGTCGGAGAACTTTTGGGCCACCCGCTCGAGAAACTCGTCGGGTAACACGACGTCGGCATCGAGACAACCAACAACGCCAGCGTCGCGCGCCTGCACCTGCTCAAATCCGTAGTTGACCGCCCGGGCCTTCTTGGCAAAGGTGCGACCCGAGCCTGTTGTTTCGGGCGTAGGAACTCGGATAACCCGGATCCAATCGTGATCGGCAGCGAGCTCGTTCGCCCGAGCGAACGAACCATCGGTGGACCGATCGTCGACGATCACCCATTCGACGGGCTGCAGGGTCTGTGACACGACCGACGCCACCAGAGCATCGAGGTGGGGGTATTCGTTATGACACGGGGTGATCAAAACCATGTGGGTCGGATCGCCAGCAGCCAGCCGAGACGCGCCACGAACGGGCTCTGAGGATTGCCCACTGTTCGGCTGTCGATCTGAACTCACGTGTCTCCATCGGCCACAGATCCCCTGGTTCTAGGGGTGCGCCGGGTAGTAGATGTGCTGGTCCCGCCGGTGTTGATCACCACAGACCTTCTCCCCAGTGTGGATGGCCCGACCCTTCACCGCAAACTATGTAGTTTCAGTCCATACCATTCGCCCCCGTGGTCGAAACGTGCGGATTGTTTCAACCTTGCGTGGCGAAGTTGTGGAACTTGGCCCCATGACCTTGCATTGATTCCGTGGGTCAATACGATCGGGGGCGTAAAGTAGTTGCTGAGCGTTTGGACCACCGGCCAGGGTTGCAATCTTTCACCCGGGCCAAAAGTCCTATTGAGCAAACCTCGTTCGCATCGTTACCCTCGGGTACCGGACGCCGTCTGTGGGTTTACTCTTGGTTCAGCGGTCCACTCTTTCCTTCCCTTTTGAGGTATTCGCAGCCGTGATGTACGAAGCAACAAGCCAGGCCAATGAGACGCCTGGCCTTGAGGATTACCTCAAGGCGATCCAAGCCCGTAAGTGGCTGGTCATCGCCTTCACGATCGCCGGGCTCATCCTGGCGACCCTGCTCGCCACGTCGCGCACCGAAACCTACGACGCCGACGCCGTCGTCGTGTTGCGTCCGACGCCCTACGGATCGAACACCGCCAGCAAGATTCAACCCAACCTCGAAACCGAACGCCAGGAACTTCGCTCGATCAAGATCGCCGATGCGGTCCGGTCCGAGCTTGGCTTGTCGGTTGACTCACGCGACCTGCTCAAGGAACTGCGTGTGCAGTTTGAGCCTCAGGGTCAAGCACTTGAGGTGACCTTCACCGATACCGACGCCGACCGGGCAGCCGACGTCGTCAACTCGTTCGTCAAGAACTACGAGGAAGACCGCATCGCCAACGCGACCGGCTACTACGAAGGCAACCTGAGCGACCTCACCGAACAGATCGACGCCCTTGAAGCAGAACGCGAAGTCATCGACGCCGAGTTCGCTCGGGTCACTCGAGAGATCCAAGACACCTTTAACTCGACCGACCGCGGCGACGAACGAGCCTCCTACCAGGCTCAGCAGCAGTCGCTCAACCAACAGCGCACGGCCCTTCTCAACGAACTGCGCCCGCTCAAGACCCAACGCGGAGTGCTGGTCCGTGACCGCAACTCGCTCGCTCCCCCAGCCGAGGTACTCCGCACCGCGGCCGTACCCGATTCGGCCAACGGCCTCGGCAACGGCATGATCCAGCTCGCGGGTCTCATCGCCGGCCTGCTTATGGGTATCGCCGCAGCGTTCGTCCTCGACCGCCTCGACAACACCGCTCGCGAAGAAAGCGACGTCGAGCTCGCCATGGGCAGCTCGGTACTCGGTACCGTCCCGCCGTTTGGTTTCAGCAACCGCACCGGCGCTTCGGCTCTGGTGATGTTGAGCTCGAGCAAGTCAACGTCGGTGCAGCGAGCACGGGAATCGTTCCGACGCCTGCGCACCTCGCTCCAGTACCTCGCCACTACCGACAACATCCACAGCTTGCTGATCACCAGCGCTCAGCCGGCCGAAGGCAAGTCGGTCGCCTCGACCAACCTGGCGATTGCCCTCGCCCAGGGCGGTAGCCCGACGGTTCTGGTTTCGGCCGATATGCGTCGCCCGTCGATCGAGAAGCTGTTTGGTATCAGCAACAGCGAAGGCCTCTCGACCGCACTACAGGCCCGCGAAGTTACGCCGCCGCCGATCGTGAGCGTCGGGGTCGACAACCTGGCGGTCATCCCGGCCGGCCCGACCCCAGCCAACCCGGGTGAATTGCTTGGCTCGGCTCGCTTCCGCGACCTCATCCGCCGCCTCGAAGCCACCTACGAATACGTCGTGGTCGATACCCCACCGGTTCTTTCAGCCGCTGACTCGATCGCCGCCAGCGCTAGCGTCGGTGGTTGCATTGTGCTCGTCGACTCTCGCCGCACCGATACCACGACCTTGCTCCAGGTTCGCAGCGACCTCGACCGGGCGGGTGCCAAGGTGCTCGGCGCCATCCTCAACCGTGACCGCAGCCGCAACGCCGGATTCTTCTCCCGCCGCGACCGTTACGCCTACGAGCGGGCCTCAAAGAACCTGGTTTCATGACCTCGCTGGCACCCAGCTTTGGGGCACCAGCGCCGTACCGAATCGATGTGTCCTCGACGGTAAGTCGGCCGGGCGCACTCGAACAGTCGGTCACGTTCATCATGCTCGTGGCATTGACCCTTGGTCTGCCCAACGAGTGGTTCGTCACCTACCAACAGATCGCCGAGATCGATACCGGCGGTGGCGTTATTCCGACTCTGGTGTTCCTGATCTTGGGCGCCGGGTTGTCGCTTCGCCTTATCGGCAATTGGCATCTCGTTCTCGAAGGGGTTCGCCGCGAGCCCCTAATTGCCTTCCTGTTGGCACTCGCACTGGCTTCGGTGCTGTGGAGCCCTGACCTGATTGCTTCGTTCCGGCGGTTCGGTGCGTTTTTGATCGCATCGCTGTTCGGGTACTACCTGGTGGTTCGTTACGAACTCGCCAAGATCAACCGCATGCTGGCTCTGGTGCTCATGATGGGCACCATCTTGAACTACCTGTGGGTGTTCGCGCTCCCCCAGTACGGCCTCGACCTCACGATCGACGCCAACTGGAACGGCATCACCTCAAACCGAAACGTGCTGGGCCGCCTGTCGGTGCTCGGCGCGCTCGTCTTTTCGATCGCCTACCGCGAGCACCGCGCCATGCGGTACCTGTATCTGCTCTTCCTTGGCTTGCAGTTGCCTCTGGTGCTTGGCGCCGGCTCGAAAACCTCGCTCGCCAGCTTCGTGGTCACGCCGTGTTTGTTGATCATCTACCAGCTGTTTCGGGCTCGTAAAACCCTGTACGGCGCCGTTGCGGTCAGCCTGTTCGGTGCCGGAGCGTTGGGCTTGGCCGTGGCCACCGCCAGCTTGGGCGCCATCACCAAGGCCCTCGACCGCGACGTCACCCTCACCGGCCGAACCGTCTTGTGGGAAGACCTGTGGGGTGTAGGCCAACCGAAGTTCTTCACCGGCTTTGGCTGGGAAGGTTTCTGGGGCGGCTGGTTTAGTCCCTCGCACGAGGTGTGGATTCGCCATGACTGGTTACCCCCAACCGCCCACAACGCGTACCTCGACATGTTCTTGTCGCTCGGCATCTTTGGACTCTTCGCCATGGTCATGCTGGTCGCTCGGGGCGTTATTCGAGCATCGCGTCACGTCCGGTACGTGCCGGGCGCCATCGGCCTTTGGCCGCTTGGGTACTTCTCGATGCTCGTCATGATCTCGATCACCGAATCCGGTGTTGCTGGCCGAACCATCTTCTGGCCGCTGCTCGTGGTGGCATCGGTCCACGGTGCTCGACTCTCGCGGCGAGTGCTGTCGATCAACGACGAAGAACTCCCCGAACTGCCTGCCAAAACGCGATGACCACCGCACAGCCGACGCTCGCCGTCGCCGTGGTCACCTATCGCCGCCCTCAGCGCCTCGAACGGCTGTTGGCCAGTTTGGCGGCAACCACCTCGACCCAGCAGTGGAACTGGCACCGAACGGTCATCGTCGACAACGACCCGCAGGGTTCAGCCAAAGCCACCGTCGATTCGTGGATCGAACGGCTTCCCGGACTCACCTACGTGGGCGAATCCAACACCGGCCTTTCGGTGGCCCGCAACAAAGCGGTGGCCGAAGCCCACAGCGACTGGGTGGCCTTTATCGACGACGACGAAGAGGCATCTGCTGACTGGTTGGTCGAGCTCGAGCGAACCCAGATAGCCACCGATGCCGACGCGGTGATGGGCAACACCACCTTTGCCTTTGAATCCCCCGCGCCCCGTTGGCTCGATGGCGCCGGCGTCTACGACTTCTCCCCCGATGTCGCCGACCAAGCCGACACCACCTACGTGTCGACCAACAACTTGTTGCTGCGAACCACACTGGTCGACCAACTCGGCCCGCTGTTCGACGAACGGTTCAATAAGACCGGCGGCGAAGACCACCACCTGGGCCACCGCCTGGTTCGGGGCAACTTCAAACTCGTGCAGTCGACCAACGCCATGACGACCGAATGGGTACCAGCGAGTCGGATGTCGCTCGGCGTGGTCATGTCGCGGCTGCAGCGCGACGGCAACACCCTTGCGATGGTCGACCTATCGTTTGCGGAATCGACCGCCGACCGCCGAAAGGTCCAGCTCCGCCACCTCGCCGAAGGCATCGCAAAGCTGCCGCTCGGCGTGGCCCGGGCAGTCGCCTATGGCGCCCAGGACGGCCTGAGCGGAGCGTTGCGCGGCCTGCGCACATCGGTGATCGGCGTCGGACAGCTCCGAGCGGTCATCGGCCAAGACGTCCTCGGCTACGACGTCGCCGCCACGGATCAGGGTTAGAAGTCCTTGAGCCGCCTCGACGCGCTACGCCGCGACGCATCGACCGAATCGGGACAAAACGCGCTGTGGGGCATGGCCGCCGAAGTCGGCCAGGTGTTGGTGTCGCTCGGTATCTTCCTAGGACTGGCGCTGGTTCTCGAGACCGACGAGTTCGGCCGATACAGCGCGGTCGTCGCCATGGCGATGATTATGGCCAACATCGCTCACCTCGGAAGCCACGTACTGATGGTGCGTCGAGTGTCGCGAGGCGCCGATCTTGAACGCGAGTGGCAACGTACGATCACCACCGTGGTCATCGGCACGTTGGTCGGGGCCAACATCTTGTTGCTGTTGCGCCCGGTATTCGTCCCGACGGTCGGTATCCGCACCTTCTTGTTGATCACCCTGGCTCAGACCACGTTCTTCTGGCTCTCGGAGGCATCGACCCAAGCCTCCCAAGCGATGCGCAGACTCAAGGTGGGTGCGAAGTCGAAGCTGACCTTCGCGGCGGTACGCATCCTCAGCCTGATCGCCTTTGTGGTGTTTAGCGATCACACGCTCAACAGCTGGGCGTACTACGCGCTGGCCGGCGCGGCGCTCGGATCGATTGGGTCGCTCAAGATCACCGAACGGGCATTTGCCATAAAGACTCGACTGCGCCCGCCGTCGTTGCACGACATCAAGAGCGGGTTGCCGTTCGTGTTGTCGGCCACCAGCGACGGCGTGCTCGACAGCATCGACCGGCCGCTTCTCACCCGCTACGGCTTCGATGTGGCCGCTGGTTTCTATACGATGGGTTATCGCATCGCCACGATCTCGGTGCTGCCGATCATGGCGATGGCCCGAGCGACCGATGCCTCGTTTTTCGAAAAGGGCAAGCGAGCTCCCGCCGAGGCATTGGACTTTGCCAAACGGCTCACGATGCGCTCCGCAGCCTACGGACTGGTCGTCGGCGTACTGCTCTTTACGTGCGCTCCGTTGATTCCCTGGGTCCTCGGCGACAAGTTCGACGATGTAGCCACGGTGCTGCGCTACGTAGCGGTTCTCCCGTTCCTTCGGGGTATCCAAATGTTCCCCGGTAACGCCCTCACCGGTAGCGACCGCCACAACGTGCGGCTGGCCTTGATGGTGTTCGCCATGTTGCTAAACCTGGGCCTCAACCTGATCTTTATCCCCCGGTATTCCTGGGAAGGCGCAGCAGCGACCACCCTGATCGCCGAATCGGTCTTTGCCGTTTCGCTGTGGATCGCCGCATCGCGCTTACGGCACGCCGAAGCGCCTGTTCCGGCCGATTCGGAACGTAGTACCGTATAAGTATCCACGCGGCGGACGTTTCCGGCGCTCATCCCCCTCTCGGTTCGGAAGTCCCCACGCTGTCTACCCCCGGTACGCCTACACACTCGTCACGCCCCTGGTCGATGGCGATCGTTGCGCTGGCCCTTTTTGCCCTGCTCTTCTTTTCGGCTTGCAGTACCGACGCCGAGGGCTTCGAGGGACGCCCCAGCAACCAGTTGGCGATTCCGAGCGGCGGCGGCGTGCCCGACGGAACCGGCGAATCGCCCTCGCTGGGCGACCTCGAACCCAACCCGGCCGACGGTTTGCACGTGTTCGTCAGCCCCGACGGCGACGACAACAACGACGGCCAAACCCCCGAAACGCCGTGGCGTTCGCTGCTCGCCGCGATCCGCGCGGTGCAACCCGGCAATGTGGTGTGGGTCATGGACGGCGTCTACGACGAGAAGTTTGGCGGCCAAGCCCACTACTACATCGACAAGTCGGGTACGCCCGACGCATGGATTCGGTTCCGGGCGATGCCAGGGCACCGGCCAATCGTGGAGGGTTCGTCGACCAGTGGCTTTGAGGTTGCGGGCAGCTATATCGAGATCCAAGGCTTCGAAATTCGAGGCGTGGGGTTCAACACCGAGAACTCCTACGGATACGGCGTGGTCGCGGCGGCTACTGATCATGTGCGGGTGATCGAGAACGAAATTCACGGTTTCCCGACCGGCGGCTTTGGTTCGAGCGCCAGTTCGCACCTGTCGGTCATCGGCAACACGGTGTACGAAAACGCCTTGTGGGACTCCGACCAGGGTTCGGGTATCTCCATGTGGCGGCTGATGGACCGCGGCTTCGACGACGATGAAGCGGGCTACAGCAATTACATCGTCGGCAACACCGTCTATAGCAACGAGAACCGGGTGTTCTGCGGGTTCTGCGCAGAGGAGTTCGGCCAAGAGAATATTTTGACCGACGGAAACGCGATCATCGTCGACCAGAACAAGCTCGATATCGACGGCAACAAGGCGCTGTATCCAGGACGCACCCTCATTGCGAACAACGTGGCGTTTAACAACGGTGGACGGGCGGTCAACGTGTTTTTGTCTCAACGGGTCGACGTCTTGAACAACACGACCTACCGAAACTTACAGACCGAAGACCTTCACGGCGCCGGATCGGAGATCTCGGCCTTCGACAGCGAAGACGTGTTGATCGGCAACAACTTGGTGGTGCCCCTGTCGGGCAAGGACGCCATCATCCTCAACGGGAAAGATCTCAAGCGTCAGTCGAACATCATCGCCAACGGCAAAGACGGCCCGACCGGCAACGACCTGATGGTTCCCGACGCTGGACTGGTGAACCCGTCGACCGACCCGGCAATCGCCGATTTCCGCTTGCGGATCTCCTCGCCAGCCATCGATGCCGCGATTGGTTGGCTCACGATGGACATCGATGGTCTCCCCCGAGGCCAACGCCCCGACGTCGGCGCCTACGAGGCAACGGTAGGTGGCGCCGACAACGGCGGGACCACCACCCAAACAACCGTCCCCGCCAAACAACAACCCGACGAATAAGCCCCACCCAACTTTCTGATCGCGCTTAGCCCGCTCAGAGCCGATAAAGCGCGAAAGTTTCAGAAAGAGCGGCCAGAGACGGGCGCCGGCGGCGGGACATAGCGAAGCGTGGGAGCGGAGGCGCAGCCGGAGCGACCCAGAGTGATCCGGTCCCGAAGTGTCGGGTTCGGCGCCAAACCGCGGAATGGGCGAGGAGTGGTGAGCCCCAAAAGGCAACCGCGAAAGCCTGCGTCGTGCTCGAAGTACAAGCCGAGGGCGGACCCGTGCCGACTCAGGCATGCGAATCTACATCGAGTGCAGATTTCTGATCGCGCTTAGCCCGCTCAGAGCCGATTGTGGTGTCGCGGGGCATGTCGGACACATGTCGCGGGGCATATCGGACACTTTGTCATTTGGGGTCCTGGGTGGGGCGGCCGCGTTGGTTGTGGAGCGGGTAGCTGCGGCGTTGTGATGTGAGGGTGAGTTGTCGGGCGAG
>CALHTF010000160.1 GCA_938038815.1 uncultured Acidimicrobiales bacterium | reverse complement strand
CCGAACAAGGCGTAAGCGAGGAGGGGAATCGTCGCTGCATAAAGACCGACGGTGGGAGGCAGGCCTGCGAGTAACGCATACGCCATTGCCTGGGGGACCAGCATTGCCCCCACCGTCACACCGGCTGCCATATCGCCGCGTAGATCGCGCTGCTGATAGTTGGCGGCCCATTGGAGGGGGAGGGCCTTGGCGAACCGGATCATTGTGTGAATGTACGTACATTCGGACTAAGTGTCAACCGATTGTTCTGCACCGAAGCGTCACACCTCGGGTTTTCTACCTAGCGACGGGGCGCAATGAGGTTGTGGCTCCGCCCGACGACCAGTCGGCCACGAAGCGGTAACGATCGCCGCGGATTACTGTGGTGCGCCACTCGACCGGGGTGCCGTCGGCCATGCCGAGCCGATCAAGATGGAAGGCAGCGTCGATTTTGCCGAGCCCCAACTTCTTGCGATCGTCGGCCGAGGGAATAACCGGCGTTAGTCGCTCCCAACCTTGGTTCGGCACCGGCGCACCCAACCGACGCAACTCGTCGTACAGGGCGGTGTGGGTCCAGTCGACCTTCAGCAACTTCTTGGTCTTGGCCGTGGCGGGCACCCAGGACCGGTCGACGGCCAACGGTTCGCCGCCGGCGTTACGCACCCGCGACAAATGCACCAGCTCCACATCGGCATCGAGCTCCAACCGGGCGGCCACCGACGGGTCGACAACCACTTCGAGCTCCAGCACATCGCTGGTTTGCTCGACCCCGCCCGACTCCACCGACTGGAACAAGCTGTAGAGCGTGCCAAGCGATTGCTCGAACTCCGACTTGTTCACCACCGTGCCTTTGCCGCGCTCGCGCTTGAGCACGCCAGCCTGATTCAAGTGGCGGATCGCCTCGCGAACCGTGTGGCGGCTGACGTCGTAATCGGTAACCAACTCGAGGTCGGTGGGGAATCGACCCGAGTCGAATTCACCTTCGTCGAGTCGCCGCCGTAAGTCGGCTTCGACCTGGGCCCACAGGGGCAAGGGGCTCGACCTATCGGGTCGCTGTGCAGACATGGCGACCAGTTAACCCAAAAGTACGGACAATTGCGAACTCGAATGAGCTCGAACCCAGAAAGTTGCTTTAGGCAGCAGCGAGGGTTTGCAACTGCATGAGCGCTTCTCGCACTTCGACGGTTTCTCCGTCGGCGAGGAACTCGACTCGACCCTCGGTCAGAAGGCCAAGGCGTTCCTCACGGGGAAGGTCGTTCCACTCCCGGCACTCGACCAGCTCAAAGCCGAACTTGCGGCGGATGGCGATTTGATCGATCACAGCAGACCTGCCAAATCGCTCTCGGAGAGCTGCTCGGGGGTGTAGTCGCGCTCCTCGGTGTGGGCAATCGCCTCACCGCTGCGCTCTTCGCTCGGCGACAGACGAATACCCACCGTCCGGCGAACAATGAAGAGGAAGGCGCCCGAAGTAATGGCCGCCCAGGCGATGATCGCCACCGTGCCGACCGCCTGAATTCCAAGCTGGCCAACAACGCTGTCGAACGTTCCTTCAACGGCGACGACTGGGGTCATCATCAAGCCGAGTACGGCACACGCGCCGTGCACCGGCACGACGTTGAGCGCATCGTCGATCTTGAAGTGCAGCAGGACTCGTGCGCTGGCCACAAACATCGGACCAGCGGCCAAGCCGAGCATGAAAGCACCAAAGATCGTGGTGTCGAGAGCCACGGCGGTTACCGCAACCATGCCGCCCAGCGCGCCGCCCATCATGGCGCCGGCCAGGTTCTTGCGCTCGTCGAACTTCCAGGCGAAGCAGAAACCGCTGATCAGACCAGCACTGCCCGCCACGTTGGTGACAAAGATGATGCGGCCGATGTTCTCCGGTGCACCGAAGGCGCTTCCGGCGTTAAAGCCCCACCAACCAATCCACAACAGGACCGTTCCGAGAGCACTGAACGAAAGGCTCGATGGTTCGAACGGCGCAACGGTGCCGTCAGAGCGGAACCGACCCAGGCGGGGGCCAACGGCCTTCACGCCCATAAAGGCCACGGTCGCACCGGTGAGGTGCACCACGCCCGAGCCGGCGAAATCGCTGAAGCCCATCTTGGCGAGCCAACCGAGTGACTCACCGGTGAGGCTGCCGCCCCAAACCCAGTGACCAACCACGGGGTAGATGACGACAGCCATCAGAGCCGAAAGCGACACATACACACCAAAGCTCACCCGCTCGACCAGCGCACCAGAAACAATGGTGATCGCCGTGCCAGCAAACGCAGTCTGGAACACCAAGAAGCTATACGGCGATATGCCAAGGTTTGAGGGCAACGAAGCGAAATCGAAGAAACCGCCGGTCCCGACGAACCCGGCCGCCGATGGGCCGAACATGAGCGCCGAACCAAACAGCGAAAAGAGCAACGTAACCAAGGCCCAATCGATGAGGTTCTTCATCGCTACCGCGGTGCGATGCCGCTCGCGGGCTAGGCCAACCTCAAAACAAAGGAAGCCCGCCTGCATCAAAAGCACGAGTGCTGATGCAACGGTTATCCAAAGGTCGGGCGGGTTCATCAAGAGTGGTATCGGTCGCCAGCGCGAAGATCCTTAGCAAACGACACCCAAGTTTTAGTAAACGTGCTTCAGGTTTCGGATCGAAGGTATTTCGCATTAAGACCAACGCCGTTTGCGACGACATTGCAGTGGTGCGGACCACGCCGTCGATCGACCCCTCCCATCAAGACTCCCTCACCGGACTCTTTGGGCGCGCGTACCTAGACGAGTACCTCGGCGAGCTGGCCAGCAACTCCGACGAGAAGGCGTTTGCCGTTTTGTTCGTCGACCTCGACCGCTTCAAGTGGGTCAACGACTCGCTCGGCCACCAGGCCGGCGACACCGTGTTGAAGATCGCCGCGCTACGCCTTCGTGAGGCAGTCCGCGACGACGATGTCATCGCTCGCTTCGGCGGCGACGAGTTTGTGATCGTCATGCCCGACGTGCAGTCGGTAGGCGTCACCACCAAAATCGCCAAGCGCATCGTGGTCGAGCTCAACAAACCAATCGTCATCGACGGCCGCCAAAGCGGCGTCGGCGCGAGTGTGGGCATCGCTCTCAGCGACGGCAGCTCGACCAGCGCCGACATTCTCCGCCAAGCCGACATGGCTCTGTACGAAGCGAAAGCCCGCGGCCGAGGCCGCCATGTGATCTTCGATCACCGACTCGCCGAAAAGGCCGACCGACGCATGAGCGTCGAGATGGCCGTGCGATCGGCAATCGAACTCGACTGCCTCGACATCCACTTCCAACCCATCGTCTCGATGGCCGACCGATCGGTGGTCGGCAACGAAGCACTCGCCCGCTTGGAGCACCCCGAGCTCGGCCACCTCTCCCCCGCCGAATTCGTGCCCCTCGCCGGCGACCTCGGATTGATGCCCGTGATGGGCCAGTGGCTTCGCCGCCACTCCTTCGGTCGGCACCGGTCACTCGGACTATCCAGCCACATCTCGCTCAACCTGTCGGGGCCTGAAATCACGCGACCTTCGATCGTCGACGAAATTCTGGCCGACACCGAAGAGTTCGGCATCACGCCCAGCTCGATCTGCTTCGAGATTAACGAAGACATCCTCATCCACGAAGAAATGCGGGCGCTCCACACCCTCCAACGCATTCGCGAAGCCGGGTTCTTGTTAAGCCTCGACGACTTCGGCACCGGCCACGCCTCGCTCACCGCGCTGCGCACCATTCAGGTCGACGAGGTCAAGATCGACCGATCGTTCGTGTCGGGCGTTGAGGACTGCGCGGTCGACCGATCGATCTGCCAAGCCGTAGCCGTGCTCGCCGAAGGCGCCGGCGCCCGAGTGGTTGCCGAGGGCGTCGAAACCGAAGGCCAGTTCAGAGTGCTACAAGAACTCGGCGTGCACCTCGGACAGGGTTATCTGTTCGGCAAACCCGAAGCGCTGTTGTAACTCGGAAGCGCCTTACGGGCAACGGCGATCGTACGTTGCCTCGACCTTGGCGATCTTGTCATCACGAGTCTTGGCCAACTTGCGAATCTTGCGGGCCAGCTTGTTCGGCTTGTCCTCCAGCCGGTCAAACGCCTTGGCCACGTTGAGGTCGTAGCGCTCGTTGGCCTTCTTTACCCCTTTGTCTCGGGTGCGGGTGTACTTGCCGGTCGGGCTGCAGTGATTCGGTTCAGCTTCGGTCGTAAACACGACCTGCACCGATCCGACCGATCGGCCGCCATCGGCATTCATGGCGAATACGTTGGCGGTGTACGTGGTGTTGGCATCGAGCCCGGTGAGGCGGCACGACTCCCGACCATCGAACGGCGCGGACGATTCACAGAACGGACCACCGGGGCCGACATCGCTCAGCCACACCCGGTAGGCGACGGCGGTCGAACCCGCAGGGTGATCCCACAACACGGTGGCCCCGTACTTCTTCACGTTGGCCACCCGAACCCCACGAGGGTCGCCGGGCAGCGGCAAATCGTCGGGCTTGGTGCTGAACTCAACTTGAACCGTTCGTAGCGACTCGAGCCCATCGGCATTCATGGCGAACACGTTGGCGGTGTATGAGGTTCCCGGGGCCAGCCCAGTGAGGCGGCACGACTCCCGGCCATCGAACGGCGCGGAGGATTCACAGAACGGACCACCCGGGCCAACGTCGCTCAACCACACCCGATACGTTGCCGCATTCGACCCCGACGGATGATCCCACGAAACCAAAGCCGAAGTCGTTCGAACCTCAGATACCCGAGCACTTCGCGGGTTCGCCGGCCGAGGGAGGTCGACCTGAGGACGGGTCAGAGAGGTTGGGGCATAGTAGTCGGGATACCCGAAACGTTCAGCCCGGTAGTAGCTAACCCAGCCCTTGACGGATACATCGAGCAGTTGATCACCTAGACCATCGGTGATCGTTTCCAGTTCGTCCCAGCTAGCCGAGCACGACGACTGTCGCTCAAGCGTCCCCGCCGGTGGGTTGCTCGTAAACCGTGGGTACTCCCACCAAGCACTGCAGATTTGGAGCGTCTCGTCGGTACCGGGTACCGAAACACTCACGATGTGCGAATGTGCAGCGACACCGTTGGCTGGTTCCGCCCGGCGCCAATGAAAGGTGACTCCTCGATCGTCCTTGACGATTTTGGTTGCCGTGGGATGCCAAGGCGCTCCACCGCTGCGGGTCGCGATCACGTCCATCAAGTGACACTCATCTGCGACCGCTGAGTTCTGATTGGCGACGGCAACAAGCCGAAGATCGTATTGAGAGCTGAGACTTCCAACGGGAATCACCAGCCACGAGCCTCGAAGCTGCGACGCGTCGGTCGTCACGTCCTCTTCGACACGGTCGTGTTGAACTCGGTAGTTCAGCGTGCCGGCGGGAAAGTCCTGCGGTATCCAGCATGCAAACGCGGGATTGCCGAGCTGGTGCTTTCCAAAGTTGTAGGTGGCCGAGCCATCGCCGCTGTCGTTGAACAGCCACGCGTCACCTCCCCTGTCGCCGGACGAGCGTCGTTGCCAAGCACCCTCAACCACATCAGGTCCGTCGAGGCTTTCTTCAACGAGATATCCGCTTGGCCAGTCGGGGTGCTCATACGGCGCTTCCGCCGAGGCGGGTGACGCAGAAAACCAGATTGCACCTGTAAACAAGAGAACAAGCACCGCAAAACAGTACAAAACGCGCGAATTCATGTGGAGACGAGGGGCGGGGGTCATCGTGTGGGGCTCCTGATGCTGACTATCTGGCCAGTATTGCAGGAACGCCCAAGTGAACAGAATGGGGACCTGTCCCCCACCGCTGGTTACGGGTGGCCCTCGCAGGATGTCGCGTGGTCGTTCTCTTTGGCCGGGGTCTTGCAGCGGTCCTCGCCGGAGCCGCCCTGGATCAGGTCATCCCCCGGCCCACCAGAAAGAAGGTCGTTGCCGGCACCGCCGAAGACTTGGTCGAGACCGGCTGCGCCGCGGAGCACATCGTCGCCACCCAATCCGCAGATGATGTCGTCACCGCCGCGCCCGTTGATGGTGTCGGCGCCGTCGGTACCAACAATGACGTCGGCCCCGGTTGTGCCCTTGGTAACTACGCCGGGCTCAGCAACGATGGTCGCCACCTGGCCCTTGCACATGGGCTGATCAGCTGATTGGGCGCTCCCACCGTCGGACGGGGTCGCACCCATCATCGCCGCAAGAACGACCACGGCGCCCAAGGTTGCCAGAGGACCGGCATCCTTACTCCCGCAATCGCCCTTTGCGCTCATATGGCCAAACACTAATCGCAAGTGTGGGTCACCCGTCCAACCGATTCTTGGCGCAAGGTGCCAAAGCAAAGAGCTGCTACCTCGAAGGCAACGCCACGTGGGTGTTGGCTTTCTTGCACGCTCGGCCGAGCGCGGCTGGGAGTTTGGCGTCGACCACCAGCGTGTCGACAGCGTCGAGTCCAGCGATGACAAACGGCGCGACCACGCCCACCTTGTCCTGCTGCACCGGCACGATCACCTCGGCGGAAGCAGCAATGAGCGCCCGCTTCGTCGCGACCTCGTTGGGCGAGTTGGTGGTAACACCAGCCTCAATGCCGAGACCACAAACCCCGAGGACCCCGATGTCGAGTCGGTAGTTCCGCCACGCGTCGACAGTGTCGGCTCCGGTGGTGGTCATCCAGGTTAAGTCGACATGTCCGCCGAGCAGCACCACGGTTGCATGCGGGTGGGCGGTGAGCGCAACGGCCGCCGCCGGGTTGTTGGTGACCACGGTGATAGCTAGGGAAGTTGGAATCATCGAGGCAATGTCGACACAAGTTGACCCACCATCAAGCCCAACCATCTGTCCTGGCTTGAACCGCGAAACGATTTCGGCCGCAAGATGATTAGGGCCGGTTGCGGCGATACTGCGGCCTTCAAACGAGGCGGGCAATCGCGCCACCGGAACCGCTCCCCCATGTACTCGCTTCACCAACCCTTGGTCGTGCAGATGACGCAGGTCGCGACGAATGGTGTCGACCGAAACCCCGAGC
>CALHTF010000159.1 GCA_938038815.1 uncultured Acidimicrobiales bacterium | reverse complement strand
GGCGCCCAGCCTCGTTGTGCGGTCTGTACGCCGTACTCCATGCGACCCAGTTCCGAGGTGTGGTGACTGTCGGTGTTGATCACCAGCTTCACGCCCTTGTCGACCGCCCGCCGCACTACATCGCTGCCGGCATCGAGGCGTTGCAGAGCACCGTTGACCTCGAGCGCCACATCGAAGTGCAGTAGCGCATCGAGCACCGGGTCGAGCTCAAACTCAATACCTGGGCGGCGGCCGATGTACCGACCGCTCAAGTGGCCGATCGAGTTGACGGTCGGGTCCGAGATTGCGGCAATCAAGCGCTTGGTTTGATCGGCTGGCTTCTGGTCGTAGTGCGAGTGCACCGAGGCCACGGTGTAGTCAAAGAGGGCTCGGAAATCGTCGTCGTAGTCGAGCCCGCCCGACTTTCCGATATTTAGTTCGCAGCCCCACATCAACAACATGTCGGGATACGCCTTTTGCACCTCGGCGATGTGGTCGCGGTGTTCGAGCATCTCCTCGTCGGTCGAGCCGTTGATCGCCAGGTCGACCCCATGGTCGGTGATGGCCAAGAAGTCATAACCGGTCTCCGAAGCGATCTTCACCATGTCCTCAACCGACGAGCGGCCATCGCCCGAACGGGCCGTGTGGTAGTGCAGGTCGGCGTGAATATGGCTCCGCTGAATCAGTTCGGGCAACCCCTCCCCTGCTGCAGCCTCGACCTCACCGGTCGACTCGCGAAGTGGCGGCGGAACGTACTCCATCTCGAGAGCGGCATAGATCTCCTGTTCGGTCTTGCTCGCCACGATGGGTCGATCGTCGCCCTCGAGCTCCTCGTCGGAAGTGTCGATCAACCCGTACTCGTTGAGGGTCATGTTGCGGTCGAGCGCCCGCTGGCGCAACGCAATGTTGTGCGCCTTCGAACCAGTGAAGTACAGCGTGGCGGCCCCGAACTGATCGGGCTCGACCACCCGCACATCGATCTGCAGACCGGTCTGGGTCAAGAACGAGGTCTTGGTGTCGCCGCTCACCACGATGTCGGCGACCTCGTTGTGGTTCACCACCACCTTCATCACGTCTTTGGGCTTCTTCGAGGCCACGGTGATGTCGATGTCGCCAATCGTTTCCGACATTCGGCGCAGGCTGCCGCAGTACATCACGTCGACCACGCCCTTGATGTCGCGCAGGTCGGCCACCAGGCGCTCGGCCAACGGCATGGCATCGGCCACCGGGGTGCGCTTGTCTTTGCCCGACAATCCAAGCCGCTCGATCGACTTACCGATCTTGGCCTCCGACGTTTTGCCGAGCCCCGGCAGATCACGCAACTTCTCTTCGGCAATGGCGGCCTTGAGTTGTTCGACATTCTCCACGCCAAGCTCCGAGCGCACCAGCTTGACCGTCTTTGGGCCGAGCCCCGGAATCCGGGTGAGTTCGAGGAACTCGGGCGGGTACTTGGTGCGAAGCTTCTCGATCTTTTCGACCGAACCTTTGTCGACCAACTCCCGAATCTTGGTGGCCGTGGCTTTGCCGACCCCCTTGATCTTGGTGAGTTCGGTAACGGTCATCTCGGTCACGTCGTCGCCGTGGCCCTCGATGCCAAGCTTCGCGTTCTCATAGGCCCGCACCTTGAACGACTGCGGGCTTTCTTCCTCGAGCGTGGTGAGAGTGATCAGCTCCGAGAGCATTGCTAGGACGTCGCGATTGGTTGCCATACCGCATCGTAGAACGGCCCTAAACTCATGGCCGACCCGTAACCCTAAGGAGCCCGCCATGATGCGCCACGTTGTTCTGTTTCGCTGGAAGCCCGACACCGCCGACGACGTGAAGGCCACCGTTTCGGCCGGTCTCGACAAGCTGGTCGACCTGCCGTCGGTAGCCGCCTACAAGCACGGCCCCGATATGGGGATTAGCGACGGCAACTGGGATTACGTGGTGGTCGGCGACTTCGAGTCGGTCGACGACTACCAGGCGTACGCCACGAACGACGGCCACGTGGCGCTGATTAACGACCACATCAAGCCCAACATCGAAGCCCGATCAGCGGTGCAATACGAGCTTTAGCCAGCGTCGAGCGGTGCAGCGCCGAAGGCCACACCAAAGCGCACGCACCACACCACCACGGTTTGGTAACGACTGAGGTCGACACTCGGGTCGACCTCGTAGTTCTGGGCGCCAATGTTGCCTTTCATGTCGCCCAGATCGATGAAGTCGTCGTCGAATTCACCCGAGTCGGCAGTGATCGGCGCCGTCGAAAGGTACACGTTGAGGTCGGGGCCATTGTCGGTGGCGAAGTCGTCCTCGAATCGCAGGAAGGTCTGGTTGCCGTCGGTCAGAACAACGGCGGTACCGACCGCGGGGTGCGACCGGCCTTCGAACATCCCCGACGCCAGGGTCGAAATCTCGGGCATTTCGGGCATCTCTTCGGCAACTTCAACCTCGGTCTGTTGATCTAGCATCGCCTCGTTCATGTCGGCGGCCAGTTCCTCAGATGTGGCATCGGACGGGTTGCCCGACATACCTTCGCTCGCCGCGAACGGGTTGTCTTCGGCCACCGTGTCGTTGGTGAACTTGGTCTGAATGCCAAACACACCAAACGCCAGGAAGGCGAGCACGGCCAGGCCGGCGAGTCCTCCCATTCCGGCGAGGGCAGGGTTCTTTCGGAGCCAATCCATGGCTTTGACGGTACCGGCGTGCGTCACGTGAACAACGTGTGGTCTTCGCCTCTACTGTGGGATAAACCCGAACGCAGGAGCGGTGCAATGCAGCAAGGTACGACAACGGTGCGAGAGATCGACCTGGTGTGGCAGCGCTCTGCCGACGGCGACTCCTCGGTCGTGTGGGCGCACGGCCTCAACAGCTCACGGGCCGGCGAGGAACCCTTTGCGCTGATCGACTGGTCGAAGGTGCCTGGCCTCGACGTGCTGCGGTACGACGCTCGCGGGCACGGCGAATCGGGGTTCTCCACCGAACCGAGCACCTACAGCTGGGACAACATGGCCCGCGACCAACTCGAACTCACCGCAGCGTTGGGTATCGATACCTACGTCGCCGCTGGTGCTTCGTTGGGGGCAGCAACGGCGCTTCACGCCGCCGTCCTGGACCCCGAACGCATAGCCAAGATGTTGCTCGTCATCCCGCCGACCGGATGGGAGACCCGCGCCGCCCAGGCCGACTTCTATTCCGCCATCGCCGACGTGATCGACGCGGAAGGTCTGCAACCAATCGCCGACGGCGCCAAGAACCTCGAGGTGCCCGATCCATTCAAAGAGTCCGAGGATTGGCTCGAACTCCGCATGGCCTCGATTCTCGCCGCCGACCCGGTACGCATGGCCGGCCGGTTCCGAGGCGCTACCACCGCCAACCTGCCCGACCGCGAGGCAGTGGCGGGAATCGAAGCGCCAACGCTCATTCTCGCTTGGTCGGGCGATCCCGGCCACCCGGTCAGCTCGGCCGAAGAACTGTTGGGGCTGCTCCCCAACGCCACCCTAGAAGTCGCCTCTACCTTCGCCGACCTCACCACCTGGACCACCAAAGCAGCCCAGTTCCTCACCTAACCACCCGCACTGGCCCGCTCACGCGTACCCCTAGGTACAGGTTTCCTCCCCAGTTTGCGTGCCGTGACTCAGAGTCAGGGTTTTGTTTACCAGTTGGAGTTAAGGAAGGTTCCGGCTCGGTTGGCGGCGTCTTGGGCGTCGGGCATGGCGTCGATCTGGCTGGCGAACCCGTGGACTTGGCCTTCGTAGTTGACGTACTCAACCATCACCCCGGCATCGCCAAGGGTCTTGGCGTAACCCGCTCCGTCGTCGCGCAGCGGGTCGTACTCGGCGGTGAACACGAGCGCTGGCGGAAGCCCCGCGTGTGACTCGGCCATCGCTGGCGACACATACGGGTCAGCCCGATCGGCCGCTTCGGGAACGTACTGATCGTTGAACCAGTTCATCCACGCCGCCGTCAGCAGGTACCCCTCGGCATTGGCGGCGAACGACGGCGTGTCGGGCGCGGCGATGTTGGTGACTGGGTAGGTCAGCACCTGAGCGGCGAGCGCTGGCCCGTCGTTGTCTCGGGCCCACAATGCGAGGGCAGCAGCAAGATTGCCACCGGCGCTATCGCCAGCCACCGCCATGCGAGACGGGTCGCCACCAAACTGGGCGGCGTTGGCATGCGCCCACTGCAGAGCCGCCACGCAGTCATCGAACGGCGCCGGGTACGGGTTTTCTGGAGCGAGTCGGTAGTCGACACTCACCACGACCGCGGACGCCGCGTTGGCCCAGGCACGACACACCGAGTCGTGCGAGTCGAGGCTGCCGATCACCCAACCGCCGCCGTGGGCGTAGACCAGCACCGGCAGACCATCATTGGTCGACGGGCGGTAGATGCGCAGGCCAATATCGCCACCCGGACCCGGGATGCTCAGATCGTCGACCGAGGCAACTTCGGGTGGTGGCGGAGCGTCGGGGTTGCGAGCATCGAAGATCGCCCGCTGGGTTGCTGCATCCATTTCGTGCAACGGCGGCAGCTCGAGCGCTGCGAGGGCATCGAGGAACAGTTGAGCTTCTGCTTTGACCGGCATGAAATCGACTCTACTGTCGAGCAACGGAGTGGTCGAAAGCACCACCAGGGGGAACCAATGGGCGCACTTGAAGGAATCAAGGTCATCGATGTCGGACTACTGGTGCAGGGTCCACAGGCTGGGTTACTACTCGCCGATCTCGGTGCCGACGTAATCAAGGTCGAATTGCCGCGGCTCGGCGACCAAGCCCGGTGGATTCGATTCCCCGACGAGCACGGCAAGGCGCCGTTCTACGTGGCCTGCAACCGCGGCAAGAGGTCGATGACCCTCGACCTGCGGGTCGACACCGGCAAGGAAGCCTTCCTCAAGTTGGTGGACACCGCCGACGTGCTGATCTCCAACTTCAAACCCGGCACCCTCGACGAGTGGGGCCTCGGGTTCGAGACGCTTCACGAACGCAACCCACGCCTCGTGTACGCCACCGGCAGTGTGTTTGGGCCCAACGGCCCGGGCGCCGACCGAGAAGGCGCCGACCTCGCAGCCCAGGCGGCGGGCGGTCTCATCTCGACCACCGGCAGCGACGGGATGCCCCTCACGCCGGTGGGGGTCACGATCGCCGACCACACGGCCAGCCAGAACATGTCGAACGGCATCCTCGCTGCCTTGATCGCCCGGGAACGCACCGGCAAAGGGCAACGGGTCGATGTGTCGTTGCTCGGCGGGCAGATCTACGCACAAGCAGCGGAATACACCAACTACTTCCTCGGCGGTGGTCAACACCGCGCAAACTGCGGCCACCCGCTCATCCATGCCGCCTATGGCATTACCCAAACCTCCGACGGATGGATCGCCCTCGTCGGCGTCACTCCCCCGCAGCGAAAGGCCTTCTACACCGCTATCGATCGCCTCGAACTCCTCGAAGACGAGCGCTTCCAGCCGCCGTACTGGACCCGCGAAGTACGGGCCGAGTTCTTCGCCGAAGTCGCCGACACCTTCACCCAGAAAACCACCGCCGAGTGGTGCGAGCTCTTCACCCAGGCCGGGACCCGTTTCGCGCCGGTGAACGACTACGCCGCGGCCGCGGAGAACCCGCTCGCTTGGGAGAACGGCTACTTCATCGAGGTCGAGCACCCCGAGTGGGGAACCATGCCGATGGTCGGCACCCCAATCCAGCTCAGCGACACCCCGAGTACCCCGGGCCACATCGCGCCCGAACTCGGCCAACACACCGAAGAGATCCTTCTAGAACTCGGGTACACCTGGGAAGACATCGCCCTCATGAGCTAACCAAACCCGAACTGGGGAAGATACGCGTACCTATAGGTACGCGTAGGCGTGCCAGTTCGGGGGTTTTGGGGTGGTTAGCGCTTGGCGGCTAGGCCGAACATGATGCCGGCTACTCGGCGGATCTGGATCTCTTCGGCGCCTTCGGTGATTCGGTAGCGGCGGTGATGGCGGTAGATGTGCTCGAAGGGCATGTGGCGGCTGTAGCCCATGCCACCACAGGTCTGCATCGCCTGGTCGGCGGCGTTACACACCAACCGGTTCGCCCGGTAGTTACACATGCTGACCTCTGCGGTGACATCCATGTGGTTTTCGCGGTCGAGGTTCCAGGCGGTCTGGCGGATCAGCACCCGCAACATCGCCGCCTCGGTCTGAAGCTCGGCCAACGGAAACTGGAT
>CALHTF010000158.1 GCA_938038815.1 uncultured Acidimicrobiales bacterium | reverse complement strand
TGAAACCGCGACACGATCAGATAGATGATCGAGCCAACGATGAACCCGAGGATCGCCGACGCGATGGTATTGCCCAGCCAGCCGAGTAGTCCGCCCAGGATTGGCGATCCGTGCAGCCACTCTTCAAAGTCATGCACCGGGCCATACAAACCGTCCCAGTTGATCGGCTCGTCGTGGGTTCCGGCGAGCAGGATGTGGCCACCGACCCAGAGCATGGCAGCGGTACCGATAATGGTGAGCCATTTGAGCAGCACCGGCATGCCGGCCACCAGGGCGGCGCCGGTCTTTTGCGAGGCCTCGTCGTCGCGTTGGGTCATCGCAAGGCCGATGTCGTCCATTTTGACGATCAGGCCAACAGCGCCGTACACCACCGCGGTGATGAGCAGGGCGATGACCGCCAGGGTGACACCTTGCTGGAACAGGCCGACGTTTTCGCCGTTTTGTTGTTCGATCAAGCCCTTGGAGGAGATCACCATGATCTCGGCCGAAAGGATGAAGTCGGTGCGCACTGCGCCGGCGATGGTCTTGGCTTCGGCCTCGGGGCCCTGCATGGCGGCCGGCGCACCGTGGTCTTTATCTTCGTGGCCCTGCAAGGCGTGAATGATCTTGTGTGCGCCCTCGTAACAAAGAAAGCAACCACCAAACATCAAGATGATGTTGATCACGTTGGGGGCAAACTCAGTGAGCAGCAGGACCACCGGCAAGATGAACAACAGCTTGTTCCGCAACGAGCCGGTGGCGATCTTTTTGATGATCGGCAGCTCGCGGTCCGCCGCGAGGCCTTGCACATAGGCCGGGGTGACCGCGGCGTCATCGACCACCACACCCGCTGCCTTGGCGCTGGCTTTTGCCGCAGCAACACCAACATCGTCAACCGAGGCTGCAGCGAGCTTTGCGAGCGCTGCAACGTCATCAAGTAAGCCGACTAGGCCACCAGCCATGGGAATTCCCTCTGCGTCCATTTCGCTAGCGGACGCGGTGTAGTACGAAACATCATTTACGAACACGGCCATGTTAATTCGTGGCCACAGACTTTCCGACGATCACTATCGTGCGCGAGGGTTGGAGCGTGACTATCACCGAACCGAACGCCGCATCGCTCGACCTGGGTTTCCCGATCATCAGCGCCGACTCCCACATCACCGAGCCGCCGAATTGTTACACCGACTACATCGATCCGGCCTTTCGCGACCGCGCACCGCACATGGTCACCGACGACAAACGAGGCGACATGTTCATGGTCGAGGGCATGCGCCCGATCGCCATGGGACTGGTTGCCGCGGCAGGAAAACCAGCCGAGGAGATCACCGTCGAGGGGGTGATGTTCGACGAACTGCACCGGTCGGGTTGGGACCCCAAGTTCCGCCTTGCCGACCAAGCACGCGACGGCGTGTCGGCCGAAGTCATCTACCCCACGGTTGGCATGGTGATCTGTAACCACGACGACGCCGACTTCAAACGGGCATGTTTCGGGGCCTACAACCGCTGGATTGCCGACTACTGCAGCGAAGCCCCAAACCAACTGCTCGGCGCGGGCCAAACCGCGTTGCGTAGTGTCGAGGAAGGCATCGCCGACATCACCGCCATCAAGGAGGCAGGATTGCGGGGCGTCATGATGCCCGGCCAGCCCGGCACCGAGATGGACTACGACGACCCGGCCTGGGATCCCTTTTGGCAAGCCGCCATCGACCTTGACCTGCCACTCAGCTTCCACATCCTCACCACCAAAGGCGGTGGACCACAGCGAGGTTCGCGGCTCAACAGCTTTCTCGGGATCATCCGCGGCATTCAAGACATCATGGGAATGCTGGTGTTCGGCGGGGTCTTCGAGCGGTTCCCCACCCTCAAGATCGTGTGCGTCGAAGCCGACGCCGGCTGGGTGCCCCATTACATGTATCGCATGGATCACGCCTACAAACGCCACCGCAACTGGTTGGCCCCGGGTATCGCCCTCTCGAAGCTGCCGTCGGAGTACTTCGCGGAGAACATTTACGTAACGTTCCAGGACGACTGGACGGCGTTCCGCCAGGCCAACGACATGAACTGGCGTCGTCTGATGTGGGCCAACGACTTCCCGCATTCGGACTCGACCTGGCCGTGGTCACAGTCGATGTTGGCCGAACACGCGGCCGGACTCACCGACGAACAACGATTCGCCATTTTGAGCGACAACGTCGCCCAGCTCTACAACATCGACCCTGCCACGCTTTCCTAACTCGGTTGCCCCTCGGATGGGCACGACAAAACCTTGAAGGATAGCCCTCACGGCCGATAGGCAAATCGTGACTGCTGAGCGCTTTTCCAGGTCCGATGAACCAGCCGGTTCAGCCGATTCTTTCACCGTCGCCGCGGTTCGGCGGCTCTTTGATTCGGTCGACGATCCCGTATTCGCGTATTCCCCCGACGCCACCTTGGTGTACGTCAACGCGGCCTACGACGAATTGTTTTGCGACCGTCACCCCGACGGCACGTTGGGCAAGAAGGTCACCGAACTCGAGCCCGAGAAGTCCCACTTGGTTCAAGAGATGGTCGAGGTCAACCTGGCCCGCCATCCCGACGACCCGGATCTGATTATCGAGAGCCCGTCGGTGCATGCCGATGGACGACCCCGATGGTTCGAGTGGCGTTGCATCCAGGACTTCGACAAGAACGACAACGTCGTGCTGGTGATCGCCATCAGCCGCGACATGACCAAACAACGCCTCGCCGAACTCAAGACCAAACGGGTCACTGAACGGCTTGAAGAAAGCAACCGCGATCTGCTGGAGTTCGCTCAGATCGCCAGTCACGACCTGCAGGAGCCGCTGCGCAAGGTAACCGCCTTCGCCAACCGACTCGAGCGCCACCTGGGCGACAACCTCGATGAGCGGGCCAGCGATTACATGGGCCGGATGAACAACGCCGTCGGCCGGATGCAAAAGCTGATCGAAGACCTGCTCACCTTCGCCCGGGTCAGCACCCGTGGCGACCGCATGGCGATGACCAACCTGGCCGATGTTGTCGGCCCGGTGCTGTCCGACCTCGAGATCGCGATCGAGGAGTCGGGCGCAACGGTAAACGTCGGCGAACTGCCGACCTTGCCGGTCGATGCTCCCCAACTTGGTCAGCTGTTTCAAAACCTCATCGGCAACGCCCTCAAGTTTCGCCACGCCGACATCGCCCCCGAGATTGCGGTCGCGGCGACCCACGTGCCGGCTACCACTCCCGGCGACGAGCCACCCGATGGCTGGTACGACATCTCGGTGTCGGACAACGGCATTGGTTTCGACGACAAGTACGCCGCCAAAGTTTTCGCCCCGTTCCAGCGCCTGCACACCGCGTCGGAGTACGCCGGAACCGGCGTGGGCCTGTCGGTATGTCGCCGCATCGCGGAACGCCACCAGGGCATGATCTCGGCGCACAGTGCCGAGGGTGAAGGCGCAACCTTCGTGGTCCGGCTGCCGACCAGCCTGCTCGACGAACTTAGCGATGCGAGTCGCGAGGCCGAAGGTCTGAGCATCGAGAACACGGTTATCGATACCGCTGCGGCGTAGGGAGCAAACTACGCTCCGGTCGTGGAACCTTCACCTGCCGAACTCGCCCGCAAGACCTGGCGCACGCTCGAACCGCTGCACGGTTTTATCTACTTCGCTCCAGAAGCGGCGCAGAACTACTCGGCGCTCGGGCTTGAGGGAATGACCGGCTACTTTGCGTCGCGGGCGGCCTCGATGGGTGCGGTGCCCGCCGAGGTCGTGTGTGCCACGTTCTACAACTTCAACCCAGCCTTGGTTCACGCCGCTATTCCGAGCGCCTGGGACGCAGCATCGCCCGAGGCGATCAGCGCCGCTCGCCTCGATGCGGTCGACCACGGGCTCCGGCGACTCATCCCCGACGCGATCGATAGCGCCGATATGGCAAGCGCCGCCGAACTCGCCCGGATCGCCGCCGACGCAACCACCGATCTCACCGCTGGTCGGCCGCTGTTTAGTTCGTATCTGCATCAGCGGTGGCCCGAACAACCCCACCTGGCCTTGTGGCACGCCCAAACCTTGCTGCGAGAGTTCCGGGGCGACGGGCATATCTCGCTGCTCACCGCCCATGGGCTGTCGGGGATCGAAGCGTTGGTGCTTCACGCGGCGGTCGGGCCGGTGAGCCGAGAAGTGCTCCAAACCAGTCGTGGTTGGTCCGACGAAGAATGGCAGGAGGCCATCGATGGCTTGATGGCTCGTGGGCTCGTCAATGCAGAGGGCGGAACGACGCCACAGGGGCAACAACTGCGCGACGAGATCGAGGACCGCACCGACGAACTCGCACGAGCGCCCTATGAGACACTCGGAGCGCAAGGGTGCCACCAGCTACGAGGCCTGGTTCGCCCCTGGAGCCAAACGATCGCCAAGGCGATCTTCTAGAACGAACCACTGCCCATCGACAACAGACAGCTTCTGTTGCCCGGCGATGTGCCGCCAATAATCACTCGGGGACCCAATAGCGAGTGGTTCGCCGATCGATGGGATTGGGTTGCGCGCTGCAGCGATGACAAGCAAAGCCAAGGTCCATAGGTTGAAAATGATCTGGGCAGGAATCGTCCATCGCATGGTTCTATCAACCGGTTTGATCCCAAAATCGCAAAACTCATGCCCATCGGGCGGGGCCAGTGGGCCAAGCAGTTCTTGCGTAGCGACGCCCGCGTCGGCGAGCACCCGAGTGACGAAACTGGTACAAAAGGCCCCTCGGTGACCACCCCGATTTCGCAAGTCAACCGCCGCCTCAAGCGATCGGCGACGAGCGCCACGTTCGAACGATTCCTTGGTCTTGGTTCGATCGCGTATGAGGCCGGACAGACCCGTGACGAACATTTCGTCCCATGCATAGCGTGGCCGTATTCCTAGATAGTTCTTGGCTGCCCGGTGCACCCGTTGTTGTTCATTCACAGAGAGACCGGTCCTCACAACCCCAACCTCGTCGTAGTGATCGATGAACTCCCTTACGGTCCGCCACTCGCAACCCCGAAACGTGAACTCGACCACGACGGGCTCACGACATTTTAGAACCACCCCAACATGGTGAAACGGATCGCCCGTGCAGCTCGCCAATCGGTCGAGCACCGAACCGGCTTTGCGGGCAAACATAAGATCGCCATCCTGCAGGCAAGGCCAAGGCGACGACCCCTGCTCGGACATGGCCCACCGGGGCGGTGAAGCAGGTTCTCGGCCGCGAGCGGTCAATTGTGGACGCGGGTGACTACTCACGTGGGTACCTCAACTGTTCGTGATGCTGTGCTGTAGCGCCACGACAACGCTCAGGAAGCCGCAGCAAACGCCACGTTGTCCAATCGGTTGCACAACCTTCGTAACGAGGGTTTCCACCTGAATTCCCGCGCCGCTACGCTCGCCCTGTGCACCTATCGATTACGTACTGCGTTCCCTGAAATTACTCCGCTCACGCCGTGCGCGTGGCTGACGAACTGTTATCCAACTATCAACACCTCATCGATGACCTGACGCTGGTTACCGGCGCACAAGGAATCTTCGATATCGCGGTCGATAACACGCTCATCTACTCCAAAGCCTCGACCGGTCGCTTCCCCCACGAAGGCGAAGCACTCGCCGAACTCGAGAAGCTGTTGCCCGACGGCGCAACGCGCTACGGCTCGTAATTCCTGGCCAGACGGAGTTCGTCGTCATGCTCGAATCGCTGAAGTCGGTCGTCGATCTCAAACCGTTCGAGCGCGATCGCACGGCGCGGCGGCTGAGCAAGGCCGCGAATGTCGACGACCTGCGCAAAATTGCCAAGCGCCGGCTTCCGGCCGGGGTGTTCGACTACATCGATGGCGCCGCCGAAGATGAATCGGCCATGGCGCGCAACGTCAGCCGCTTTGGCGACCGCACCCTCGTTCCCCGAGTTCTGCGCGACGTCTCGAACATCGACGCCAGTACCGACATCCTCGGGGCATCGGCACCGATGCCGCTCATCATCGCGCCCACCGGGTTCCCCCGCATCGCCCATCCCGATGGCGAGTTGGCGACCGCCCGATCGGCCGCTGAGGCCGGGATCCCGTTTTCGCTGTCGACCATGGGTACCCGTTCGATCGAAGAGGTGGCCGAGGTTTGCCCGGGTCGCAAATGGTTTCAGGTGTATGTGTGGCGCGACCGCGAACTCACCAAAGACATGTTGGCCCGGTGCAAGGAAAACGGGTTTGAGGCGCTGTACATCACGGTCGACACCGCGGTGCTTGGTCGACGCGAACGCGATGTGCGGCGCGGCATGTCGCTCCCGCCCAAACTGGGACTCGACACGTTTATCGACGGCGCCCTGCGTCCGGGGTGGACGCTCGACTTCCTCCGCAACGATCCAATCGTCTTCTCGAATGTGGCGGTGAGCACCGAGCGGCTGGGCAACTCGACCGCCGATGGAACCTCGGCTGTTTCGCTGGCCGACTACATCAACAGCCAGTTCGATCCCCGACTCTCGTGGGACGACGTGGCGTGGATTCGCGAGCAGTGGGACGGACCGGTAATTCTCAAAGGTGTGCAATCGGTAGCCGACGCCAAACTCGCGGCAGCCGAAGGCATCGAGGCGATCGCGTTGTCGAACCATGGCGGACGCCAGCTGGATTCGTCGCCGGCCATCATCGACTTGGTCGCCCCAGTAGCCGACGCGGTCGGAGGCGAGATCGAGATCTACTGCGACGGCGGGGTTCGCCGAGGCAGCGACATCGTGAAGGCGGTTGCCCTCGGGGCGACCGCCGCCATGATTGGGCGGCCCCACCTGTACGCCCTGGCAGCCGGCGGCAAACAAGGAGTCGACCAGGTGCTCGAGTTCTTCCTCGATGGCGTCGAGCAAACGATGGCGCTGTCGGGCGTTGGGTCAATCGGCGAGATCGACCGAAGCCTCATCGGGTAACCCGCCGTCGCCTACGACGCAGGTGTAGAGGTCGTCGGCCACCACCACCTCGCCCTCGAAGCCGCCGGAGCGAATGTCGCCGACGAACAGCTCGCGTTCGGCCGGCGTCGACGGCGCCGGAATCAGGTGGGTGAGCACCAGTTTCGGAACACCCAGTTCGGCCGCCTGGCGCCCGATCAGCAGCGTGTCGGCGTGGTAGTCGGTGATGAACCGGCGCTTCTCGGGTAGCTCGTCGAACACCGCGAACCGCATGGCTTCGTACACCAGCACATCGACGCCGTCGGCCAAGGCCGCCACCTCGTCGCAGACCCTGGTGTCGCCGGTGATCGCCACCGAACCATCGGGGGTGTCGACACGGTACCCGACCGACGACGGACACGGTTCGTGACGTACCTGACCGGCGGTCACTACCACGTCGCCCGAGCGCCACACTTCGGTTGGCGCGTCGGGCACAGCGAACGAATTCATGTTGATTTCGGGTCGGGTCTGGCGGCCCGAGTGGCTTTGCCGAACGTCGATATCGTCGATCCACCCGTCGAGCAGGGTCGACACAAATGCCGACGCCGGCCCCTCGGGAACGACGATGGGCAACTGCGTTGGCCGGTCGGCGCGGTCCATAACCCAATGGGTCAACACCACATCGGCCAGGCCGGTGAGGTGATCGCTGTGGTGATGGGTGATGAACACCGCACCCAGGTCGGGGACCCACACGTTGGCGCCGGCCAAGCGCTGCACGGTCGAGCGGCCCGCATCGAACTGCAGGGTGAGGTCGTCGTAGCGGACCAGCACGCCAGGACCCGCCCGATCGGCGTCGGGGATCGGACAACCGGTGCCGGTGATGGTGACGCTCGTACTCATGGCGTCAGCGTAGTTGGCGGGCAGTATATTTAGCCCATGACGAACTACGATCCGGAACCCCTCGAACGGCGACCGTTCAACCTCATGGGCTGGATCGAGGACCACCGCGACGAACTCACTCCCCCGGTTGCCAACAAGCAGGTCTGGCGGGAGGCCGACATGATCGTGATGATGGTGGGCGGCGGCAACGAGCGCAACGACTTCCACGACGATCCACGCGAAGAGTTCTTCTACCAAATCAAAGGCGACATGAACCTGGTGATCTGGCCGGGCGAGGGCGAAGAACCGTTCGACATGCCAATCCGCGAAGGCGAGGTGTACCTGTTGCCACCGAGGCTACGCCACTCGCCCCAGCGCCCGGACCCCGACTCGATCGGCCTGGTGGTTGAGTACCAGCGC
>CALHTF010000157.1 GCA_938038815.1 uncultured Acidimicrobiales bacterium | reverse complement strand
GGTGATCGAACCGTTGCGAATGTCGACCCCTCGTAGCCCGGCCACATCTTTGGTGTTAAGCGAGTTGTTCTTCACGTCGGCACCGGTGATGGAGCCGTCGATAATGTCGTCACCGCCGATGAGCGCTTGGGCGAAAGCGGTACCGCCCATTGCCATAAAGAGTGCAACCAACGCCACCACCATCGCTGGTGACACCCGCACGCGTTTGAGAACCTTCATTGTGTATTCCTGTCTGGTCGTGTGCCGCAGGGATGAAGTCTCGGTCCGCCAAATTGTCCGCCGGTACCAGCCGCCCACCGAGGTGAGCGTTCGCCATCCGCCATCGCACTACTGATGTGTGACCTGCAGCCTATTGCCCGCACACCGTTCGGGAAAGAAAAGAAAACCCTGACTCTGAGTCAGGGTTTTGTTCTTGTGGCTACTTCGCTTGAGCGACGAGCGTTTCGTACAGGCCTTGGTAGGTCTGTGCGGGGCCGGCCCAACTCCAGTCGATGGCCATGCCTCGGCCGATGATCTGGGTGCGGCGTTCGACATCGCCCCACGCTCGGGCTGCCCGATACAAGGCATCGAGCATGCCGATCGAGTCGACCGATTCGCTGACGAACCCGGTGCCAGCTGTGGGGTCTGCGTCGGCGTCGATCACGGTGTCGGTGAGTCCGCCAACCTTGGTGACCACCGGAATCGTGCCGTAGGTCATGGCTTGCATTTGGGCGAGGCCACAGGGCTCGAACCGGCTCGGCATGGCCAGCAGATCGGCGCCAGCGAAGATCTGGTGCGCGAGCTCGATGTCGTACCCGTTGCGGAAGGCCACCCGGTCGCCGAATCGATCGACCAGGTCGTCGAGGACCGCGACCAGTTCGGCGTCGCCGGACCCGAGCACCACCAGTCGTGCCGGGACGTTCTCGAGAAAGCGGGCCGCGTCGGCGACCAGGTCGACACCCTTTTGTTCGACCAAGCGACTCACGATGCCGACCACCGGCTCGTTCGTCACAGCCGGGTCGAGCCCAAACTCGCTCAGTAGAGCGGCTCGGTTGGTGTCCTTGCCCGACATATCCGATGCGTCGTAGGTCTCCGGCAGGAACGGGTCGGTCGCCGGGTTCCATTCGCCGGTGTCGATGCCGTTGATGATCCCAACGAGTCGGTCGCCGAGATCGGCGAGGTGTTGGTGTAGCCCCATGCCGTCCTCTTCGGTGAGAATCTCCTGGGCATAGTTCGGGCTGACGGTGACCACCCGGTCGGCGAGGCGTATACCGCCGAGCAGCGGGTTCGTGCCGCCATACCAAGCGAAGTAATGCGGGCGGCGCACCAACTGGTCCATCCACCCGGGGTTGGCGATGCCTTGGTACCCCAGGGTGTGGATCGTGAGCATCGACGGGGGAGCCTCGGGCAAGAACCCGAGGGTGGCGGCGGTGTGCCAGTCGTTGAGATGCACCACGTCGGGCATCTGCCGGGTCACCAGTGCAGCAACCGCCGCGGAGAATCCAAAGAACCGCAGGTCGTTGTCTTCGAACGCCACGCCGTCGTCGTCGGTATACGGGTGAGGCTTCTCGATCCAGGGAACATTCACCAGCGTGACTTCGCCGAATCCTTCGAGCGTGCCGGTCCGGACACTTCCCGGCTGGGCCCACTCGGGCAGCAGCAGCTTGGTGGTGGTTTCGTCGGCCAGCGGTTCGTTGTTGTAGTCGGGCAGCACAACGGTTACGTCGACGCCGTCGGCTCGAAGCTGTTTCACGAGTCCGGCCGAGGCCTCGGCCATGCCGCCTACTCGAGCGATCGGGGCCATTTCGGCGGCCGCAAAAAGTACCTTCACAAGATCAAGGCTATGCGTCGGTGGCGAGCTTGCCGTCGACCATTCGTTGGAGAACCACGACCGACCAGCCGGGTGCATCCCAATCGTCGAGTTCTTCGACCGTGAGGTCGCGGGTCTTGCTGGTCGAGGTGTCGATCTGCACCTGCCACATCGACCCGCCGAGGCCCTCGGGGACGGTGAAGGTAACCGCATCCCAGTGGGCGTTAAAGAGCACCAGGAAGCTGTCGTCGATGATCCGTTCGCCTTTGGGTCCGGTCGCTACCAAACCCTCGCCGTTGAGAAATACCGACATCGACCGGGCGTAACCCGAGTTCCAGTCGTCGATCGACATTGGCTCGCCGGTCGGCGTGAACCAACCGACGTCGGTGAGTTCGGAACCGTGGGTGGCCTCGCCCTGGAGCCAGTGGCGCCGGCGGAACATGGGGCGGTTCTTGCGGAACCGGATCAGGCGTTTGGTGAAGGCGTGGAGTTCGTCGTCGAGGTTGTCCCAATCGAACCAGGAGATCTCGCTGTCTTGGCAGTAGGCATTGTTGTTGCCGCCCTGCGAACGGCCAAACTCGTCGCCGCCGAGCAGCATCGGCACCCCTTGGCTGAGAAACAGCGTAGTGAGGATCGAGCGTTGGCGAACCTTGCGCGTTTCGATGATCGCCGGGTCGGTGGTGGGGCCTTCGGTGCCGGAGTTCCACGAGCGGTTGTGCGAATCGCCGTCGCGGTTCTGCTCGAAGTTCGCCTCGTTGTGTTTGTTGTCGTACGACACCAGATCGGCGAGGGTGAAGCCGTCGTGGGCGGTAACGAAGTTGATGCTGGCGCTCGGGCGCCGGCCCGACCAAGCGTACAGGTCGGATGAGCCGGTGAAGCGGGAGGCAAAGTCGGCCAGGCTGCCGGGCGAGCCGCGCCAGTAGTCGCGCACGGTGTCGCGGTACTTGCCATTCCACTCCGACCACAGGGCTGGAAAGTTGCCGACCTGGTAGCCGCCATCGCCGATATCCCACGGCTCGGCGATCAGCTTGACCCGGTTGATGATCGGGTCTTGATGGATCAGGTCAAAGAACGCCGAGAGACGATCGACCGCATGTTCTTCTCGAGCGAGGGTCGAAGCCAGGTCGAACCGGAAGCCGTCAACGTGCATCTCGGTAATCCAGTACCGAAGGCTGTCCATGATGAGCTTGAGCACGTTGGGGTGCTGCATGTTCATCGTGTTGCCGGTGCCGGTGTAGTCGACGTAGTAGCGCCGATCCTCGGCCGACAGGCGATAGTAGGCGGCGTTATCGAAACCCTTCATCGACAGCGACGGACCTAGGTGATTTCCTTCGGCGGTGTGGTTGTACACCACGTCGAGGATCACTTCGATCCCGGCCGCATGAAGCGCCTTGACCATCGACTTGAACTCGACCACTTGCTGGCCGTTGGTGCCGCTGGCGCTGTAGGCAGCGTGCGGTGCAAGGAAGCTGATCGAGTTGTAACCCCAGTAGTTGGTGAGGCCCTTCTCGACCGTGAAGTGTTCGGGCACGAACTGATGGATCGGCAACAACTCGATGGCGGTGATGCCGAGGTCGGTCAGATAGTCGATGATCGCTGGGTGGGCGGCGCCGGCGTAGGTGCCTCGGAGTTCTTCGGGAACATCAGGATGGGTTTGGGTCAGGCCCTTGACGTGGGCTTCGTAGATGATCGATTCGCCGAGCGCCGTGTTTGGCCGGTGGTCGTTGCCCCACTCAAAGAACGGGTTTACCACCACCGAGCGAGGCATGTTCGGGGCACTATCGCGGGTGTCGATCTGGTCGGGTTTTGACTGGTCATGCCCATAGACGATCGAGTCCCACTCGAGGTCGCCGTCGACCGCTTTGCCGTACGGGTCAAGGAGCAGCTTTGCCGGGTTGCAGCGATGACCGTTTTCTGGCTCCCATGGGCCGTGGACCCGAAACCCGTAGCGTTGGCCGGGCTCGACACCGGGGACATACCCGTGGTGAGCAAAGGCGGTCACCTCGGGTAGGTCGATCCGGGTTTCGTTCCCGTCGTCGTCAAAGAGACACAACTCGATCCGGTCGGCGGGTTCAGAGAACACCGAGAAGTTCGTGCCGGCACCATCGAAGGTGGCGCCGAGCGGCTCGGACACGCCGGGCCAGATCGTTTCGGTCATGGGGTTGACCCGTTACTTACGGGCGACCTTTCGAGAGCGCTTGCGGGCAGGGGTGTAGACCTGGTCACGATAGTCGGCCACCATGCGGGCGGCTGGGACTTTCGGGCCCAGGGTTGCCCAGTTGTGGCGCACCATGTCGAGCCACTCGTTCGAGGGGCTTCCGGAGGTCTTGTAGAACAGTGGGATGATTTCGTTGCTGAGCAGATCGTTGATCGACTTGGCTTCAAAGTTGTCTCGTACTCGGTTGTTTTCCGAGTCAGAGGTGGCGATGGCCCAACCGTTTTCGCCGTCGTACATTTCGTCCCACCAGCCGTCGAGGATCGAGCACTGGAGGCCGCCGTTGAGGGCTGCCTTCTCGCCGCTGGTTCCCGACGCTTCGTGGGGGCGGATGGGGTTGTTCAGCCACACGTCGCAGCCGGCGTACATGTCGCGGGCGATCGCCATCTCGTAGTCGGGTACAAAGATGAACCGGCCATTGGCGGCCTTGGAGTTTCCGAACGACGCAATCTTGTTCAACAGCGCCTTACCGGGCTTGTCGGCCGGGTGGGCTTTGCCGGCGAACACGAACTGAATCGGACGGTCATCGTCGGCCAGCATCTCGACCACGCGGTCCATTTCGCGCAGCAACAGGTCGGCGCGCTTGTAGGTGGCAAACCGGCGGGCGAAGCCAACGGTGAGCGCCTTCGGGTCGAGGTTCGAGGCGTTGAGGCCCCGGCTGTCGATCATGTCGATCAGTCGGGTGCGGCCGGCCTTCTTGACCCTGCGCATGGTGGCGTAGTCGATCGAGTCGACGTCGGACCAAGCGACGGGCGAGCCCATCTCCCAGTCGGTCCCGAGCTTGTCGTCAAACACCTCGGCCAGGTCGGGGGCAACCCATGTGCGGGCGTGTACGCCGTTGGTGACCGAGCTGATGGCCTTGCCACCCGGCACGTTGGCGAACAATTGACGGCTGACCTTGCCGTGCAACTTCGACACGCCGTTGGCGGCGCCCGAGAGTGCAAGGCAGAACGCTGCCATGTTGAACGGCTTTGGGTTGCCGCCGTCGTCGGGGCTGCTGGCGAGCTTGTAGAGGGTCGACAGTGGTACGTCGTTCTTCTTCGCCCATTGGCCGATGTAGGTCTTGACCAACGAACGGTCGAAACGGTCGATGCCGGCCGGAACCGGGGTGTGGGTGGTGAAGACGGTCCGGGCCTTCACCGCCTTGGTGGCCGAAGCAAAGGTTGCACCGTTTTCGAGTTCGCCCTCGAGAAGTTCGAGCAGCATGAAGCCGGCGTGGCCTTCGTTGAGGTGGAACACGTCGGGGCAAAGGCCGAGCGCCTGCAGCGCGCGGAGTCCGCCGATACCGAGAATGAGTTCCTGGCGGACACGGTGTTCGTTGTCGCCCGAGTACAGGCGGTCGGTGATCATACGGCCCTGGACCGAGTTACCCGACACATTGGTGTCGAGCACGTACAGGTCGATGGTTCCCACGGCGAGCTTCCACACCCGTGCGGTTACCGCTTCGTCGCCGACGTCGACCGACACGGTGACGCCGGTGTCGACGTGACCGGTGAGGGCGGGGTCGCAGTAGTCGTAGCGCTCGGCCTGCTTGTTGGCTTTGAGCTCCTGACGGAAGAAGCCTTCTTGGTAGAACAAGCCAAGTCCGACGAGCGGCAGGTTCAGATCGCTGGCTGACTTGAGATGGTCACCGGCCAAGATGCCGAGACCACCCGAGTACTGGGGCACGAGTTCGCTAATGCCGAACTCGGCAGAGATGTAGGCAACCTCGGTCTTCGACGGTGCCTGGGCGAGGACCTTGGTCAGGCCGTCGTGTTCGGCGCGGACGGCGGCGACCGTGGCGTCGTTGGCCAATAGTTGCTTCCATTGGCTAGCGGTGAGCCGGGTGATGGTGTCGACCGGGTGGCGATACTGGCTGGCGCCCGGAAGCCCAAACAGCAAATCATTGGTCGGCATGTGCCATGTCCAGCGATGGTTGCGTGCCAAGTCGAACAGCTTCTGTTCAATTTCTGGCCGGTGGTTCAAGATCATGGGGTAGCAGGCTCCCTGGTAACGAAATAGCTGGATGTGGTCGCGTAGGAAATGATGTCGAGTGGACACCCTAGGTTCCTTGATCGGCAAAAAGGGTCAAACGTTGACCATCGTGTTGGAAATTCGTCTTTGGCGGCCAGGGCGCTGGTCTTGGTTTGGCCGCGCTACGATGTTGTGCTCTGCGTCGGTGCCCGAGCGGCCCAAGGGAAGGGACTGCAAATCCCTACAGTCGCGGGTTCAAATCCCGCCCGGCGCTCCACTCCGTTTGGTTCGGTGTGAACCAAACGGAGCAAAACCAAAGCCCGAGGTTGTTCCCACAAGCGGAGCAACCTCGGTGTGGTTTTGGCGGTAGCTTGAACAAGGTGAACGACAACCAACCGCAGCCCGGGTGGTGGATGGCTTCGGACCTTCGTTGGTATCCACCAGAGGAACATAGCGATCCTGCCTATCGTGCCCAATGGGCGCTCACTGCCGAGCAGGTGGCCCAGCAAACGCCGGTCCAGTCGAGCTTGGCGCCGCCTCCCGCCACCTCGACCCACTCGCTCTATCCGGCGAGTCCGCCGACCTCGGCCGGCATCGATCCCACCACCGTGCAGCCCACTTTGGGAACGACCCTGCCGGTCGCCACCCCGCCGATGGCTCCGGTAACGAGTCCGCCCGAGCAGTGGCCAGCCTCGAACACCGGAGCGGCTATCGATGCACCGTTCGACAAGAACCGGATTGTGGCCATCGCCGTCTTTACTGCGGCTGCGCTGCTTATCACCGGAGCGTTTCTCCCGTGGGTCAACGTGACGGGCGAGCTTGGTGGCGGCGACCAGTTTGAGGGTGGGTTGACCGGGTGGCAGCGTCTCGACGGCGTTGCCACTGTGGCGATCGCTATCGCGATCGCCGGGCTTGCGGGCCTGATTTTTGTGGGCTGGCGGTCGCTCGTTTCTAAGGCGGCGCTCGTCGCGGCCGGGGTTGCGGCCATCGTGATCGCCATCGTCGAGTCGTTTAATCTGGCTGGCGAAGAACGAGCCAGCGACAACAGCGGGTTCGATGTCGACTTCACCATCGGCCTGGGCATTTGGGTCACTGCCGGAGCCGGGGCATTACTGATTTTGTTGGCTCTGTTTGAACGCACCAAGGTGCGGTAGCAGAACTGCCTAGGCGGGCGGGGTGATTACCACTTCGCCGTCGACCAACTCGGCCCACGCTATCGAGGCCCGATCAGCGCCGTCGCCTGTGATAGCCCACTGGCCGTTGGTTTCCACCAGTTCAAGCTGGCTGCGCTGGTTCCACCACGTCGCCAGCGCGGTTGGCGACGCCTTCCAAAGGTTGTTTTCCTCGGCTCGCTCGGACAGCATCGCCATCAGTGCCTTGTAGGTAGCGAGGGCCTTGGGTTCGTCGAGATAATCGGGGTGCACAATAAAGTTCGCCAAACCGTATTCGGCGGCGATCATGTCGAGCTGTTGGTGCCACAACCCAAGGTCGTATCGGTCGAGCACATGAAACAGCGTGTAGTCCTGGGTACAGGTGGTGGGCAGTTCGACCACGTCGCCGAGCATGTACGGGAACACACTGCAGCAGCCGCCGCGTTGTGGATCGAGGTGGCCCACGTTGGGCATCGACATGTCGTAGGTGATCGGGAGATCGGCGATCCAGTCTGGGTTGCGATACATGACCGGTGACCGGAATCCGTTGCCCCCAAACTTTTCGAGGTACGCCGCAATCTTGGGGGCGCGCCGGTCGAACTCTTCGCGACTGGAGAACAGGTTGCCGTCGTGGTTGAGGCCGTGCAACGAAATCTCGCAGTCCTGGGCGCGGATCTCGTCGAGTGTCGCTTCGTGAACCTCGTAGCGAACTTCGGGCACAACCTGGAACGAGGTCGAGAACCCGAAGCTCTTGTCGATGCGGGCAAGCTCGGGCGAAAAGGCGAGTCCTTCCGCTTCCTCGACATCGTGGGTCATCGCGATCGCCCCGCGGTAACCCTCAGGCCAGTACCAGATGATGGGCACCCGCTCGACCGCGGCGGTGGTCATCGCCGATGCGAGCGCTGTGCGGTGGAGTTCTTCGACGGTGGTGTCCACCGGCCAGCGGGGCTGAGCGATCTTTTCCCAACCAGCGAGAGCCCGACGCTGGGCGATTCGACGGACCTTGGTCGACAGCATTGGTCGGACGAAATAGTACGAGCGGCGGATGATGGCTTGCACGTTCCAGCCGTCGCGATCGGGTAGCGCGTTGTCGATGTAGCGCTCGAACCGGAGCTGATCAATAACGTCGTCAGGATCAAAGGCCAACACGGCGTCGTCAGAAGTCGCCACCGGGGGAGCGGTGTCGGCGTCGCCAGAAACCCCCGAAGAACAGCGCCCGTAGGCGATGTTTCCGCCCTCGGTCTGGAAGAACCCGGTAGCCCCAGCGTGGTCGACAGCCTGGCTGACCTCGGCAAACTGGGCCGGGAGGCGGAATCGCTCGCGCAGCACCTCAGCAGTGCTCTTGGTTGCCGCTTGCGGATCGGTCGAGGTCACTTCACCAAACCTTTGAGGTCCTTCAACGACCACTTGTCGAAGGAATGGCCCTTTTGAAGGAACCGTTTGATGTGCGCTGGGCTGGGGTAGGTGTGCTCGGGCCAGTCACCCTCGGGTTGGGGCGTGGGGACGATTTCGGAAAGCGGCTTCGACTCGAGCACCTCGAGCAGCATCTCGCCGCCGATAGTCGAGCTTGCTTGGTTGAGGTCGTACACCGTCGATTCGGGTGTGATCTCGACCTTGCGTTGGTCGACGATGGCGCCGGTATCGAACCCCTTTTCCAACACATGCAACGTGACGCCGGCGTGCGGGTCGTCGTTCAGTAGCGCAAACAAACTGGGGGCCATGCCTCGGTTGTGAGGCAGGTAACTCTTGTGGAGGTTCCACGACCCCACCTTGGCGATTTCACGTGCCGATTTGCCGACATAGTGACTGAAGTTTGTCGATATCACCAGGTCGGGTTCGAGGGCCTTTACCCAGCTCAGCGATGCTTCGCTGTTGATATCGCCACTTTCGTGGGTCGGCACACCATGGGTTTTGGCCAGGGCGCTCGGGGTTACCGAGTCGTCGTCTTTGGGGGCCACGAGGCGGCGCAGGATTTTCATCTTTGCCATCTCGACCAGATAGCGGGGCCCCGACTTCTTCAGCACCATCATGATGGCCTGGGGCGGGGTGTGTTTGTAGATCGGTTGGGTCGACAAGACCGATCCAACAACCCACTCGGGGTGCGCGGCGTAGACCTGACGTTGCATTTCGCCGGCGAATTCGTCGTCGACCGCGAGAAAGCAGATGCGCATAGATTCCGTTACTTCTTTGGGGGGACTTGTGGTGCTGTTGTGGTGCTGGTGGACACTGAGCACGACGCAGCGCGTTGTGCTCACTGCTCAGAGTGGCACGTCGGCGACCCCGTTGCCACTAACGAGCCAAAGTTCACTTCTTGTTCGACCCGATCGCACGTGTGAACGACGGCGCACACGATGTGTTTGAGTACCGGGCCGATCCAACGTACTCTGGGCCACAACATGGCTCTATCATCCCCCCAACATTCCGGGGCGTCTTCGACGCCTCGGGCATCGCTACGCGACGACGCAGATACGTCGATCGTCGCTGGCGCTGGCTCGATCTGTATTGTTCGCCAGCACCACCGCTACGAGATTGCGACCCGCCGCGAAGCCGAGGCTTACCGCGACGCAGGCTTTGAGGTCGACATCATCATGTTGGCCGACCCGGACAATCCGGGTGGCCCAAAGGTCGAGACCATCGAAGGAGTACATCTCCATCGAGTCGCCGGTGCTCCCAAGTCCAAGGGCGGGGCGGTGGCCTACCTTCAGGACTATCTGTCGTTCATGGTCAAGGCGGGCTCCATGCTGACCAAGTTGCACGGCCAACGGCACTACCAAGTCGTGCAGGTGTCGACGTTGCCCGACTTCTTGCTGCTCGCCGCCCAGCCGGCCCGAGCGCGCGGCGCCAAGGTCTTGTCGTTCATCAAAGAGCCCAGCCCCGAACTTGGCCGCACGATCTACAACAACACCAAGTGGGACATCCCGCTCAAGATCTTTGAACAGATGGCGATCCGCCTCGCCGACATGGTGTTCACCGTGACCGACGAGATGCGCGACACCTTGGTTGCTCGCGGAGCCAAGCCAGCGAAGACTCACGTCGTTATGAACGGCGGCGGCGACGAGCACTGGGTGCTCGACCTCGACAAACGCCCGACTCCCAACCCCGATCTATTCACTGTCATTTGCCACGGGACGATCGAACACCGCTACGGGCACGAGACGATTGTCGATGCGGTAGCGCTCCTGCGCGACGAGATGCCCGAGCTGCGCCTGACCCTGTGCGGTGAAGGCTCCTATAGCGACGAGATCAAGAAGCGCATCACCGACAAGGGAATCGACGACATTGTCGACTACCAGGGATTCGTCTCCCATGATGAGCTCATCGACTCGATCTGTCGGGCCGACGCGGGCATCGTCGCGCAGTTGGCGTCGGAATACTCGCACCTGGTGAATACCAACAAGATGTTCGAGTACATGATGCTGCGCCGCCCGGTCATCGCAACGAAGCTGTCGTCGGTATCGACCACCTTCTCCGATGCCGAGATCGAGTTTTACACCCCCGGAGATCCGAGTGCGCTTGCGCAGGCGATCCGAAATCTGCGGACCGATCCTGACCGCTGCTCATCGCTGGTGGCCAACGCCGGCGAAGCGCACAAGACCCGCACGGCCTGGGCTATCCAGCGCGAACAGCTGATCCGTCAGGTGACCGCGTTGGCCAAGACGTCGAAGTGGTGGGACAGGTGATAGCCGTGTCGTCCGAAACGGCCTTTGGTCGCTACCAAACAACGAAGTACTTCACGGCGCTCGACGGACTCCGTGCTCTCAGCGCGGCGTTGGTCGTTGCCTGGCACACCCGGGATTCCCCGCTGGCCTTCCTGCAGGGCGAACGCGGCGTCACCGTGTTCTTTGTCCTCTCGGGATTCCTCATTACGATGCTCGCCCTTCGCGAGGAGGACCGCGATGGTTCCCTTTCGATCCGCGACTTCTTCATGCGTCGGGTCTTTCGAATCCTGCCCCTCTACTATGTGGTGTTGGTCGGTTATGCGGTGCTCACCAACTTTGTCAGCGATGCCGACAAAGCGGCCGGGTTCAACGATTCGCTGCTGTGGTACATCTTCTATCTCTCGGAAGTGCCGCTACTGCTCAATGAGGTAGAGGCGCCGTTCAACCACTCGTGGTCGCTCGGAATCGAAGAGAAGTTCTACCTGGTGTGGCCGTTTGTGGCCTTTGCCTTGTTGGCCAAGTCAAAGGCTCGCCTCCCACTAGCTCTCGGTGCTGGATCGTTGCTGTTGCTGGCCGGGTTCATCCGGCCCGGGCACGGCTCGTGGGTCTCGCTCATCGAGCCTTATGGCCACATTCTTGTGGGAACGGCACTGGCCTTTGCGCTGCACCACGAATGGTCATTCGAGAAGTTGAGTTTCCTGCGTCGCCCCTCGACGTACTGGATTCTCGGTGCGATGTGCGCCGTGGTCGGCGTGGTCGATAGTCCCTGGGCGTTCGAGTTCTTGGCGTACCCGACCGCCTTGTTTGTGGGAGCCATGGTTCTCCAACCCGACCACCCGATCAGCCGAATGTTCTCGACCCGGCTTCTGGTCTGGCTGGGCACGTTGTCCTACGCCGTCTATCTGATTCACCCCGCAGTGCTTGCCCTGTTTGAGCGGTTCATCCCGAGCGAGCCGGGCCGGATGGACGACCTGATCACCATGGTGCTCGGTTACATCGCGTCGGCGCTCATCGGTGTTGTGCTGCACCGCACGATCGAGAAACCGTTCATCAAGTACGGCCGTCGCTTCACGAAGCCCCGTGCCAAGGACCTGGCCGAAGACGCCGCCGCAGTGCCGGTCACCAACGGCGACAACGGCGCGAACCCTATCGGCACCGATAACGCCGTGGCGGAGGTTAACGCCGACGATGAGCTGATCGACCTTCGTGAAACGGCAAACGACGACCTCATCGACCTCGCCGAACCATCGCCCGACACTCCGGCTTCGGGTGTGGTTGCCATGGGTGCGGCAGCCGGCTTCGTCGCCAATAACGCGGTCGAGCCCAGCCCAAGTTCTTCGCTTGAGCAAGGACCCGATTCGCTGGTCGGTCGCGCACCGGGCATCGATGCAACCGAAGCTGCGGGAACGTCGACAAGGGTGCTCGAGCCGTGGGGGAGTGGCGACTGGGTTCAGGCACGCGGAACCGCCACCATTCCCGCTGGCAAAGGGCCAGGGGTTCCGTACAAGTCGCTCGAGTTGGGGATGTTCGACGGTCCAGCCGCGCTTGTCGAACCCGAGGCCGAAGCGGCCGTTGATGCCGACGCCACTACGCACGTCGCGGAAGAAGTACCAGTTGTCGAGTCGGTCGACAACCCGACGGTGGCCGAGGATTCCGTGTCGGTCCAGGCCGACCACCCGGCCGTCGTCACAACCGACCCCGAGCGCCGCTCGCCACGGCGTAGGTGGCTTCTTCTGCCGTTGTTTTTCGGTGTGCTCCTCGCGGTGATGGTGTTGCGTTCGGTTCTAGGCGACGATTCCGACCAGGTCGCCGCACCGCCGATGATCGGCACTGTCGTGGTCGAGGGCAACCAGCTCATCGTCGACAACCAGCCAGTTCGTCTCCATGCCGTTACCGTGTTCGGCTCGGAGTACGCGTGCGTGCAGGGCTGGGGCATCTTCGATGGGGAGTCCGGCCCAGACGCGGCGACCGCCTTTGCGTCCCGGGGCGTCAACGCTGTTCGAGTGCCGCTGAACGAACATTGCTGGCTCGGCCTTGAAGGGGTTGACCCGGCGTTTAGCGGCCCCTCCTATCAACAAGGGATTCTCGATTACATCGACGTGCTGCGCAGCGAGGAAATCGCGGTGCTGTTGACCCTTGGTTGGTCAGCGGCCGGCGACGAGCCAGCGACCGGTCCCGGATTGTTGCCCAACGCCGATCACTCGACCGAGTTTTGGCAATCGGTGGCGGCTCGGGTCGATACCCGGTCCGGGGTGTTCTTCGATCTGTTCGTGACCCCGGTGGTCAGCGATGCCGATTGTTACCTCAACGGGTGCGATATCGGTGAGGGGTCCTACACCGGTACCCAGCAGCTCGTCGATGCCATTCGTTCAACCGGCAGCACGCTGCCCATCGTTGTCTCGATGCCCGAACCCGACGGTGACGGCAACGTCGCGAACCTCCGGTTGCCGAATGATCCACTCGAGCAACTGGTCCTCGGGATCCGCGGCCGCTTCTCCGCCGATTGTCCGGCCGAGGGCTGTTGGTCGGGCGAAATCGACGAGGAGCTCGCCGAACTGCCTCTGCTGGCCACGATTATGGCTCGCTCGTGTGACGAGTCCGACGTCGATGCAGCCGTTGGCGGCCTGCGCGACCTCGTGAGCAGCAACGCTTCTGTCGTGGTGCCGGGGTGGAACAGTTGGTCGCCCTGCGAGGGGACGCCGGTCCTTATCAGCGACCTGTCTGGAAGCCTCACCGAGTTCGGTGAGGTCATGCTCGAGGCCTACCAAAACTAAAGAAGCTGCGACCGATTCGGCCGCAGCTTCTTCACGCTATTCGATTGTTTCGCTTGCCGATTACCGCAGCGGGTGATCGGTGTTGCGTTCGGCGACTGGTGGCAGATCGGCCACGTTGCGGTTCACCCGGGCCGGGTTACCAAAGGCAACCACGCCGGGCGGGATGTCGCGGCTGACGACCGAACCCGATCCAATAATCGACCCGGCACCGATACGAACATAGGGGAGCAGCGTGACGCCGACCCCGATCTGGGCGCCCGTCTCGATGACTGGTCCGCCCATTACCTCAGCGGAGTCGTCGTCGCCGGGATAGAGGTCATTGGCGATGCTCACGCCGGGGGCCAAGAAGGCGTTGTCTTCGATAACCGTGAACTGGGCGACATAGATTCCGGTGTGAATTTTGACATTGTCGCCAATCACACAGCCGTAGTCGATGACCGTGTTTCCCCAGATCGAAACGTTGTTGCCGATCGTGCATTCTTCTCGAACAACAACGTTGTGGCCGGTTTGGAAGTTATCGCCAATGGTCGATCCGTGGTAGAGGATCGTGCCGCTGCGCAAGCGAGCGTTCTCGCCTAATGCCAGGTCAGGGACCTCTTTTCGTTCACACGGGTAGCCGACGACAACATTGTCATCAAGGTTGGCAGATGCCCCGGGGGGAGGAGTCATGGTTGCGTTTGTACTTTCGGCGTTGGGGATTGGGACGAGCCGTAACGGAGTGAAACCGGCGGCTCGCGCTACCGGTGAGAGTACCTGGTGTGTTGGCTGCTTGCCAGACTTGTTCGAAGCGGTTCCGAGACTACTTGAACAGCGGTTCTCCATCGTCTAGGTTTGCGCCCACATAGCCGTGTTGCGAATCCCCCCTTTGTCCATTCGTACAAGCCCACCTCCCAAGCTGTTTTTCTCGTAGCTAGGTCGAGGGCCTGGGGGTACGAGTTGCCGGTGCAGAAGAAGAAGTAAAGAGCGTTTCGAGGGTAGCTCGCCAGGTTTGTGCTGCCCGCCAGGTAACACCGGCCACGTTGTGACCGGTGGAGCCGAATTCGCCCGAGTAGGCCCTATGGCCCATTTGGGCGAAATGATGTTGAAGTATTTGATGTGATGTCATTCCATCACATAGAGTGTTCATCAACGTCACGTTAAGTGGTTTTAAGGAGCACAAGTTGCTAGCGGTTTCCCCCCATCGCGAACAGGTCGGCCAAATGTCGACCCGCGTATATTCGAACACCCCCCAAGGCGGCCAATAATGAGTTCTGGTCAGATTATTCTTTTGATCCTCAATCTGTTGTTGGTTGCTGCGCTGTTGGTGGCGTGGCGACTTTGGCGCCAGTCGGTCCCGAAGCGTCGCACGCTCTCCACTGCTGACGCTGCCGACTGGCAAGCAAGCACTGCTGCGGTTGCTCCGGTTGCCCAGGCCCCTTCGGCTCCGGCCCAAACCATCGCTGCTCCCGCACTGCCTGTAGCGCCGGTGGCCCAGTCGGCGGTCGACTTCGCCGACTTCGCTCCGATGCCCGATGGCATGAACGGCGAGATCTCCGACGAGGACCTTGCTCGCTTGCTCGACTCGGCACCCGCCACCTCCTCGGTGCCCATGTCGGCTCCGATACCCGCTCCGTTGAACCCGGTCGATGACCTCGAAGACACCTTCGATCCAGCCGTGGCAGCTGGTACCCCCGACGCGACATTTCATTCCTCGATCTCGCAGCCCCCAGCGTTCGACGTTCCGAACTTTGAGGCGCCGGCCACCCCGCCCGCGCCGGTCCGTAACGCTCCGTTGTTCGTCGATCCGGCACCCGTTGGCTCAGCGGCTGCCCCGGCCGCCTCGATTCCGCCGCCACCGCTTCCTCCTGTCACCTCTCGTGCGCACAACAACGGAGCCGGCTCGAGCGATGCGGTTGCCGATCAGGTAAGCGCCTTGCTCACCGCACCCCGGACCGACTTTGCCTCGGCCCCCGCAATCACCCAACCTGTTGCCGAAAGCGCACCGGCGCCGTCGCTGTTTGCCCCCTCGGCCCCCGCTGTTGAGCCTGCGGCTACCGGCACCCCCGACCGCTTGCGCATCGACGTAACCGGCCGTGCAGTCGCCGACCTCATGCGGTCGCTCGCCACCCGACTTGGCGACATGGGCTACCGGAGCGGCGTCGACGGATCGGGCGGTACCGGGTTTGTCCGCTCGACCGGTGAGTCCATTCAGATCTCGGTTTCGTCCAACGAAGCCACCCCTGCAAGCGCCGACGGGAAACCAGTTCCCGGTCGTGCCGACATCGTTGTTGTCGGCGGCCAGCTGCAGGAAACGACCGAAGCGGTGTTGTTTGAGCTCCTCGACCACGGATTCCAGCTTCGCTGGGCCGTGGCTGGCGAACTCGTACTTTCAAGCTTTGACGGTGCCCTCGCGAGGGTCAACGTCAATCCTGCCGAGTCGGCATAAAAACTTCCTTATCTATCCACCCCCAAGCAAGTAATCCCCCCAAACCCCCAACGAAGAGGAAATTCAATCGTGTCCCAGTTCCCGGGTACCCCCGCCACACCCCCGAATGGTCGACTGCGCGTAGGCGTGGTCGGCTGCGGTTATTGGGGGTCAAAACACACCCGCGTCCTTAGCGGCCGACCCGACGTCGATGTTGTCCTCATCGACCGCGACCAGCGCCGGATCGACGAGCTGAGCGATGCCTTTGCGGTAACCGCTTCGTTCAACGACTTTGCTGAAGCACTCGATCACATCGACGCCGTGGTTATCGCCACGCCGCCGACCGGCCACTACCCGTTGGGCAAGATGGCGCTTGAGCATGGCATCCACGCCATGATCGAAAAGCCGCTTGCCACCAGCGTCGAGCACGCCGCCGAACTCACCCGCATCGCCGAAAGCAAGGGCCTGGCCCTGATGGTCGGTCACACCTTCGTGTTCAACCCCGCGGTTTGGAAGCTCCGCGAAGTCGTTGAAGAGTCGGGCTTTGGCGAGGTCCTCTACATCTACGGTGCCCGCCTCAACCTTGGGCTGTACCAGCCTGACGTCAACGTCATCTGGGACCTTGCGCCCCACGACATCTCGATCATCAACTACCTGCTCCGTTCGGCCCCCGAGACCGTGAGTGCCTGGGGATCGAGCCACGCCGGCGCCGAAGAGCGCGAAGACGTTGCGTTCGTTCAGCTTCGCTACAAGAACCCGAACGTGACCGCTACCCTTCACGTGAGCTGGCTCGACCCGGCCAAGGTCCGCCGCACCACGGTCGTGGGTAAGCGCCGTATGGTTGTTTACGATGATGTCGCCGACGAGCCGATTCGCGTCTACGACAAGGCTGTTGAGTCGCCCGACATGCCCAACATGCACGACCGCCCGATGTCGTACCGCCACGGCGATGTGTTGGCCCCGTTCATCAAGGCCGACGAACCGCTGTCGGTCGAGCTCGGTCACTTTGTCGACTGCATCAACTCCCAGACCCGCCCGATCGCTGACGGCCGCGCTGGACTCGACGTTGTTCGCGTTCTCGTCGCTGCGGACAAGTCGATCGCCAACGGCGGTATCGCCATCAGCCTCGACGAGGTTGAGCTTGGTGACCTCGAAGATGGTCAGCGCAAGCTCGACAAGGTCATGGCTGACAAGGCGGCTGTCCAGGTCCCGCATGAGGCTTCGCTGATCGCTGCCAGCCAATCGGATGAGGCCGATTCCCTCGGGGCTGGACTTTCCTTCGGCGCAAACCCGCCCGAAGAACTTCTGCTGCGCTCGCGTGGTGCAGAACTGACTCCGATGATCGATCTATTCTGTCGTCGCTTGATGGACTCAGGATTCTCCCTGCGCTGGAGCCAACGCAACGAAGTTGCGCTCGGATCCGACACAGGAGCAATCGCCCTGTTCGATCTCGAAAACGACGGCGACGAAGGCGGAACCGCAGTCTTGCGACTGTTTGGCTTCCCGTCCTATGACGCCCGAGCCATGCTCGCCGACGCCCTCAGCGGCGAAGCCGAGCTGCTGGTTACCGAGTGGAACGAGCACGAGATTGAACTGAGCGGCTTCGATGGCGTTCGCGTCACCCTCACTCGGGTCGACAGCGAACGCGGGGACATCGATGTTTCCGAAGTAGCAAAACAAGTAACTCAAACTTCATCCACAACTGGCCTTGCCACCTCCGAAAGGAACTGAATTACACCATGGCTTCCCCCGCCAAAATGAACGTCCCCTTCCTCGACCTTGCGTCGCTTCATGAGCCCATCGCTGATGAAGTTAACGAGGTCTGGGCGCAAGTAACCAAGGCGAACGCCTTCATCGGTGGCAAATGGTGCGAACAGTTCGAGTCGGACTTCGCTGCCTACATCGGGACCGAGCATGCCATTGGCTGTGCAAACGGAACCGACGCCCTCGAGCTCATCATCCGCGGCCTAGAAATCGGCCCGGGCGACGAGGTCATCATCCCGGCGAATACCTTTATCGCTACCGCCGAGGCAGTTGTTGCTGCTGGCGCGGTGCCGGTTTTTGTCGACGTCGACCCCGACACCATGTTGATCACCGCGGAGGGCATCGAGGCTGCAGCTACGCCAAAGACCGCCGCCGTAATGGTCGTGCACCTCTACGGCCAGTGTGCCGCAATGGACTCGATCATGGCGGTTTGCGACAAGCTCAGCATTGCCGTGATCGAAGACACCGCTCAGGCTCATGGCGCCGAATGGGACGGCAAGCGTGCCGGCTCGTGGGGCGTCGCTGCTGGGTTTAGTTTCTACCCCGGCAAGAACCTCGGCGCCTTCGGCGACGGTGGCGCAATCACCACCAACGATGGCGCCTTGGCCGAGCAGATCCGTTCGATTGCCTTCCACGGCCGTTCGCTGGTCTCTCGTTACCACCACGACAACATGGGCATGAACAGCCGTCTCGACGGTGTTCAGGCCGGTGTGTTGAGCGTGAAGCTCAAGTACATCGACGAGTGGAACGCGGGCCGCCAGCGCGCTCGCGACCGCTACGAGGCTGGCCTCAACGGCATTCCTCTGGTGTCGGTACACGAGCGCTCCAAGTCGGTGCATCACCTCTGCGTGGTGCAGGTCGACGAACGCGAAGCCGTTATGGCCCACATGGCCGACCGCGGCATCGGTGTGGCAATTCACTACCCCGTGCCTTGCCACATGAACAAGCCATTCAAGGAGTGGACCCCCAAGGTTGCGCCAGTCGTTGCCGAAACGGCCGCTCCACGGATCATGTCGTTGCCGATGTACCCGGCGCTGTCCGACGAGATGATCGACTACACCATCGAGGCATTACATGACTTCCACGCTTAGTAGACCATCAGGTTCTCCCTTTGAGGAGATCCCGGTCGGCGGGTCAGCGTTGGAGACGTTTGACTTCAACAATCGCACGGGCAACGTTGCCTTCGAGCCGGTCTTTCGAGCCCGGCCGTCGGGCAAGCTGCTCACCGCGATTGGTCTGACGGCTCTGGTGATCACCTTGTTGTGTGCCCAAGCGGCATACCTGATCGCCGATGCGCAGCCCGACGTTTTTGCGGCTCGTTCGCAGGTGACCTACCAGGGTGAGACCTGGGTGGAAACCCAGTCGGTAGCGGTAAAGAGTCCAACCTTGGTTGGTCCGATCGCTCTGGCTGAAGGGATCCCGATCGATGAGTTCCTCGCCAACTGGGATGCTGGTCAGGTACTCGGTACCCAGATCATCCAATTCCAGTACGTGAGCCAAGACCAAGATCAGGCGTTGCGCATCGTGCAGGCGGTTACCGACACGTATCTGGCGGACTTCGAGGCCATAGCCTCGGCGCCCGACCCGTTGCTTGAGTCCTACCTCGAGTTGATGGCCGACCTGGAGACCTCCCAGGCCAGCCTGGAGGCGCAGATTACCGATCGCCTAGCCATTAACACTGGCGGCAACGATCCTGAGCTCACCGCTATGTACCAAGAAAAGGGCCAGAACGATGCGGCGATAAACACCTTGCGCCTGCAGATTGCTCAGCGTGATTTGTTCCGCAACGACCAGGCGCAGCCAACGCTGCTGACCAAGCCGTTCAAGCTGACCGATCCGGTGGCCCCGCTGCCGGCGAAGCGAGCTATCTTTGGCTTGCTCGGTGGTCTGGCGCTGTCGACGGCGTTTGTCTTTGTGGCGCTTCGCCTCGCTGCGGCTCGCCGCTAACTCTTTGACTAGGTCCTCGGGGTAGCACGGCTGCTGCTCCGAGGACTCAGCAAATATCTCTCCTCCCCCCAAATGTGTTTGAAAGGTCAGCCATATGGCTGAGATAGCTGTCGACCGCCCCAGAGTGAGTCTTCGTCGCCGTCGGGCGACCGACATCCCGACGGTCGTACGCCGCTCAACCGGCGGCGGCCCACCACAGCGCCCGAACACCCCGGGCTCGATCTCGTCGAACATTGGCGAAGCCTTCGACCGGTTGCTCGCTGGCGACCGCCGTTCGGTCGAGCGTCGCATCATGATGGCGCTGTTGGTCCTTGCATTGGCCACCGGTGCCGTGCTCGCCACCGGCGAGAACCGAATCTTTGGTGCCGTAGTTGCCCTCGCGATCATGGGGCTCACCGTGTACTACCCGCCCTTTGGCGCGTGGGTACTCGTGGGCGCCACCCCATTTGTGGTTGGCGTACCCCGAAACCTGTACATGCCACTGCTGCGACCCAACGAGGTCTTCCTTGCGCTGGTGGTGATCGCCCTCGCCGTCAGGTGGCTGATCTGGTCACGAAAATTCACGTTTCGAATAAACAAGTTCGAGATGGCGACCCTGCTCTTTGTGTTCACCGGGTCGATCTTGCCGATGGTGTTCACCTACGGACGTCTCCGCCCACTCAACAACGACGACATCTTCTACTCGATCACCTTGTGGAAGTTTTTAGCGATCTATTTGATCGTGCGCCTCGTCATCAAAACGCCCAGCCAGGTACGCGAGCTGTTGTGGGTAACGCTGCTCGCATCGAGCGCTATTGGCGCGATGGCGGTTATCGACTCCCGCAACACGTTCAACTTTGCCTTCACCCTCGCCGCCTACTTCCCACCCGGACAGAACATCATCAACGATGGTCGGGGAGCAGCAACCATTGGTAACCCGATTGGCTTGGGCGGCTACATGGCTATCCACGCCTTCATCGCCTTTGCGATGCTGATTAAGGGCGAACGTCCGATCTGGCTCCTGGGCCCCATTGCCTTCATTACGGTGCTGGGCACGATGGGATCTGGTCAGACCTCGGGCCTTATTGCTCTGCTCGCCGGCGCGGTGGGTGTGGCGATCGTGTCTCGCAGCGTGGGCAAGATCCTCATGTACGGCATACCGATTCTGATGGTTGTGTCGTTCATGGTGTATCCGGTGATCGAAGCGCGCGTGGTGGGTCTGTCAAACGATGGAACCCTTACCTCGTACCAACGCGATGGCATTGCGAACATCCCGCCGGCCGACCAGCCCGAAGCGATGCGGGTCACCAACCCCGGTTCGAGCTGGGACGTTCGCGCCCATAACTTGCGCACCTTCTTCTTGCCTCAGTTCAAGTCGCTCAACGACTGGTTCTTCGGCGTGAGCCCACAAGCCCGGGTACCCCAACCCGACGTCGGGGGTGATTTCCAGTGGATCTGGATTGAAAGTGGCCACTTGTGGCTCTTTTGGATAGGTGGCTTGCCGCTCTTCTTAGGGTTCATGTTCTTCATGTATTACGGCGCCAAGACGATGTGGCGCTTGTCGCGAGAACGAGAAGGGCCCGCCCAAATAGCCGCCATAGCGTCGTTCGGTGCGTTCTGTTCGTTGTTCGTCAACCAGACCTTTGACCCACACATCACCTTGCGCGGCACCGCCGACATCTTCTGGCCGCTGCTCGCGTTGGCTGTTGTAGGTGCGCCGTCGATCAAGTGGTTCCCCGAGGGTAAGTCGCGTTACGTCGACGACGGCCGCGGTATGGGCTACAGCACCTTATTGGTCGAGTCGCCGGCCGCCATTCGCCGCCGGGAAACGCTCACGCGTCTGCAGCCAAACAAGACCCAACGGTTCCTCAAGCGCACCGTCGATATCGTCGCCTCAAGCCTGGGGTTGTTGGTGCTGGCTATCCCGTTGCTGATCATCATGGCGATCATCCGGCTGACCTCAAAGGGCCCGGCCATTTTCACCCAGGAACGGGTGGGTGTGCTCGAAAAGCCATTTACGATCTACAAGCTGCGCACCATGGCAGCCAACAACGACGACAGCGAACACCGCGAGTTCGTCAAAAAGCAGCTACTCGACCCGAACGCCACCGCCGACACCGAAGACGGCGCGTTCAAGTTGGTCGATTCGCGCGTCACCCCGATCGGCAGCTTCTTGCGCCGCCTCAGCCTCGACGAGTTGCCGCAGCTGTACAACGTGCTCAAGGGCGATATGTCACTCATCGGGCCTCGTCCGGCTCTCCCATGGGAAGTGGAGCTCTTTGCTCCCCAACACCGCATGCGGAGCCTCGTAAAGCCGGGTTGTACCGGGTTGTGGCAGGTTTCGGGCCGAAACAAGCTCACATCGCTACAAATGCTCGATCTCGATGTCGATTATGCCTCGCAGGTTAACCTATTCCGCGACCTCGGCATTTTGATCAAGACCCCGATGGTTCTGGTGCGAGGCGACGGCGCACGGTAGGCCATTTGGCCTCAAAACCGTAGAATTGGCGGAAATGTCACGGCGGTGGTGTACAAGTTGTAACACCTTGGTGTACAACTTGAAGTAAACCCCGTTCCACCACGGGTTTTACCCGCGTTGTCCCGCCAGACTTCGACCATTAGTTCTTCCTCGTGCCTGAAACAATCGACATTTTGAGCGAGCCTGCCTGGGACACTTTCGTGTCGGGCCGCGCCGGTGAGTTGTTTTGCAGCCGCCGATGGATGAGTTCGCTGTCGAAGGGGTTCGGCTTCCATTTCGAAGCCACCGTTGAACGTAACGCGGCGGGCGAAATCACCGCCGCTATTCCTTTTGTGCGGATCAACGATGTTCGAGGCGAGCGGATTACCTCGCTGCCGTTCAGCGACTACGTGGCGCCGCTGGTGCCCGACCTCGAGTCATGGAAACGGCTGTCCGAACCGCTTGTTGCGTCGGGCGCTGCGGTACTGGTTCAGACCTTCGCTGACTCGATTGTGAGCCAAGACGAGCGGTTCTCGGTCGACGGGCAAACCGTGCGGCACTCGGTGGCGCTCGATGCATCTCGAGAAGAGATCGTGGCCCGGTTCGGGCAACAGCCCCGTCGCCATATTCGCAAGGCTGAAAAGGCCGGCCTCACCTTCCGCCTGGCCGAATCTCATGATGAGCTGCGGGCGTTCTACGACATGCACCTCGGCGTGCGCAAGTACAAGCACTCGCTGCTGTGTCAGCCGTTCGGCCTCTTCGAAGCGCTGTGGGAGAACTTCATGGCCGATGGTTTCGGAGCGATCGTGCTCGGCTTCGACGGCGACACCGTCGCCGGTGGTTGCCTCCTACTCGAAGCGGGCGACACCCTCTACTACAAGTACGCGGCGTCGAACCCCGACTACCGGTCGGTTGGCGTGAGCCACGGCGCCATGATGGGAGCGATCGACCATGGTCTCGACCGCGGACTCAAAACCCTCGATCTGGGCCGCAGCGACATCGACCAACCTGGACTCATCGACTTCAAACGTCGCTTCGGAGCGGTGCGCAGCGAGCTCACCACCTTCTGCTACGAGCCGCTCAACAAGATTGACGCAACCGGCGAAGTACGCGAAACCCTCGGCAAACTCACCGCCCTGTTTGTTTCGCCCGATGTACCCGACGAAATTACCGAGCGGGCTGGCGACCTGGTCTATCGCTACTTCGCCTAACCCGAGGAGAACCCACTGATGAGCCGTGTAATCGACCGACTCAAGGTAATGGTCGAGCAGGTGAAAGCCGGCGAGCTCGACACGGTGAAGGAAGACCTCCAGGGCTGGATCTCGTCGGAGACCGACTCGGTCGGCCTGCGCCGCGACTACGAAAAGACCTACGCGTACCCGTCGTCAGCCGACATCCCGCTCGAAGCGGTGCTGCTCGACAACAATCAAGAACTCGCCGACCGGCTCTTCGATACCACGGGCCTCAAGGACCGAGATAAACAGTTCCTCGATCGGCGCCGGGCGATCTATGAGGCGGGCTTTCTCGGCGGCTGGGTAGCGGTCGACCCCGACGGTGCACCGGCCTACCTGCAGTGGTTCATACCCCACAGCCAAGCCGCCAAGCTGAAGGATTATTGGGGCCCGCTGTTTCCCGACTACGGACCCGAAACCCTCATCGTCGAAGGCGCCTGGATTCCGCCGGCGTTCCGGAAACGCAACGTCTTTAGCGAAGCGCTCTACATTCTGAGCGACGCCGCAAAGGCCGCCAGCCCCGACGTGGTGCGCTACGCCACCTGTTACCCCGAAGCCGCCAACAAAGGCGCCGTGATCGGCACCCGGGGCTCGGGCTACGACGTGTTCGAAAAGCGAACCGAAACCTGGAAATACGGCCGCCGCAGCGTCACCTTCGTCCCCGCCACCGAAGCCGACTTCACCGTCTTCTCCACCTGAAATTTTTGCAGTTGAGCCGCCGGGCGCGGCACAACTGCAAACAGAAAGCTCCACGTAGGACTCGGTCGGCGAAGCTGCTACGATTTCGTCTCCCGGGCGTTTAGCTCAGTTGGCTAGAGCACCTCCATGACATGGAGGGGGTCGGGGGTTCAAGTCCCTCAACGCCCACGAAACGAAACGAAAAAGCGCTCCCTTTGGGAGCGCTTTTGTCGTGGGCGAACGCCGCGGTGTTTCCGCCTCCGGCGGCCGTTGCACGGAGCTTGTTCCGTCAACCGTTCGGTCTCGCTTTGCTCGAGTCGAATACCTCCCGATGGTCGATAGTGGGAGTGCGTCTGAAGCTTCGTTGTTGGTTCTGCTGTGCCGGGGCCGTTAGGTTCGATTTATGGTCACTGACGATCAGCTTCGTGGCGCCATGGCGGCGACTATGGCCGGGTTCGCTGCGATGGTGGCGGCGGTTGAGCCGTCGCACTGGGACCGGCCTACACCCTGCGCCGGGTGGTCGGTCTTCGATGTCGTCGATCACGTTGTGGCCGGTGAACGGTTTACGGCCATGACCTTGGGTGGTGCATCGCTGAGCGAGGCTTCCGCAGCCGGGGTCGGGCTCGATCCGCACAATGGCGACGTAATGGCCCAGGTCAACGAAGCTGCAGCGACGGCGTTGGTGGCGTTCGACGGTTCGCTAGCCCGGATCATCGAGCATCGCGTTGGTCCAGTCACCGCTCGGCGAGTGCTTGGATTTCGCATTGTCGATCAGCTCGGCCACACCTGGGACGTGGGTACCGCCATCGGCACCGTCGTCGTCCTTGATCCTGACGCCCTGGCAATCGGTATGGAGGTCGCAACAGCGGAACGGGCGACCCTCGAACGGTCCCCGAATTTCGCCACGCTCCCGCACTACCAGGGCACGCTCGACCCGCAGGCCACCTTCCTCCACGCCATCGGTAGGATGTCCGCATCCTAGGAGCCTGGCACTGGGTCGGTCTTGGCCCTAGCGGGCTTCGATCCTTACGGAGTTTCGGCCTCCGCTTCGCTCCGACCAAAACGTCCCTGATTGTGAGTGCGCAGAGGTCCCGAGTTGCGCAGCAACTCGCTGAGGATCGTAGGTCCGCCAGGACCGAAGACCTGACCGGGTGAACCCTTTGGCCCTTGGGGGCCTCTGGGGTTCCTGGAGTTTCCGGTTCCGCTGCGCTCCACCGAAAACGTCCCTCGCGTCGGCCCAATCCCGAGTTGCGAAGCAACTCGCTAAGGCTCGTAGGTCCGTCAGGACCGAAGACCGACCGGCACTGGAGCCTGGCACTGGAGCCTGGCACTGGAGCCTGGCACCGAACGCTTAGCGTGGGATTCTAGGCCATTTCCGGGTCGCGGACGCGTGAATCGCGCTCTGTGTGGGAATCGGGGCCTGGCCCCTACATGCACGTTTGGACAGCTAGGGCTCCCGGGGGAGTGATTTCTACCTCATGGAGTCGAAACCGAAGGTGTTAGTCGTGTTCGCGTAGGAACTGTTCGAGCTCGGCGACCATCTCTTGGGGGTCGGCGTTCTCGAAGCCTTCGTCGAGGCTGGTGGCAGCTTCATCGTCCTGGTGCTCTTCGAGCTGACGTACGTAGTGCTGGGTCGCCTCGTCTTCGGCGACCATCTCGCCGACCTGTTGCTCGTAGGCAGCCGACGCCGAGTCGAGTGACTCGGTGTTGATCGGCGATCCAACGATCGGGCCAAGGCGGCGAAGCAGCGCCTGTCCGGCCTTTGGCGATGCGGCGCCCGGGAGGTACGACGGTACGGCAGCCCAGAGGCTCACGACGTCGAGGTTGGCCTTCGCGCACTCGGCGTTGAGCACGCCGACGATTCCGGTCGGGCCTTCGTAGCTCGATGGTTCGAGCTGGAACTCTTTGGCCAGGGTGGGTGATTCGCTCGATCCGAACACCGGCACGGGCCGGGTGTGCGGGACTTCGGCGAGCAGCGCACCGAGGGTGATGACTCGGTCGACGCCACAGCGGGTCGCCACCTCGACGACCTGTTGGGCAAAGGTGCGCCAACGAAGCTGTGGTTCGGAGCCGGTGACGATTAGGCCGTTGCGTTCTTCGTCGATCTTGCCGCCCCAGATGGTGACATCGGGCCAGCGGATACGCCGGGTGCGGTTGTCGGCCAACTCGACACGCGGCCGGGTGGTGGAGAAGTCGAAGAACTCCTCAGGCTCAATATGGCCACAAGCTGCGCCGTCCCAGATCTGGGAAAGATGCTTCGCCGCGATCGACGCAGCGTCGCCCGCATCGTTCCAGCCTTCAAAGGCCGCAACGAGCACCGATGCACTTGCTGGCAGATCGTTGGTGATCTGCAGGAAGGGTGCGGAATTCTGGGACACGGCTGCTGAGGGTATCGGCGACTTCCGGGGTTGCCCCCAAAAATTACGTCTGTGATTCCTACGGCCTACATTTTCGAAATGGTCGGTCGATAGGCTCGCATCACACTCCGCCCCAACACATCCCTCAAGGAAGCAGGTCCACGTTGATCTCGATTACTGAAGTCTCCGACGTTGACGACAACGTGGTCGCCGCCTTCGAACGCCTGATCCCTCAGCTCTCGAAGTCGAACCCGCCGCCACCAAAAGCCGAGTTGCAGGCCATCGCCGATAGTGAAGCCTCGACCCTGCTGGTCGCCACCGACGGCGACGACGGCGACAAGATCGTCGGCAGCCTGACCTTGGCCATGTTTCGAATCCCGACCGGCCTGCGGGCCTGGATCGAAGATGTGGTGGTCGACGAAGCCGCTCGAGGCAAAGGTGTCGGCCGGGCCCTTAACGACGCGGCCCTCGAACACGCCAAGACCGCCGGTGCCCGCACCGTCGACCTGACCTCCCGCCCCAGCCGAGAAGCCGCCAACCGCCTGTATCAACGGATTGGGTTCGAGCAGCGCGACACCAACGTCTACCGCTACAAGTTCGACGCCTGAGTCTGACCCTTCTCCAACCCGGTCTGTCATGCTGAACCATGGCTACCGACGAACAAGTCCCCCGTATCGCCGTCTTTCTCGATTACGAGAACCTGGCGATCGGAGCAAAGGACAACCTCGGTGCGGCCTTTGACTTTGGGCCGGTCGCCGACGCGCTCGCTGAGCGAGGCCGGGTTATCCATCGCAAGGCGTACGCCGACTGGTCGTACTTCGATAGCGATCGGCGCATGCTCACCCGACACCAGGTCGAGTTGATCGACATTCCCCAGAAGATGGGCGGGAGTCGCAAGAACGCTGCCGATATCAAGATGGCGATCGATGCGATCGAGTTGGCGCTCGATCGGGAGTACATCACGACGTTCGTCATCTGCACGGGCGACAGCGACCTCAGCCCGCTCGTACAGAAGCTGCGCGAACTCGACCGTCAGGTAATTGGTGTCGGCGTGCGCAAGAGCACGTCGAAGCTGCTGCCGCCGGCGTGCGATGAATTCATGTTCTACGACAACCTCGTGTCGGACTCCGACGACGAACCAAGGCCGAAGCGGCGGGGCAAGTCTGACGACAACGGTCCCACCTCGACCACCGACATCTCGTTGGTGACCAGCACGCTCGCCGGCTTGTCGTCCTCGTCGGGCACCGTGCGGTCGTCGAGCCTCAAGCGGGCGTTGCTTCGCAAAGACCCAACCTTCTCCGAAGCCGAACTGGGGTTCCGGAACTTTGGCGCGTTGCTCGCCCACCTCGCCGACAAAGGCTTGGTCGAGTTGACCGGCTCGGGCGACCCGGAGGTTGTGCTCAGTGGGGTGAGCGCCGAGGCGGTCGACGAGCTGCTGACCAAGCTGTTGGCCGACGGCCCAGTACCGCTCACCGGCCTGAAGACCGCGCTTCGCAAACGCAACCCTGACTTCAACGAACGCGACTTGGGCTACCGAAACTTCAACAGTTTTGTGACCGCCGCCGAGGTTCGCGGGGTGATCAAGGTGACCGGCAAAGACGATGCTCGCATGGTCGCCGCCCCGAAGGGTCGGCGCCGCTAAGCGCTAACTGCAGGGGTGCAACAACTTGTCGTTGAGGTACTTCGCGATCTCTTTACGGCCCACCGCATCGTGGTGGAGGCCGTCTTCGAACCACTCCGGGTTATTCTGCGCGTCGCCTTCAACCCAGAAGTCGGCGATCTCCATCTGTGGCCAACGTTCGGTCGCCTCGTTGAGCATCGTCACCACGAGCGGCATCGACGAGTTGAAACGGCTCGGGGCGACCCAAATGACTCGGTCGACATGATCGGGAAAGGTCTCGATTATCGAGTCGATGTAGCCGGGAAAGTCGTCGAGCATGAACCCTCGGTAGTTGTGGCCAAGCCCTACAAAAGCGGTGGTGCCGGTGACCTTTCCTTCGCCGATTTCGACTTCGACGATGGGCGGGGCATCTCGGGTGTTCAACCCGCCGAAGCCGCCCCAGTGAAACGAGAAGTCGGTCATGACCATCTCCATCTCCCACCGGGTCGACAACAGCACCGAGTCGCTCACGCCGTAGATGTGGGGTCGGTCCTCGGGCACCTCGGGGTGCACGGCCTCGAGTTGGTTTAGGCATTCGGTTGGAACGAGTTGCCACGATCCGCACCCACTACTGGCAAACCCGACGTCGGTTGCGAGTACCTCGATGAGCGTCCGAGTGCTCGGGAGTAGGTCGTCGTCGATCGTGTCGGTTGTTTCGCCGCTGAAGCCGCTGTGACGCGCCCATCGACACTCGGCTTGGTCGCTGGCTCGGTAGATTCCGGGCGTCAGCTGGGTGTTGACCAACCAGTCGCCGTCGCCCGGGATGTCGACGACCGGTGAGAGCTCGACGTCGTCGATCAGTCGCCAGGTGCCGCAACCTCGCGATTCGAACGTGGCGTCGGTGGTGGCGATATCGACAATCAGTTGCTCGGCCTCGACATTCGCCACCTCGGCCAGGGTCGCGCCGCCAGAACGACGACTCCAGATGCAGTCAACCACCCCGGACGCGAGGTAACGGCCCGACACGATGTCGGTACCAATGGCGAACGTGCCATCGCTCATCGATGTTTCAGGTTCGGTTCCGGGTGGCGGTTCGGGTGGGGCAACCGGGTGGTCGATTCGGTCGAGGCACGTGCCACCGGAGCGGGCAAGCAGGCTGAGGAGGCTTGGGCCGCCGTTGGGGATCTTCGAGATGGCCCGAAGGTTCTTGATTGGTCGGGCCTCGACCAAAATGCGGGCGTTCCTCAGACCAATGCGCCGGGCCAACGATCGGGTGTTGCCCGAGTTGATTCGCGCATCGTCGTCCTCGCAGGTTCGCCCGGGCAGCAGCTCCGAACCACGTCGTCCGGCGATGCATGTGCGCTTATCTTTGACCAAGGCCAAGAAGCGGCGATCGCTGAGTTCGATGTCGCGCAGATCTGCGAGTTCATTGAGTAGACCTTGTTTGCGCCGGGTCACGATCTGCTTTGCCTTGCGAGCGTTGACCCCCTTGAGCGTGGCGACCTTGACTCGGTTGGCCAGCGAAAGATCGACCTCGGACGAATCGCACCCCGAGGCCAGGGCGGCTGTCGGACTCACAAACAACAGACCACTCGCCACGAGCGCGCTGGTTAACAGCAGCCGCAAGCTTTGTCGTATCCAACGACCTATTCGAACCCCACCCATGCCGAGCCTTCGGTCGTTCGGAATCACCTATGAGTCGAACGCCTAGCCAAAATTCACCGGATGCGGCCAGGGTCGAACCCAATGAACAGCGTTAGCCCCTGCAATGACGCCAAAAACGTCCGGTACAAACCCGCAACGCCCGATGGAACTAAACCGCCGACAGATGTACCATTCGCTTGCAATGGTGCCCCGCCCGTCTATCCGTCTGGTTTTTGTCATGCCACTGCAACCTTCACCCCGTTTGGCGGTGTCGTAGCGTGAGTAGCGCGCGCAGCTTGCACTTCGCTGCTAACGAGTTGGTCGACGGTGATGACCCGTTGCATCTGACCGCCGAGCGGGCCCGTTGGACCTACGCTGGCCTGCGGGTCATCAAGCTCGAACCGGGCGAAACTCGCACCATCCCAACCGGTGCCTACGAAATGGCCATCCTGCCCTTGAGTGGCGGTGGACTTTCCGTGTCGTGCGACGGCGAACTGTTCTCGCTTCACGGTCGTACGAGCGTGTTCTCGAGGGTTACCGACTTTGCCTACGTGCCGAGCCGCACCGACATTGTGTTGGTGAGCGGCGAGGGGGCCGAGGTTGCACTGTGCATGGCGAAGGCCGAAAGCTCGCTTCGCCCTCGCTATGGTGCAGCCGAAAATGTGAAGGTCAGCACGGTTGGCGCAGGCCCGGCTACCCGACAGGTGAACAGCTTCTTCTTGCCGGGCGAATGGGATCACGCCGAGCGCTTGATGTGCCGGGAGATTCTCACCCCCGATGGCAACTGGAGTTCGTACCCTCCAACCAAACAAGACGACTCGCCCGAGTGCGCAGTGCAGAACGAAGTGATCTGTTATCACCGCACCGGCGAACCCGGCACGTTCGATTACGCGCCGTCCGGCTTCGGTATGGCCCGTAACTACGGCCAGGGCCTCGACCAAAACGTGGCTATTGGCGACGGCGACGTGACCCTGGTGCACCGCGGGTACTACGGCCCCGAAATGGCGGCCCCGGGCTACAACCTCTACACGTTGGTGGTCGCCGCTGGCGCCGAGACGGGTAAGGACCGCAGCATCGAAGCAGTGGTCGACCCCGACCACGCCTGGGTCCGTGACTCATGGTCGGTCATGCCCCGCGATCCCCGCTGCCCAATGACCGGCGTCAGCGAATAACCCCCCGAAATTTTCGCGTGGAACCCGCCCAGAGCGGGTTGGGCGCGATCAGAAATTATTCGGCGGCGAGTACGGCGGCGCCGATGGCTGCGGACGTGCTTCCGAGCTCGGCGAGCAACACGATGATCTTTGGCCGGTAGTCGGCACCGATAAGCATCGCGGCGATCGAGGCCTCGACCCGCGAGCGCAGCTCTTCGCCCAGGGCAACGAGCCCGCCGCCCAACACAATGTGTGATGGGTCGAGGACGTAAACCAGGTTCGTCATTCCGATCGCTACGTCGTCGGCGAATTCATCGAGCAACTCGAGCGCATCGGGTGCGCCGGCCAGCACCGCAGTCGTGACATCTTCGCCCCGAATGGCGTCGATCGAGTCGGTCGCTTCAACGACCGTTGGGAGCCGACCATCGGCCGCCCATCGTCGGGCCAGGTCGCCAAGCCCATTGCCCGATGCATACTTCTCCCACGGCCCACGCACACCGGTGATGTGGGGCTCGCCGTGTCGGTCGATCACGATGTGTCCCGACTCGCCAGCAAATCCGTTGGCGCCGACGTACACATCACCGTTGAGCACAAACCCCGTACCGATACCGGTACCGAGAGCTACATAGCTGAAGTTGTCGATGTTCTTGCCCGCGCCCAACCTTGCTTCGGCGACGGTGGCGGCGGTGGCGTCGTTCATCACCACAACCTTGGCGTCAAGGGCCGCGGCCAGCTCGGCCTGAAGGTCGAAATCGGCGATCTCGGGCAGGTTGGGCGAGAATCGCACCGAACCGTCGTGGCGAATCGCGCCAGCGATGCCGACCCCGACCGAATCAAGCGTGTCGCCCAGCTCGGTCTCGAAGTCGTGGCACAGCGTGGTGAGTTGGCTGACCGACTCGTTGCCGCTGCGGGGCCGGGGGACCTTGATCGAGGCGACGATTTCGTTGCTGTTGCGTAGAGCGACACCGAGGGTTTTCGTACCTCCGATATCGAAGCCGGCTGTGAGGGTCATTCGTTGTCCGTAGTCTCGTCTTCGGTTTCATCGACATCGTCGAAGCCCCGATTGTTGATGTCGATGATGAGGTTGCCGTTTACCACCTTGGTCGGGATGAGTTCGAGACCCTCACCGTCGCGAGGGTACGTCTGGGATTCATCGCAGGTGTTGAAGAAAACCTCGGTGTCTCGGTTCCACTCGACGATGCACTCTGGCGTCTCGGGAACTCGGGCAAAGAACGCAACCCAACCCTTCTCGGCGGTTGAGCCGAGATGGTTTACCCACACCGCACGGTTGGTACCCAGCAAATCCGAGAACGGCACCGGACCGTTCTCGCCGATCTCCTCGGCCAGGTTGGTGGCGCTGATATTGCGGAAGTCCTTGTCGCCGAGGGTGATCTCGACGCTGTCGCCACCCCGTGACGCCAGGAGGACGCCAGCGATGATGAGCGCCGCAACAAACACTGCGGCAATGCCAGCCAACAGAGCGCCTCGTGACGATGTTCCTTTAGCGACCGGCATGGTTCAGCTTTGCTGGTGAGACACCCAAAAACGAGGATGCGAAACATGGCACTGTCATCGCCCTAGTATCGCCGAGGCGCCCAGTCGTGGCGCAGTCGGCTAACAGGACGCTCGCAGAATCGTTGCGTCCGAGGAGAAGTATCGTGGATCTGTTCGAGTATCAGGGCAAGCAGTTCTTCGCCCGCTATGGCATGCCAGTTTCTGATGGCGAGGCGGTGCAGACCGTCGAAGACGCCGTCGCCGCCGCCGAACGCCTAGGAACGCCGGTAATGGTCAAGGCCCAGGTCCACACCGGTGGCCGTGGAAAGGCGGGCGGCGTGAAGTTCGCCGCAACCGTCGACGACGTGCGCGAGCACGCCACCAACATCTTGGGCCTCGACATCAACGGCCACATCGTCGAGAACCTCTGGATCGAAGTCGCCAGCGATATCGCCGAGGAGTACTACGCCAGCTTCACACTCGACCGTGGCGCCAAGAAGCACCTCGGCATGTTGAGCGCTGAGGGTGGCGTCGAGATCGAAACGGTGGCCGAAGAGACCCCCGACAAGATCTCCAAGATTTGGGTCGACCCGGTCGACGGTCTGTCCGAAGAGGTCGCCCGCGAGTGGGTGGCGAAGGCCAACCTCAACCCCGATGCAACCGAGGGCACCGTCGACATCTTGATGAAGCTCTACACCGCCTACACCGAAGGTGACGCCGACTTGTGTGAGATCAACCCGCTGATCCTCACCCCCGAGGGCAAGGTGCACGTGCTCGATGCCAAGGTCACCCTCGACGGCAACGCCGACTTCCGTCACGACCTCGACGAATACGACGCAACCCAAAAGCGCGACGAGCGCGAAGAAGCCGCCCATGCCAAGGGCCTGCAGTACGTAGGCCTCGACGGTTCGGTGGGCGTTATCGCCAACGGTGCTGGCCTCGCCATGAGCACCCTCGACGTGATCAACCAAGTAGGTGGCAAGCCCGCCAACTTCCTCGACATCGGAGGTGGTGCCAATGCCGACGTGATGTCGGGTGCGCTTCAGGTGATTAACGACGACCCCAACGTCAAGGCGATCTTCATCAACATCTTTGGCGGAATCACCCGAGGTGAAGAGGTAGCCAACGGCATCCTCGAAGCCATGAAGCGGGTAGAGATTTCGTCGCCGATCGTGATTCGTCTCGACGGCACCAACGCCGAGGAGGGCCGAGCGATTCTCGCCCCCGAACTCGACGACATGTTGCGGATGGAAACCACGATGCTCGACGCCGCCAAGGTGGCCGCCGAGTTGGCCAAGTAGAACGACCCGAGACGAGAGAGAAGCTAAGAGATGTCGATTTTTCTAGACGAAAACAGCAAGGTCGTATACCAAGGCCTCACCGGTTCGCAGGGTCGTTACTACGGCCTGCTCAACCGGGACTACGGCACCAATGTGGTGGCCGGAACCAACCCGAAGAAGGCGGGCACCGATGTCGATGGCATCCCCGTGTACGCCAATGTTGGCGAAGCGGTGGAAGCGACTGGCGCCAACGTCAGCTGCATCTTCATCCCCGCCGCGGGTGTGAAGAGTGCCGTGATGGAAGCAGCCGAGGGAGGCGTCGAGTTGATCGTCGCCATCACCGAAGGTGTGCCCGCCCACGATGAAGCCTGGTTCTTCAACAAGCTCCAGCGCGACTACCCCAACGTTCGGCTTCTGGGCCCGAACTGCCCCGGGCTGATCAGCCCCGGAAAGGCCAACGTGGGAATCACCGCCGGCCACATCGCTAAGGCTGGCGGACCGGTCGGCATCGTAAGCCGCTCGGGAACCCTGACCTACCAGGCGCTCTATGAGCTCCAACAAAAGGACATCGGTGTCACGACCTGTGTCGGCATTGGTGGCGACCCGGTTCCGGGTACGAGCTTCATCGACTGCCTTGCGGCGTTCGAAGCCGACCCCGAGACCAAGGCGATCATGATGATTGGCGAGATCGGCGGCTCGGCTGAAGAAGAGGCCGCCCAGTTCATCAAGGATCACGTGACCAAGCCGGTGTCGAGTTATGTCGCTGGCGTCACTGCTCCTCCCGGCAAGAAGATGGGCCACGCGGGCGCCATCGTGTCGGGCGGCAAAGGCACCGCCGACGCCAAGATGGAAGCGTTGCGAGATGCCGGCGTGAAGGTTGGGCTTAACCCGACCGAAGCTGGCGAACTCATGGCCGAGATCGTCGCCGGTCTTTAAGCCACAACCTAGGTTCGAAACCCAAAGTGAATCAGGTGTCTGACACCTGATTCACTTTGGTCGTTTTGCGGATCCGGTTTTTCGTAACCAAACCGACACGGAAGTCTTTGGACAAAACCGATCTGCCGAACGTCTGCATAGATAGCGGCCCGCATATCGGCGGGTGAATTTCTGAGGGAGACAGATATGACCAGCTCAAGTACGCACCCGAAGCGCCCAACCTTGATCGCAAAGTTGTTGGTGGCGTTGCTCGCCTGTGTCGTGTCCTTGGCGACCGTGGCACCGGCCGGCGCTCAAGACAGCGAGGTGTTCACCAGCAAAACCCGGGTGCGTACCGTGCAGGTGGCAGCGATGGTCATCGGCGACAACCCCTTTGGCGATCTACCCGGCAACTCGCATTGGGTGGAGATCGAGTTCGTTTCGACTGCTGGAGTAGCGGTCGCGAACATCACGGTCCACTCGGCGCAGTGTGCTGACGAAGCAACCAACACCGGTTGTGAGGACATGGGGACCCAAACGATTTCTCAGGACTTCCTCGGTCGAGTGCGGATCGCCAAGGACCGGTCCGTCGCCCGAGTAGACGGAACGGTCGGCGATCGCAGCGTCGACATTGAGATGACCGCTGCCGATACGCCTTACAAGGTTCGCGAGACCACCTACTTCGAACGGGACGGCCTTTTCACCAAGTCGATCCATACGGGCCGTTCGTGGCCCGCCACCGCAGCGGGCCACGTTGGTGACCTCGTACTCGATGACGTGCAACCGGCGGCCGGGCACTTCGAGCGGCTGACGCACAAGATCATCACCAACGATCCGACCGACGACATCCCCGACAACATCTAGGTAGGTCCGGGTCCACGTAGGTCCGCCGTGGGTGGGGGCTAGCAGGCCACAAGCGCCGCTAGCCTTGGGTGCTCCGATCGCCCCAAAGGCCCCCGTGTTCCTGCAACGTTGTGTACCTATCCTGCTCGTCCTTGCGCTGATCGCCGCAGCCTGCACCGCCGAGCGGCCGACCTTGGCTGGCGACACATCGGTCCCAGTCGCCAGTAGCACGGCGCCGGTCGATCCCGTCGGGGTCGATGGCGACCGCGCGGAGGGCGCAGGCAACGGGTTCGCCCAAACCACCGTCGCTCCAGCCGACACGGCGCCGCCCGAAACCCTTGCGGGTCGAGCGCCGCAGTCGACCATCGAACCGGCGGCCCTCCCCGCGGCCGATCTTCCACCGGTGAATCAAGACGGCACGGTGAAGGCGCTGCGCACGCCGACCGGGGTGGTGGTGCAGGTCCTTCAAAAGCTCGACGACGGATACCTGGTGCAAACGCCGTGTGCGATCGAGGCCACCGTGTCGAGCGGCGAAGAGCTCTTCGGTGCCCACGTGGTGCTCGATGCCGGACACGGCGGGGTCGAGCCGGGAGCGGTTGGGCCAGCCGGAACCAAGGAGTCGCACGTGAATCTGGCGATCGCCGAACGGACCCAGGCGCTGTTGGAAGAGGCGGGGGTCGTGGTGATTTCGACCCGCACCGCCGACTACCGAATCTCCATCCAGGCCCGAACCGGCATCGCCAACGCCGTCAACCCACAAGCGTTCGTGTCGATCCACCACAACGCCGAACCCGATGGACCGTTCAACGGGCCAGGCGCCGAGACCTACTACCAAATCGCCGACGACGAATCGAAGCGACTGGCGGCACTCATCTATGAAGAGGCGGTGCAGGCGTTCTCGGCGTACGACATCGCGTGGGCAGGCGACACCGATGCGGGCGTGAAGTTTCGACCCGGTTCGTCGGGCGGCGACTACTACGGCATCCTTCGACGCTCCAACGGCGTGCCCGCCACCCTGACCGAATTGGCGTTCCTCTCGAACCCACCCGAGGAAGAGCTGTTGGCCAGCCAGGCCTTTCAGCAGGTCGAAGCCGAGGCGCTCGCCAAGGCAATTCTGCGCTATCTCACCACCGACGATCCGGGTTCGGGCTTTGTTGAGCCGTATCCACGTACGGCGCCCGCCGGTTCGGGCGGTGGGGTCTCCAACTGCGAGGATCCGGCCTTCGAGTAGTTGCGGGATCGGGCCGCCAACTACGTTCGCTCACGTGCGCCTCGCAGTACTCGCCTCCGGCAGCGGAACCATCCTCGAGTCGATGATCGCCGAGGGCTTGCCCGTGGAGGTGGTTGTGACCGACCGCCGATGTCGGGCCCAGACCGTGGCGACTAACGGCGACGTACCAGAAGTGCTCATCGAGCGACTCACCTACGGTGACGACTTTGACCGCGATGGGTTCACCCAACAGGTGGTCGACGTGTTGCTCGACCACCGGATCGATCTGGTGGTGATGGCCGGGTACGGGACGATTCTTGGCCAGCCGCTGTATGACCACTTCGCCGGCCAGGTCGTCAACACCCACCCCGCCTTGCTGCCAGCGTTTAAGGGCTGGCACGCCGTCCCCGCGGCCCTCGAAGCTGGTGTGGAAGTCACCGGATGCACGGTGCACGTTGCGACCTTGGCGGTCGACGACGGGCCGATCCTCGCCCAAGCCGAGGTGCCGGTGCTCGACGGCGACACCGAAGAATCCCTGCACGAACGAATCAAAGCGGTCGAGCGGCCGCTGTATGTCCAGACCATCAAAGACATCCTCGAACGGGGCACCGTTTTGGAAGGAACTTCATGACCAAGCGCGCATTGCTGTCGGTGTACGACAAGACCGGAATCGTCCACCTCGCCCAAGGGCTCCACGACGCAGGCTGGGCCCTGATCTCCAGCGGCGGCACGGCAGGAAAGATCGCCGAGGCGGGTATCCCCGTGGTCGATGTGGCCGAGTACACGGGCTCGCCGATCATGCTCGGGCACCGGGTGGTCACCCTGCACCCTCGGATTCACGGCGGCATCCTGGCCGACCGCGACGACCCCGAACATCAGGCCGACTTGGTGGCCAACAACATCGACCCGATCGATTTGGTAGTGGGCAACCTCTACCCATTTGGTTCGACCACCGCAGATTTCGAGCACTCGGCAACCGAACCCGAAGAGCTCATCGATATCGGCGGCCCGTGCATGGTCCGAGCCGCCGCCAAGAACCATAAGTTCGTTGGCGTAGTCGTCGACCCGGGCGACTACGACGAGGTGCTGACCGAGGTACGCGAACACGGTGAGATCCGGGCCGAAACTCGTCGATCGCTTGCTCGTCGCGCCTTCGCCCACACCGCGGCATACGACGCGGCGGTCGTGAGCTGGTTCGACGATTCCGACCCGGACACCGAAGTCGGCACGCTGCCCGAGACGTTGCATCTGGCGCTCGAGAAGACCGGCGACCTTCGGTACGGCGAGAACCCACATCAGGTCGGCGCCCGCTACCGGGCGATCGGCGGCGGTGGCTGGTGGGAGACCGCAACCCAGCACGGCGGCAAGGCCATGTCGTACCTCAACGTGTTCGACACCGAAGCCGCCCATCGTCTCGCCTATGACTTTGAGGCCCCGACCGTTGCGGTGATCAAGCACGCCAACCCGTGTGGACTCGCAAGTCATGACGACATCACCACCGCCTACCAGTTGGCTCATGCCGGCGATCCGGTGTCGGCCTTTGGTGGGATCGTGGCCGTAAACCGTGAGGTGCCGCTGGCCTTGGCCGAGGCGTTGGCCGACGTGTTCACCGAGGTAATCGTGGCGCCGGGCTACGAGCCCGCGGCACTCGCCAAGCTGCTCGAAAAGAAGAACCTTCGCGTGCTCGAAGCTTCGGCCCCGAACACGCCGCCGCTCGACATGCGGGCCGTCGACGGAGGTCTGCTTGTGCAGACCGCCGATCGCGTTACCATCGACCGGGCCGACTGGACCGTGGCGACCGAGCGCACCCCGACCGACGCCGAGTGGCTCGACCTCGAGTTCGCCTGGCGCTGCGCCGCCAAGACAAGCTCGAACACCATCGTGTTGGTCAAGGATCGCCAGGCGGTGGGTATTGGTGCCGGCCAGCAGAACCGGCGCGACGCCGGACGAATCGCCGCCGAGAAAGCCGACGGTCGGGCCGCTGGCGGGGCGTGTGCCAGCGATGCCTTCTTCCCGTTTAAGGACGGACTCGAAGCAGCGATCGAAGCCGGCGCTACCGCGGTGATTCAGCCCGGTGGTTCCATCCGCGACGAAGAAGTCATCGAGGCAGCCAACGAGGCGGGCATGGCCATGGTCTTCACCGGCCAACGCCACTTCAAGCACTAAGTTGCGTCGCCGTCCCGTTTCTGATCGCGGTTACCCGCTCTGAGCGGGTTCCACGCGAAAATTTTGGAAGGGTTTGGTAGACCTTGGGTGTGGTTGCGCCGTTTCTTGAATCTGTTGTTTTTCGCGAGTCGGTGGTTGACGACGACGGCGCCGGAACCGGTCTCGACGATTCGGGCGGCGAAGCCGACGCCATCGACCGCAACGATGCCGATGCGGCGAGCGACTTTGACCCCGACGACTTTCCCGACTGGTACCAGGACAAGGTTGCGCCGGCGCAAGCGCCCGACAACGAGCCCGTTGCGCCCGACACCGAGCGGCCGTACTTTTTCGATCTTGCGGTAGTGAAGACGCTCGACCGATTGACGTTTGGACCCATCACGATCTTGGCCGGCGACAACGGATCGGGGAAGTCCACCCTGATCGAAGCCATTGCGGTCGCCGCAGGGTTCAACGCCGAGGGCGGCAGCCGGAACTTGATGTTCACCACCTACGACACCCACAGCGCGTTGGCCGACCACCTCACGCTGCGATGGGTATCACGGCCGAAGTGGGGCTGGTTTCTGCGCTCGGAAACCTTCTACGGGATGGCCACCCACATCACCAAAGACGACGACCCGTATGGGGGAGTGGCGGCGATCTTTCCCGACCTGCACAACAAATCGCACGGCGAGTCGTTCTTGGCGTTAGCCGAGAGCCGATTTACGGGAAAGGGTTTGTACATCTTCGACGAACCCGAAGCAGCCCTGTCGATTCAGGGCCAAATGCGGTTGGTGGCGATCATCAACGAGTCGGTGAAGCAGGGCTCGCAGTTCATCATCTCGACCCACTCGCCGTTCCTGATGGGAATTCCCGGAGCAACGGTCGTCGAAACCAGCGCCGAGGAAGGGATCGTGCCGACCAGCTTCGACCAACTCGAGTCGACGGCGTTGTGGCAACGGTTTTTCGCCGACCCGGCAACAGTGCACGACCAGCTCTTGTAAAGCGCGAAAGTGGGTCAGACGCACCTGACCCATGTTGTTCCCGACGTGCGGGTGCGGTGTTTCGATAATTACCTCCCACGTAATCGTGGCGCTAGAGCATGTGGGCGACACTGTTAGCTATGGACGAATCAGCACAACCGCTCTCCGATCGCCAGGTTGTCGAGGCCTACTGCCGCGCGTGGCTGGCCGGCGACGTCGTGACCGTGCTCGGCTTCTACCACGACGATCTTGTCCTCACCTGGCCTGGCGACAATCACCTCGCCGGGCAACATATCGGGCAGGCGGCGTCGGTCGATGCGCTCCTCGCGCTTCAGGGACTCACCAATAGGGTGCCCGTCGAGGTCATCGATGTGTTCGAAGGTTCGCAGTCGATCATCGCTGTGGTGGTCGAGCGGTGGTCGAACTCGTCCGACCCGAATCACACGCTCGACCTCACCCGAGCACTCGAGTTCACCGTGGTCGATCAGAAGCTACGGACGTGTCGGATTTTCGAAACCGACCAGGCGGCGATCGACCAGTGGCTCGGAACGGAACGAGCTAGCTGACTACCAGGGTCGATCGCCGAGACCGCCGTAGCGGTTGTCCCATCCGCCGGGGGTTTCGGGGACGTTGTACTTGTCTTCCCAGACCTTCTCGCGAATACCGGTGAAGCCTCGGACCAACAAAGCGATCGCCGCGCCAAACACGAACCCGCCGACGTGGGCCATCCAGGCAACCCCTTCGTCGGGGCCAATGAAGAACTGCGAGCCCAGCCAAACGACGAGAGGCACGATGGCGGGTAGGCGCATCATCATCACAACAACGATGGTGCGAACTTTGGCTGTAGGGAACCAGACCGCGTATGCGCCCATGACGCCGGCGATCGCTCCTGACGCGCCGATGACCGGGATGGTCGAATCGATCTGGGCTAACACGTGGGCGATCGTCGCGGCGATGCCCGCCGCAAGGTAGAAGAGGATGTACTTGAACCTCCCCACATGATCTTCGACGTTGTTGCCGAATACCCACAGGAACAACATGTTGCCGCCGAGGTGCATCAGGCTGCCGTGCAGAAACATCGAGGTGATCAGCGCAAGGAAGACGTTCTTGCCGGGGAAGTAGCTGCGTTCGCTTTCAGCAACGTTGTCGTCGCATGCGGTTTGGTCGCGGCCCGACACGGTGTCGTCGGTTTCTTCAACCGTCAGCGGACGACCTTGCATGACCTCGCAGGGAACGGCTGCGTATTCGTAGGTGAACTCGATGTCGCCTTGCACGGTGTCTTGGGGTTGCACCAAGAAGAAGACGGCAACGCAGATGATGATGAGCCCGATCGTGACGACCGCGGGGCGTTTGGTGGGGTTTTCGTCCCAAAGGGGAAACATGGTGTCCCAAGTCTAGGACCTGCCAGAACCGCACCCGGACTCCGCGTTGCAAACTGTGACTCAGAGTTACAAACTGTGACTCAGAGTCACGGGACAGTGTCCCCTGACTCAGAGTCAGGGTTGAGTCAGGGTTTTGTTTTCGGGGCTGGGGGACGGCGGGTGCGGGTGTCGGGGCGTGGATGCACTGCCGGAACAAAGCAGCACAGTGGCAGCAATACCCTCAAGAGACGATAACCTCCGGCCCATGACTGCAGAGTTTCTTGCCGGAGCACCGGTAGCCGAATCCATCCTCGAAGGTGTACGCCGTCGGGTAACCGCCCTCGAAGACCGGGGCATCACCCCAGGTCTTGGAACGATCTTGGTGGGCGACGACGAAGCGAGCGCCGGGTACGTACGCAAGAAACACGAGACATGCGAGTCGGTCGGCATTGCCTCGCACAACATCGAGATCCCCCAGAGTGGCGGACAGTCGTCGCTCATCGCCGCCGTCGAAGAGTTCAACAACAACCCAGCGGTCGACGCGTTCATCATCCAGAGCCCAGTGCCCGACAACTTCGACTTTATCGCGGCACTCGACAAGATGGATGCGAGCAAGGACGCCGACGGCCTCCACGCCACCAACCTCGGCAAGCTGGTACTGCAACAAGACGGCCCCGTGCCCTGCACCCCGGCCGGCATCTTGGCCATGTTTGTGCACTACGGGATCGACGTTGCGGGCAAGAACGTCGTGATCTTGGGCCGTGGCCCGACCTTGGGTCGCCCGTTGTCGCTGTTGCTCACCACCAAGCAGCAGGGCGCCAACGCAGCGGTCACCACCGTGCACACCGGTGTACCCAACGCCTCCGACTACACCCGCAACGCCGACATCGTCGTCGCGGCGGTCGGTTCGCCGAGCGTCATCACCCCCGACATGATCAAGCCGGGCGCTGTGGTGGTCAGCGGTGGCATCAGCTGGGAAGGCAAGAAGTTGCTGCCCGATGTCGACGAAGCCGTGAACGAAACCGCAAGTTGGGTTACCCCTCGCCTCGGTGGCGTTGGCCCCGTAACGGTCGCCATGTTGCTCCAGAACACGGTTGCGGCCGCCGAAGCGAACGCCGGATAAGAACCGCCCGCGAAAGTTGGCGTTCTGTGGGTCCTAGGGCTTCGCGCGCCCCTCAGAGGCGATAGGATCAGCAGCTATGGCTGACAAGATCTCAATGAACTCCGACGGAACGCTCACCGTTCCGGACAACCCCATCATCCCCTTCATCGAAGGCGACGGAATCGGAATCGACATCTGGCCAGCGGCCCGTTCGGTGCTCGACGCCGCAGCAGCCAAGCACGGCAAGTCGATCGAGTGGCTCGAGGTTCTCGCTGGCGAGAAGGCATTCAACGAGACCGGCGAATGGCTTCCCCAGGACACCATCGACAAGTTCAACGAATACCTCATCGGTATCAAGGGCCCGCTCACCACGCCGATCGGCGGCGGTTTCCGCAGCCTTAACGTGGCGATCCGCCAGATCATGGACCTCTACGTGTGCCTCCGCCCCGTGCGTTGGTTCCAAGGCGTTCCGTCACCGGTGAAGCACCCCGAACTGGTCGACATGGTGATCTTCCGGGAAAACACCGAAGATATCTACGCCGGCCTGGAGGTCGAAGCGGGTACCCCTGAAGCCGAAAAGATGCGTGGACTTCTGCTTGATGCGTTTGGTTGGGAGCTCGCCGAAGACGCTGGCATCGGCGTAAAGCCGATCTCCAAGACTGGTTCGCAGCGCCTCCAAAGGGCGGCGATGAACTACGCCGTGAAGCACGGCCGTACCCGCGTGAACTGGGTTCACAAGGGCAACATCATGAAGTTCACCGAGGGCGCCTTCAACAACTGGGGTTACGACCTCGTGAAAGAAGAGTTCTCCGATGTGGCGGTCAGCTGGGAAGACTCCGGCGGCGACGCGGGCGACAAGATTCTGGTTCAAGACACCATCGCCGACATTGCGTTGCAGCAGGTGCTGACCCGTCCGGCCGAGTTCCAGGTCATTGCGACGATGAACCTCAACGGTGATTACTTGTCCGATGCGTTGGCCGCTCAGGTCGGCGGTATCGGTATCGCTCCGGGCGCCAACATCAACTACGTCACCGGCCACGGTGTGTTTGAGGCCACCCACGGCACCGCACCCAAGTACGCCGGCCAAGACAAGGTCAACCCGTCGTCGGTTCTGCTGTCGGGTGTGCTCATGTTCGAGCACCTTGGCTGGACCGAAGCGGCTGCCGACATCACTCGGGCACTCGAAGCCACCATTGGCGACAAGGTCGTTACCTACGACTTCGCTCGCATGATGGACGGGGCAACCGAAGTGAAGTCGAGCGAATTCGCCTCGGCAATCGTCGACCGTCTGTAACCCTTCGGGCGACTGCTAAAGGGCCGCAGTCATGGTCGATGAAAAAACTCATCGATCACACTCGCGATGCAGATACTGCCTATTGTCCAGAGCTTCCCATCACCGTTGCGATCGATTGTGGCGGAACAAAGACCTGGGTCCTCGGTACCGACGACGTAGTTGCCTTCGATGATCATTGCGATGCCGTTCGCCAAGCTGATTATGGCGTCCGGACCGTATGAGGGACGGGGTTCGAATCCGTAGTGCTCCAGAAGGTCTCCGTATAGGTTTTCGCTGAAGTCCTCGAATTGTTCGCGTAGCGAAGCAGTAAGTTCCTGGCGTTCTGAATCGGTGAGACTCACAGTGGCGCAAGCTGCTGCGATTTCGATCTCCCATCCATCGGGAGGCGGCCAGGTAGTTGCCTGGTTGCCGACGATGCGGACCACATCTTCAAAGGGAGCTCCATCGACGACCATCTGTAGGGCACTAGCCAGCTGGTCATCGTTGAAACGCTGCAGTGATAGATCCCGGGCGTGTAGGAGCACGGTTCTGCGATACGCGTCTTGGGGCTTGAGGGTTTCGTGCGACCATGCGGCATAGGCGGATGACCGTGGAATCCCAAGTTCTTTGTGGGCCTTTTCCAAAGACAGTCCACCGGCGGAAATCTTCACTCTGCCTTTGATGAGCTCGTTGAGGCCATGGTCGATGAGCTGAGCCTTCGTGTCCTCAACCGGACGACGCTTTTGGTTCATCGCCTCACCCTAGTAACGGTGAGCTCCTCGCGATTTGTCGGAGGTTGTGCAGGAGCCGTCGTTCGACCCGGAAGAATCGACCGACGGCTCCGGCACAGTTCCGGACTCCCTAGCCGAGCACGTAGCGCACCCGGTCACCGTCTTCGTCGGTCCAGAGCAAGCTTGACGCTCCGCCGATCGATGAGGGCAGCTCCCAGTAGCCATCATGTGGTTCGACCACAATCGGTGTCTGCAGGTAGTCGTTTCCTGGACCACTCCAGGTGAACTCTGCGGTGCCGACGCCGTTTCGGCCCTGATGCTCGAGCGACGCCTCTCGGGTTGCGCTTCCGAACACCGTGCCGTTGTCTTGGCTGACCCGGAAGCTGAAGGTCACCTCACGGCTTGCGGTGGTCGCGGGGTCGGTGAATCGAACGAGATGGCCGAACGCCAAATCGATCTGTCCGCCGACTCTCCCGAACTCGTCAACCTCAATCTTTTGGCTATCTTGAGCCTCGCCATTCGTGTTGAAAACGTCGACGGCGATTGTTCGTCCAGCGGTCCAGTCTTGTCCTCGAAGCCATCCGTGACCCTCGCTCTCGGAGAAACGACTGACCTGGACCTCGATTTCTCCGGTTGCGGTCGCGGTGACACAACGATTAGGCAAACCGTTTTCGCACTTGTCAGTTCCTGACCCGCCATCCACGACGTTTTCGATTGGTTGTGACTTGCCTCCGTCGAGTTTGTCGTTTCCTTTTCCACCAAAGAGCTGGTCGGCTCCTCGTTGGCCTTTGAGACGGTCGTTGCCCGTACCACCATTCAGCGTGTCATCGCCGGAACCTCCGGTGAGGCGATCGCGTTGATCGCCACCGAAAATGCTGTCGTTTCCTGGGCCACCACGCAGCTTGTCTTTGCCGTTCCCGCCGATCAACTTGTCGCTGCCGCCGCCGCCAGAGATCTTGTCGTTGCCCGAGCCGCCGCGAACCGTGTCGTCACCCCTTCCGGCGAAAATGACGTCGTCTCCATCGCCGGCGAGTATCAGATTGTCGCTAGCTCCTGCACAGATGAAGTCTGGTCCGTCGGTTCCGCGGATGATCGATGCGTCCGAGACGATGACGTTCATTTCCGTGGGCGCTGACCCACACGGAGTTCCCGCTGGAGATGCGGCGGCTGGTGTGAGACTGCCAGAGCCCGCCAGCGCGATTGCTGCGGCCCCGATGATGGCTGGTCGAATTTTGCGATGCATTTTTCCTCGTAGTGTTAGTGGATATTTGTCCAAATATGGCTACCAAAACAGGTATCGGCGTTTGGACAAATATCTAAAGAGGAATCTTGCGCAAATATTGGGTGCAGGTGATCGTCCCCGAACAGATACCGTTATGTGATGAACGACGTGGACCCCCGCGACGTCGGGACGGCCGGCGTCATCAAACAGGGTTTTGCGCTCATCATGCGGTCGTTTCGCGACCACCCGGTGCCACATGCGATCTCGATCTTTGGCGCCTCGTGTTGGTCGTTGCTGACCGTCGGCCTTTCGGTGCTGCTCGGTCGGTTCACCGACGAGGTGATCGTGCCCGGCCTCGACGGCGAAGGTGTCTCGAACGGCGACCTCGTTCAGGTTGCACTGCTGCTCGCAGGACTCGGCCTGTTGCGTGGCATGGCGGTAACCGTGCGCCGGTACTTCATGGCGATGGCCGAACTTCGCACTCAGCGCACTTGGCGGGTCGATGTGGCTGGCCAGTACATCGACCAGCCGGTGAGCTTTCATCGGAGCCGCCCGACCGGCGAGTTGTTGGCCCACGCCGACGCCGACATAGCCGCCGCCACCTCGGTCCTCAAGCCGTTGGCGTTTGTCAGCAGCGTGGTGGTGTTGGTTATCGCCGCCCTGTCATTGCTGTTCTCGATTCACCCGTGGTTCTTTGTGGTCGGGTTGGTGCTTTTCCCCGCACTTTCGGTCCTCAACCGGATCTACACGTTGAAGGTGATGGAGCCGTCGGCTGCGGTGCAAGAGGAGATCGGCGCCGTGAGCAGTGTTGCGTTCGAGAGCTTCGACGGCGTGATGGTGGTGAAGACCCTTGGCCGTGAAGAGGCTGAGGTCCAGCGCTTCGGCGACGCGGCCGATCGACTGCGTGAACAACGCATTATCGTCGGACGCTTACGTGCGGGGTTCGAGCCGGTGATCGACGCCATGCCGAACCTGGGCATCGTCGTGTTGTTGCTTATCGGTGCATCACTGCTGGCGGACGGTGTTGTCCGAGAAGGGGAGATTGTTTCGGCCATCTCGCTGTTCACCATGCTCACCCTGCCGATCCGAATCGTTGGGTTCTTCCTTGAAGAAATGCCACGATCGGTGGTGGCTCTCCGTCGGGTCGACAGCGTCCTCGACCTCGAGAAGCCGGCGGCCACCGCTGGTACCGAGCTGTTGCCGTCAGGCCCGGGTGCTATCGGTGCCGGTGCGGTGGTATTCGATGACGTGTCGTTCGCCCACGGCGACGAAGTCGTGCTCGACGGCGTGTCATTCGAGGTGGGTGTGGGAGAAGTAGTCGCGTTGGTCGGTGCAACCGGGTCGGGTAAAAGCACGATCTCGGACATGTTGGTCGGGCTCACCGATGCGGGTTCAGGGCAGATCACCGTCGGCGGGATTGCGTTGCGCGACCTCGACCCGGCCGAGCTGACCCGCCACATTGGTCTGGTGTTTCAGGAAACCTTCCTGTTCAGCGAATCGGTGATCGAGAACATCACGCTGGGTGCCGAGTACTCGCGAGAAGAAGTGAAACGGGTCGCCGACCTGGTTAACGCGGATGACTTCATCGAGGCGATGGAGAACGGCTACGACACCGTTGTTGGCGAGCGGGGCGTGACTCTCAGCGGCGGCCAGCGTCAGCGGGTCGCCCTCGCTCGGTCGCTGGTGCGCGAACCAAGCGTGTTGTTCCTCGACGATGCCACGTCGGCCATCGATCCGTCGGTCGAGCAGAAGATCCTCGACAACTTGCGTTCCGAACTCGATCTCACGCTTATCGTGGTGGCCCACCGTTTGTCGACCATCCGCCTCGCCGACCGGGTGTTGTTCCTCGCCGACGGCAAGATTGCGGCCAGCGGCAAGCACGACGAACTCCTTGTTGTTCCCGAATACGAAGCGTTGGTTCGGGCGTACGAATTGGCGAACAACTCATGAGGGGGTGCACGTGGCAGTCCCGGTAGTTGAGACCCTCGAAGACGACATCGCCGAAGTTCGCGCCCTTGAGGTGCTGCGCCGCGGTATCGAACGCAGCCCCGAGCTGCGCACCGGCTTTGCGGTCACCGCAGCGATGGCGCTGTGTGTCGCGGTCGGCAAGCTCATCATCCCAGTGCTTATCCAGCAGATTCTCGACCGGGGCATCACCGGCACCGATGGCTACCGCCCAGGATTTGTCTTTACCGCGGCCGCTATCGCCACGGTGATCATCTTGTTGGTGATGGTGCTCGGTCGGGCCACCATGATCCGGCTGGTGAAAACCTCCGAGCGGATGCTCATGTCGCTTCGGGTTCGGACCTTTGAGCACATTCAACGGCTCAGTATCGCCGAGCACTCCGAGAACCGGCGTGGGGTGCTCACCGCCCGGGTCACCAGCGATGTCGAGACCTTGTCGCGCTTTGCGCAGTGGGGCGCTATCTCGTGGGTAGTGAACTCGGCGCTCATCGTGGGCACGCTCGCCGTAATGATCGTGTACTCGTGGCAGCTGACCATCCTGGTCGTGGTGGTGTACGGGCCGGTCATCCCGGTTATGCGCTGGATACAGCGGCGTCAGCTCGTCGCCTACGACAAGGTGCGCACCGCCGTCGGCGAGACCCTCGGTATGACCAGTGAAGCCGTAATGGGCGCCCCGCTGATCCGGGCCTACGGCTACGAGCCGACCATGCGCGAGAAGCTGCGTCGGGTGATCGAGTCTCAGTACACCGACAGCCTCTCGGCCCATAAGTTCTTTGCGTTCATCACCTCGATCACCGACCTTTTCGGCATCGTGGCGATGGCGAGTGTGATCGTGGTTGGGGTGAAGTACGGCAACGGCTGGGGTGTCAGCTCGGGCGAGCTTGTGGCCTTCCTGTTCCTGGTGAACCTGCTGTTGTCGCCCATCGCCGAGATCGGTGAGATCCTCGACCAAACCCAGACCGCCCTCGCCGGCTGGTGGAAAATTCTCGGCGTGTTCGACCGCCCGATCGATGTGGTCGACCCCGAAGACGGCGTTGGGGTACCCCACGGAGCGCTGTCGATCGAGGCCGAAGGGGTGCGCTTTCGGTACCGCACCGGCGATGAAGTGCTGCACGGGATCGATGTATCGATTCCGGCCGGAACCAATGTGGCGATCGTGGGCGAGACCGGTTCGGGCAAAACCACCTTCGCCAAGCTGCTCACCCGCCTGGCCGACCCCACCGAAGGCGTGTTGAAGGTGGGTGGCATCGACCTCAAAGTGATCGACGGCGAAAGCCGCCGCCACGAGCTTCGGATGGTGCCCCAAGACGGCTTCCTCTTCGACGCCACGATCCGTGAGAACGTGCGATTCGGTCGCCCGGAAGCCACCGACGCGGAGCTGCGCGAGGCGTTCGAACGCTTGGGTCTCGACGCATGGCTCGACACCTTGCCCGAAGGCTTCGAGACCGAGGTAGGCGAGCGTGGTGAGTCGTTGTCGGTTGGCGAGCGCCAACTCGTTGCCCTCGCTCGCGCTCAGCTGGCCGACCCGGGCCTGCTCATCCTCGACGAAGCCACCAGTGCGGTCGATGCCCGCATCGAGCAGTCGCTCGGCGTGGCTCTTGAGCGCCTCGCCGAAGGGCGCACGACGGTGAGCGTCGCTCACCGTCTCTCGACCGCCGAACGGGCCGACATGGTGTTGGTGTTCGACGACGGCCAGCTGGTCGAAGTTGGTCCGCACGCCGATTTGGTAGCGAAGGGCGGCGTGTACGCCGGCCTGCACGAATCGTGGATCGGCGCCACCCGCGAGACCGAGTAGGCCTGATGATTGGGCCAACGAGCGAGCTTCGAGTGCTGACCGGCCCGCCAGAAGATCCGTTGGTCGCCGAACTTCGAGTGGATGTGTTTGCTGCGGAGTCCGGTGATATCGAACGACCTTGGACGCTCGGTTGGCCCGCTGGCAGTCGACCCGCCACCGACCTCCATGCCCTAGGCGCCACGCTTGCCGAGCACGGCTGGCCGACGGCGGTGATCAATCCACGAGGTTGCGACGGATCGACGGGCGAGACTGGCGAATTACCCGTCAGTCGATTGGCCGACGATGTCGCGGCGGTTATTCAAGCACTTGGCGGCGACCCGGTGTTCTTGGTCGGTCACGCCTTTGGAAACCGGATCATGCGAACAACCGCCACCTGCCATCCACAACGGGTGCGGGGAGTGGCGTTGCTCGCCGCTGGAGGCCAGGTGCCGCCCGGCCATCTCGACGACCTGGCGATCGTGCGCGACCGCAACAGCACCGACGAAGAGCGACTCGGCGCCCTACAGCGGGCTTACTTCGAGCCAACCTCTGATCCATCGAGCTGGCTGCGCACCGGTGGTCGAGGTGCCGCAAAGTTGTACGCAACCACCCAGTTCGACGTTGACGATTGGCACGATGCGGGCACGGCCAACGTGTTGATCGTTCAGGGCAGCGCCGACCGAGCAGCCCCTCCGGAAAATGGCGAGCTGCTCGTCGCCCGACACCCCGATCGCTTTTCGCTGGTGACGATCGATGGTGCAGCCCATGCGTTAGCGATCGAGCGTCCCACCGAAGTGGCGGGCTACCTAGTGGAGTGGTTTCGGGCCCAACTCGGCTGACGCCACCGGCGACTCACTTCGTTGCGTTTTCAGCAACCGCCCTAAGATTGACCTCAGCGTTCGCGCACAAATTTGCCCCTTTCGTCGGGGAAGACCCGGCGTCCAACTTGGAGTTCGACCCACACATGAAGAGTCCAGCACGCGTCACAGTCACCGGAGCCGCCGGCCAGATTGGCTACAGCCTTTTGTTCCGCATCGCGAGTGGTCATCTGCTCGGACCCGACCAGCCGGTCATCCTCCAAATGCTCGAGATCACCCCAGCGCTTGGCGCCCTCGACGGTGTAGCCATGGAGCTCGACGACTGTGCGTTCCCGCTGCTCGCTGGCATGGTGAAGACCGACGACGCCAACGTGGCGTTCGGCGATGCCGACTACGCCCTGCTCGTTGGCGCAATGCCCCGCAAGGACGGCATGGAGCGGGCCGATCTACTCGAAGCCAACGGTGGCATCTTCGGCCCCCAGGGCAAGGCCATCAACGACTCGGCCAGCAAGGACATCAAGGCCCTCGTTGTTGGTAACCCTGCCAACACCAACGCCCTCATCACCTTGTCGCACGCTCCCGATATCAACCCCGGTCAGATTCAGGCCATGACCCGTCTCGACCACAACCGGGCGCTGAGCCAGCTGGCCGCCAAGACCGGCAAGTCGATCAACGACATCAAGAAGATGACCATCTGGGGTAACCACAGCTCGACGCAGTACCCCGACATCTTCCACTGCGAGGTCGACGGCCAGAACGCCGCCGAGATGATCGATGACCAGGCGTGGCTCGAGAACGAGTTCATCCCCACCGTTGCTTCCCGCGGCGGTGCGATCATTAAGGCTCGCGGCGCCTCGTCGGCTGCTTCGGCCGCCAACGCCGCTATCGATCACCTGCACGACTGGGCGCTCGGCACCCCCGACGGCGACTGGGTCTCGATGTCGCATATGTCGACCGGTGCCTACGGCGCTCCTGAGGGAATCGTCACGTCGTTCCCCACCACGTGTGCCAACGGTGAGTTCGCCATCGTCGATGGTCTGGCCATCAACGAGTTCAGCCAGGGCCGCATGGAAGCGACTTGGGCCGAACTGGTCGAAGAGCGCGACACTGTTGCCGGGCTCGGCCTCATCTAAATCTCGCAAGCGAAAGGCTCACAACATGCCAGCAAAAACGATTGGTCTCGGCGCGGTACTTATTGCCTTGGGCGTCATCGTCACCTTTGTTTCGGATTCCGGAAGCGCTACTTCGATGATTCCGGCGTTCATCGGTTTGTTGTTTGTGATCATTGGTGTCATCGCCGCCGTGCGTGAGGACCTGCGCAAGCACCTCATGCACGCGGCGGCGGCCCTTGCCTTGCTGGCCATCCTTGGTTCGCTCGGCTCGCTCATCGGACGCTGGGACGGCGAGTTCGGCTGGGCCCAGTTCAGCCAGTTGGTAACCGTGGTGCTCAGCGCCGGGTTCATCCAGCAAGCCGTCGGCTCGTTCAAGGCCGCCCGCCTCGCTCGAGAGGCCGGCGAAGCCACCGCTTAAGGCGGGGGCTACTTGAGGAACTTTCTGGTCGTGTTGTCAGCGTCGGTTTCGACCGCCAGGGCGGCCGAAGCCCTTACCGAGTTGCTGCGCAACTCGCGGTCCGTGCGGTTCACTTGAGGAACTTGCTGGTCGTGTTGTCAGCGAGGACCTTGCCTTTGGTTTGGCAGGTTGGGCAGTAGTCGACGTTGTACCGGTTGTACGAAACTTCTCGGATGGTGTCGTCGCACTGGTTGCACGGCTCGCCCTTGCGGTGGTGCACGTTGCTCGGGCGATCCTTCGACGAGCTCATGTCGTCGCGTGTGCGCTCATAAGCCATGCCCTCGTCGATACAGGTGTTGATCGCCGCGTGAAGCCGGGCGATTTCGTCGTCGTTCAATTTCGAGGCGTTGGCGAAGGGCGAGATCTTTGCCGTGTGGCAGATCTCGTTGGACAACCTCCGCCCGATGCCAGCGATGTTGCCTTGCTTGCGCAGGAACCCGTGGACTCGCATCGATGCCGCGCCGACGAGTTCGCCAAGTTCATCGACACTCACCAGGTCGGCGTCGGGACCCGTCTTTTCAAACCGCTCCGCCAGCAGCGGATCGCCCGATGCCGTCCACACACCGGCGCTTCGGTCCTTGCCCATTTCGGTGAGCAGCAAGGCTCGACCGTCCTCGAAGATCCAGCGGACGAGGCCGCCGCGAGCTTTGGGCGACTGCTTCTCGTCGGGCTTGAGGCGCCCGCCCTGCATCAGGTGCACGATGTGGCTGGTGGTTGGTTCAGCCTCGTTGCCAAACCGCAAGATAAGCAGCTTTGCCCGAGAGGTCACGGCGGCTAACGGTTGGCCTACGGCATCGTTCGGGTCGGGAGCAAAGGTCTTCAGGGCAGCGAAATGCAGAGGGCGCACCTTGGCCACGACCGCGCCACCGAACTCAGCGGTAAGCCGCTCGGCGTGGGCCTTGACCTCGGGCAGTTCAGGCATCGAAGGTGGTCTGGGCCCGGAGATCTTTGAGTAGGTCGTCGACCTCAACGAGAAGATCGTGGTTGTTGACCAAGGTCGACGTATCGCCACCCAGTTGAATTTCACCGCTCATAAAGGCCGCCTGAGCGCTGAGATCGCCCCGGGCAACACCGACCGCGGTCGACCATTCCTGCTGGAACGACACGGTTGCTCCAGGGTCAACGCCTTTGGTCAGGCTGACCGATTGGCCCGACAGTACGAGGGTGTAGGCCACATCGCCGTGCGGCGTGCCGGCGACCAACTGTTGGATCGTGAAGTCGGCGTCGCGGGGGAGTGGGCTATCGGCGGCGTGAAACAGTCGTGCCGCTTCGTCGAGCCATTCATCGGAGAGGTACTGCACGCCTCTGAGTGTACGACCTCGACCCACCGGCTAGTAGTCCCTCAACGAACGAACGTCCTTACACTGCACGGATGACCGAACTCGATCCAGCCTTCGATAGGCGACGCTCGCCGGGCGAAGATGAGGGATGGGTCGACCTGTTTGAGCTCGACTTCTTTGCCGCCGACGGCTCGTTCGGCGGGTTCGTCACGATGGGGCTGTATCCAACCGCTGGCCGTGGCTGGTACTGGGCGTGTGTGGTGGGCACCGGGCGTCCGTTGGTGCTGGTGGTCGACGACGAGCTCCCGTTGCCGAAATGGCCCAACCTCGAGGTGCGCACCAGCGGCTTGTGGACCGATCTGATCCCCCAGGTTCCGTTCGATCACTTCACCGTTGGGCTCGAAGCATTTGGCGTGGGCCTCGACGATGTCAACGATGTGTTCGCCGGCCTCCGAGGCGACCGCACACCCATGGGGTTCGACCTTGAATGGGACACCGCGGGACCGGTCGAAACTCTCGGATTCACCGACTCGGTCTCGATGGCGTGCCGGGCGCACGGCGAGATCCTGCTCGGGCACGAGGAGTTCGACTTCGACGGCCTTGGCGTGCGGCGCCACTGGTGGGGAGCCGATGCGCGTCGGTTCGAGCCTGGTCTTGAGCTGTCGGGTTGGTGGGATTCGGGCGACCCGATTCCGGCGCAGCGCTGCGAAATGCTCAAGCGGATCGACGCCGAAACCATGGTCCTGGTGCTGGGCGGGGAGCAAGAACTCACCGCCACCGTGCATTCGGTTGCGCCGCTGCCGATCAGCGGACCAACTTCAGCGGTCGGCCAGCGCTGGCGAATGTTGTGTCGGTTCTCCAGCGGCGAAGCCGTCGGAACCGGCTGGCTCGATCTTCGTTAGCTTTGGGGGGCCATGCGTTTGCCG
>CALHTF010000156.1 GCA_938038815.1 uncultured Acidimicrobiales bacterium | reverse complement strand
TAGGGAGGAACACACGAACCCCGAAGGTGAGGGCCAACAGGAGCAGCCCCAACGCTGCCAAAGCTGGCGCAACAGCGACGAGACCGAGAAGTACGACACGGTCGTTGTCGACAAAGCGAAGCAACGTCAACAAGACACACACCACCGTGCCCAGCGCCAAGACCGTCCGGGTGAGGCGCAGTACCTTTTCGCCTCGTGGTGCCACGGGGGCGATCGTAGTGCGGGCAAATGGCCGCTCACGGCTATCGCCGGCTTCTCCAACCTGTTCTACCTGTATTGGCCCGCACGAACATTGTCATCAACTGGACTACGAGGCGTTGTAGCGACGTTTCGTGGCCGGTCTAGGGCGCTGACCACGTAATCGATTTGGCGCCGTTTCTTTGGCTCTTCGTTTCGGCACCGGTGCCGTGCCACGGCGGAGTCCCAAAGGGGAGGTCGCGGCGTGGAATGTCGACGGAGTCGGCGTTCGTCCAGACATTTCCGTAGGGCGAAAGGTCGACAATGTTGTCGACGTCCGGGTTGACCAAGTTACCGAGGCGTGTGAGGCCGGTATTCCAGCTTGAATGGGGGCCGCCCGGTGCGCTCGGGTGACGAATGTCGACGATACGGCTGGGGTTAAGGAACTGGGTCTTCTGTGGCCAGTACTGACGGATGGCTTCTCGCGCTGGCGTGCCAACAGTGAGTATGGCTTCAATGTTGTTGTCTTGAATCAACCGGTTGATGAACTGGTTTCGCCAGGTGAACACCCTCGGGTCGGCGTTCGCTAGTTTGAGCTTTGGGTTGGAGGAGTAGGTGCCATGTACCCCTAGGTGGAACGTGTTGATGATGATGTACGAACGGGTGAGACCCAGCCTTCGGAGCAAGCCCTGCAACCGCTGCCCCGCAGATCCAACGAACGACCGGTTCGCGATTTGTTCATCGGTTGACGGGTCTTGGCCGATCACCAGAAGACGTGCCGAGCCGTCGAGTCGGCCGCGGTAATACACCGGCCCGAACTCTGGCCTGAAACTCCCCGGGTAAAGAGCATTGAGGTCAGGCGCGAGACAGAACAGATAGGCGTAGTCGGGTGGAGGACCCTGACAATACTGTTGCGACTTCAACCACGTAAGGAGAAACGTGACGAGCGCACTGGGCAGTATCCGAACGTTTCGTAGCTGCACCCCGCGGTAGTCCGGTAGGTCTTTCGGGAGTTTGAGTCTGGGTTCGAGCGCAAGCCGTAACTCAGCGATCTCTCCCACCGTGGTAGTTGCTGCAAGTCCCGCCTGGTCGGCTAGGCCTTGGAGGGCTTCTCTTCTTGTAATTGGCATGTAGTCAACCTCCGTCGTTGATGATCTGCTCTTGTTGGGTTCTCTACCTGATGAATGGGTAGAAATGAACAAAGATGGCCGCCGTTTGGTCGTCAGTAACGATCTGCAGCTCGAAGGTTCTATCGAGCGGGTCAGCTTCGGGGTATTCGCTCAGTTCGACACGGACCGTGCAACTGCCGAACGCCGGGATTCCGTCGCTACATGTGTGCGGATCGAGTCGCAGCGTCCCTCGAAGTCTCCGCATGTCGGCTTCATTGGTTGCTGCGGGTGCCGGCAGTTCGATACCCCCGGAATTGCGCAGCGTCACTTCGGCCGACCCTTCGTCGAAAAGATCAACGTTGGGGGCGTCGATCACCAGTTGGGCCGGCTCTCGCCAGTCGACCATCACCTCGATCGTCATGGGTCCGCTTAGCTGATCTGCACTCACCTCGATAGTTGTGTCGTACAGACCGTCAGCCGACTCTGCCGCCGAAACAACAAACGAACACGAGGCCCCGAAACCATCGGCCTGGCCGGGAGCAAGGTCCGCTTGGAAGCAGGTGTTGGTAGTGATCTCGACCTTGCTCGGATCGAATGTGATTGAGGGTGAAACCGTCGTGCCTCCGGTATTCGTGAGTGTCACCTCACGGGCCGGGCCGTCCCGTACCAACTGGAACGATGTCGGGTCGAGCGTTGCGGCCGCCAGTGGCGGCGGAGGGTCGGTGGTATCAGGTGGTTGCGCTGTGGTGTCGTTCGGGCTTTCGGTGGTGTCGACTGGAGCGGCGGTGTCTGTCGGAGCGGTCGTGACGACACCGGACGAGTCGTCGTCTTTCGGTGCCACGGTCGTCGCGGCAGTGTCGTCCGCGACGTTCGAGTCTTGGGTGGTCGAATCGGTAGAGCTTAGGGACTCGGTGACTCGGACGATGACCGTGCCCCTCGCCCTGCCCCCAGCATCGGCAAACTCGTAGCCCAACGGATAGTCGTCGGGTGGAGTCTCTTTCCCGGCCGAGACCGAGATGATGTTGGTGCCCGGCAGTACTTCGGCGACCAAGACATCGGGAACGCTCAACGTTGCGAGAAGCTGGGCTCGGCCGGACTCCCTGTCGTTCTCGAGGGGGCCGATCATTGCCGAGGTACCTGGGGGCAACTCGATGAAGTCAACAACGGCCACGAGTGGTTGCGGTACGGCACAGGCAACAACGAAGAGAGCCGCTGCGACGAGGAGGATCGGTATACGGCTCATGATTCGTTCGCCGAGTCGGTCATCTTGGGCTCGAGCGAAACCCCGTCGGCGCCGAGGATCAATGTCGCTTCGGTGAGGGTTTGATCGTTGCCGGTGAGGTCGATAACCAGCGACCCGACCTCGAGGTCGATCTCGCCCGGATCATCGGTGAACTCAAGCGGTATCTCGCCGAAGCCGGTCGAAAGGTCGACTGAACCGCTATACCTAACCAGCTTGCCAAGGCTTACGTCTTCGATACGCCACGTAGCGCCTTCTCGTTCGGCTTCTTTCTCGTCGACCCGAACCTTGATCTTGGTAGTCCACCGGGTTTCCGAACGAGTGTCGTGGCTATGTTTCACGGTACGTGTAGCCCGAATACTCACCGGCCCGATCGGCTGGAACCCGTCGTCGGGGTCGGGTGAACCGCCCCCAGCAACAGAACCGCCAAACGCCGCTAACCCCACTAGAGCGCTTGCGAGCGCGATGCGCCCGGTTGTGGTTGCCGCAGGCGAAACGATGATCCGCACCCAGCCCTCTACGAAACATGTTGTGCCATTGGGCTCGACGGCAGTGGCTCGGTACTTACCACTGCCGGCGACGAGGTCGAAGCTCTCGGCGTGGTGAATCGACTCAACCACGAAACGGTCCGACCGTCCACCGCGACGAATCTCGATTTCTTGAGGACCGGTGGCACCGCCATCGGCAGTCGGGTCGAGTTGGCCGCTCCAAACAAGCTGTGGTCCAACCCCGGCCATGGGTACCGGTTCAGTACCGACAAGCTCGACGATGATCGTCCCGGTCGACAGCGAGGAGGCGGCCTCGACGATCACGCTTGTTTGGCGATTTTCGACCACAACGTCGATACGTTCATCGCCGAATTGTTGACCGTCGACCTGAAGCGTCAGCTCGCCATCGCCACAACTTGCGACCTGAGCCGCCGCCGGTGGTTGGTCGGTAAAGACGATGGCCGTTGCCAGCACCAGCGGCAGTGACAGCAAGGCAGTCTTCATGCCGCGGGCAGTATGTTTGCCCACGCCGAGCCAGAATCGAATGGCTTGGGCGATTATCCACGAAAGTACAAAACCAACCACGCCCATAGTGATCTTCCATTCCCAGGGAACATCGAGCGCGGTGAGTAGGTACAGGCCAATCCCCAACATGATGAGCGATCGGACAAGACGCGGTGTCGGGACTCTGATGAAAAACAGCGCAAGAAATGCCCCAGCGAGTAAAGGCCACCCAAAGGCGTGGAACGGGTCGGTATCGACTTGTCCACTGCTACTCATGCTTACGCCGAGGCCGATCGCGCCGAGGAGTGTTCCGGCTGCAGCGATGATCGAACGGTTGCGTTGATACCTCTGAAGTACGTGCTTGTCCGCAATCGCGTGACGAGGGTGTGACCTCGTGGACAGCCACGTTCGACTCAACCGGGTGAACAACGGTTCTTGCGGTTTGGCGTCTCGAAGCATCCTCCTTGCAGCGCGACTCCTTATGTGGGCGTGCCCGAGAAGTACCTGATGGGCGAATGCTTCGAACAGTGAGTACAGAAGGAGCGCCGGAATCGCTAGAAGCGCTGGGAGGAGGAGGCACGGCACTCCGACATACGCGATTATTAGCCCCGCGCCGGCCTGCTTCCCCCATAGTGCGCATGCCCCGATCGGCGCCAGAGCGGCGACGCAGAACCAAAACCAAGAAAAGGTAGCGAGGGAGATGGTTGCCGTTGCGACTCCGGCAACCGCCGACAGAATCCACACGACCATAGCGACCTTGCGGCGGCCGCCGCGGTGGAGTCGAGTGCGTAAGGCAACGGCTGCCCAAACGAGCCAGCTTCGAAGATACGGCTCGCCGGATCCGCGAAGCATGAATCGAAAGTTTCGGTCGATCTGCGCTTCGTCTACACCTGCTGGCAGCGAGCCGCCGATGAATCGGTCGTGAATGAGAGCTGCGGGAGTGTGGCCCCCGTAGGTGTTGATCCACCAGCGAAAGAGCGGCGGCACCGATGCCAAATCCGTCGACGGCAAATGGCCGGACTCAACGATACGTAGGTCAGTGCATGTGTCATCGGTGAATGTCTCGGCGCGGTGCTTGTGCCGCCTTTGCCGCTGTTTCGATGGCAGGAACCGCTCAAACCACTGCTCCTCGACCCCCAACTTCTCGCCGGTGTATCGAACAGTGGATTCAAGTCGGAAGTGTTTGTGGTCGAGTTGGCGGAGTTTGATACCGCCGTCACTCGACTGCACGTCAAAGCCGGGCCACTCGGCCTGAAGTTGGGTTGTCTGATCCGCCACGGACTCACCTCGCCTTGTGCTCTGGGCACGGCAAGACCAGCAACTATCTGGATATGGCCGCCGCAAT
>CALHTF010000155.1 GCA_938038815.1 uncultured Acidimicrobiales bacterium | reverse complement strand
CGGCACCGGGCGCTCAGATCCAACCAGAATTGGGTGACATTGGTCTCGGACGCGATGGGTCCGTTATGACGAGATGGTGTGATGAGCGGGGAGGGCTCGCGCCACTGCCGAGCCCAACTCCCAGTCGCGGTAGGCATCGATCGCCGAGCCCCGACCCATCGCCGTGGTACAGACATTGTTTGGATCGTCGACGGTGAAACCCGCGGCACCGAATGTGTCGAGCCGAGGTGCCTTTTCAGGCCAGTCGCGTCGATCGCCGTTCTGTTTCACCTCAAGAATCGTGTGGTACCAGGCCGCGACATCGTGGTTGAGGGTCGTGCTTGCCGGAAACGCTCGACCGGGCGTCGGTAACAACAGATGTTGGACCGTCAACACGTCGTTCAGGGCAGGATTATTGGCCAGCTCGAGTTCATTTATGAGTACGCGCCGTAGCTCGTCGATGTAAGCAAGCCAGTTGCCCGGCGCTACCAGCACGTTCGTTGCCGACGAGAAGGTGCAAAACAGTGCCGGCCAATGCTCCGGCTCGGCCAGGCCGAGCCGGCGGAGCTGGTCGATAAACGCCACCTCGGACAATCCGGTTTCTTGACGCACGAATCGGGCGACGATCCGAGCGACGCCGAGGTTCTCGCCGAACATGAAGGCTCGACGAATTCGATCCATAGTGTCGAAGTCCTCGCGGGAGAACGATGACGACTGAACGACCAGCGATGGCTTTCGCCGTGGCTTACCGTCAGCGTCGACCGCCGGACCAGGTGGGCGGCTGGCGACGATCTCAAACTCGCTTCGGTACTCCGGTTCGTTCATCGGCGAGTTCACCAAAAGCTCGGTGGCGTGCACCTTGGCCGTAACGTCTCGGTCGACGCACTGCTGAAGGTCGGCAAGAAATGACTCCACCGTTTGACCCGGAAGACCCATCATCAGATCGACGAAGAGGGGCAGGTGTGCATGGCTGAACTCGGTGGCCATCGCGTCGTACTTTTCGAGCTTGATGTTGTGACGTCGGATCGCGGCAAGGGTCGCGTCGTCCATCGACTGCAACGACAACAAACCTTCGGTCAAGATTCCCGCAGAGCTGATGATGCTCACGATTTCCTTGAGGTGCTTCACCGTGTTCTTGGCGTAGTTGGTGATCAGCCGATGCGGATACCCGTACTCGACCTTGAGGTCGGCGACATGCTGAGCGAGTTCGACGTCGCGGGCGAAGATGCCAAAGTTTGCGTCGGCCACAAAGATCCGCTCGACCTTGTTCTGGGCGCACCACGTAAGTTCGGCTTTCACCCGATCAAGGTCGAACTTACGAATCCGTGAATTGGTTGCTGACCCCCAATCGCAAAAGGTGCAACCGTAAGGACACCCCCGATTGGTTTCGATAATCGCCATGGGCATCTCGCTCGCCGCGAAACATTCAAACGTTCCGGCCAAGTAGGGCGATGGCACGGCATCGAGATCAGAAAGCCGTTCCCGAGGCCCGGTGCGCACCAATGTTTGGCCGTCTCGGTACGTGATTCCTGCAACGGTGGCGAGCGCCCTGAGGTCGGGCGCGCCTTCTTGCATCGAAGGGGCTAGCGCAGCAAGGATCTCGGCAAAGGTCTGCTCGCCTTCGCCGTGCACTGCGATGTCGACGTGTGGATTATTGGTGAGGTAGACCTCGGTATCGTCTCGATACCCCGGACAATCGGGCCCGCCGTGAATCGTGATTGCGTTTGGGTCGGCCGCCTTCACCTGGGCCGACGCTTCTAGGTTCTCGATATGGGACCACAAGTAGTTCGAGAACAGATACACCGACGGGGTCCTGAACGAGCCGATGTCCTGGGTTGCGCTCAGCCACCGGGGATAGAAGTCGAACGTTTCGTTTAGGACTCCGTTGTTCCATGCTTCGGCGAACGTCAAAAGCATCGCAACCGACAGCGGCGGCACGCCACCGGCCGATAGGTGGACGGGCACGATGGGTATGCGTGGAGCGCCGCTGTTGTGGGCTTGGTCGTGTGCGACATGCATCTCAAGTGATGCTTGGCGAATTGCTTGCGAGCGCTGGAAGCCTTGCGCAAGCGTCGTCCGAAAGTCGGCGCCCTGGTTGATGTCGGCACTGATCAGCAGATTTGCCCGAGTCAGCTTGTCGACGACCGCTGGGTCGTGATCGCTGATCGGCGATGGTTCGACGAACGAGCTGGCCGCAAGGAACTCTTCAGGCGAGAAGGTGGCCAGCAGTCGACCGAAATGATCGTGATGCTGGATTGCGCCGTCGCCGACGGTGAATACCGCACCAAGCCGCAGTCGGACCTCGCCGACCGGCGCGAACGTGGCGGGCGGATCTTCGAGCGGCGTCGGTGTGTCGGCCAGCGGAGGCTCGCTTTGCACCAAAAGGCCGTTTGACGCAAGGAACGCCCGAAAGTCGGGGTGGCCATCGAGCAGTTCGTCGGTTGGCTCGCTTGGTCGGGAAGTAAGGCGCGCCAGCACCCTAAGTTCATCGCCGGTAAGTCGCCGTGTTGTTTTTGGGTGAACATCGGCCGGGCCGGGAGGTTCGTTGACCACGACGCACGGACCGGTGTGTTGCATGACGAGCAAGCAGGTGCGACTGAGGTGCATTTCCTTCAAGGTACCCCCACGGTTGACTTTCGACCAGAGGCTGGCGAGTGAGGACGCCGCGCTGGCCATGCCATAGGCCCCGGCGAACCCCTACGATCGGCGGATGGCTGATCGCGAATTTGGATTCCGTACCCGGGCGCTACATGCAGGAGGGGCTCCCGATTCCTCCACCGGTGCCCGAGCGGTGCCGATCTATCAGTCGACGAGCTTTGTGTTCGAAGACACCGCGGATGCCGCCGATCTGTTTGCGTTGCAGAAGTACGGCACGATCTACAGCCGAATCTCGAACCCGACCTTGGCCGCCTTTGAAGAGCGGATGGCCAGCCTCGAAGGCGGTATCGGCGCCGTTGCGACCGCTAGTGGCTTGGCGGCCGAATTCTTGGCGGTAACCACCTTGGCCGGCCAAGGCGACCACATCGTTGCGGCGGCCGGACTCTACGGGGGGACCTACACCCAGTTCGCCGTAACCCTCGCTCGGTTTGGGATCGAGACCACCTTCGTCGACGGCAACGACCCCGATGCCTTCGCCAAGGCAATCACCCCCAAGACCAAGCTGTTGTACACCGAGATCATCTCGAACCCGTCGGGTGCCGTCGCGGACCTCGAAGCGTTGGCCGACGTCGCGCACGCCAACGCCCTGCCGCTGTTTGTCGACAACACCTTCGCTACGCCGTACCTGTGCCGCCCGATCGAGTTCGACACCGATGTAGTCGTGCAGTCGGCCACCAAGTTCATCGGCGGTCACGGAACTTCCATCGGTGGCGTCGTGGTCGAGTCCGGCCAGTTCGACTGGGGGTCCGGCCGATTCTCGAACATGACCGAACCGGTCGAGAGCTATAACGGCCTTCGGTGGTGGGACAACTTTGGCGAGTACGCCTATTGCACCAAATTGCGGTCCGAGCAGCTGCGCGACGTTGGGGCAACCATGTCGCCGTTCAACGCCTTCATGTTGCTCCAAGGCCTCGAAACGTTGCCTCAGCGGATGGAAGAACACATCGCCAACGCCCAGGCGGTGGCCGAATGGCTCGACGCCGACCCCCGGGTCGCGTGGGTGAAGTTTGCCGGACTGAAAGATTCGCCCTGGCACGACCTGGCCAACAAGTACCTTCCCAAGGGGCCGGGCGCTATCTTCACCTTCGGCGTGAAGGGCGGCCGCGAAGCTGGCTCGACCTTTATCGAGTCGCTGCAGTTGGTAAGCCACCTCGCAAACGTCGGCGACGCCAAGACGTTGGTTGTGCACCCGGGATCGACCACCCACCAACAGCTCAGCGATGAAGAGCTCGAAGCCGCCGGGGTGAGCCCCGACATGGTGCGGTTGTCGATCGGACTCGAGGACCTCGACGACATCTTGTGGGATCTCGACCAGGCGCTCGCTGCCGCGTCGGCAATTTAAGCGTTCGTTAGAAGCTGATGACCACGAGGTCGGTCGGGTCGCAACGTTCGGCTTGGGGCGCCTCGGTGATCGTGCGGCGCCGACCTACGACCTGAACGATGAATTGCGTGCCGTCAGGAGCGTTGGCGATGGCTTTGGCGCGCAGTACCTCGGTCGGAAGATCGTCGACCAGTTGTTGAAGCTCGGCCGAGTCGATCGGGTCGGGCACCGCAATGGTGCTGGTGCGGTGTTGATCGAACAAGGTGGGCGATGGAGCTGGCACATCGCGGCTGGCGCCGAGCTGAAGCAGCGTGGTGGGGGTGGTCGATTCGTTCGCTTCGACGAGCGGCGCGTCGGGTGCGCGTTCGGCCAGCATGGCCCGAGCGACCGCGGTGGTTTCGGACGAGGCGAGGTCGACCTTGGTCAGCACGATCACATCGGCGCTATCGATCTGGGCCTCGACGTACTGAGCCGACAACGGATCGGCGAGCCGGTCGGCCAACTGGTCGACATCGACCACCGTCACCACACCGTCGAGCATGAACCCGGCCGAAAGCGACCAGGGCAACACCCGGTCCGGTTCGGCGACACCGCTGAGTTCGACCACCACGTGGGCCGGGGGAGTGGGGCGAGCTCGGAGTTGGTCAAACGCTGCGCCGAATCCGTCGCTCAGGCTGCAACAGATGCATCCGTCGGTCAGCTCGATCGTGTCGCCATGGCGGCGCTTGATGAGTTTGGCGTCGATATTGACCTCGCCAACATCGTTGACCAGCACGGCGACTGGTTGCGTGGCGGCGGCCAAGAGTTGATTGAGCAGCGTGGTCTTGCCTGCGCCGAGATACCCGGCGAGAAAGGTCAGGGGCACCCGTTTGCCGTCCCAGGGCAGATGTTCGGGCTCGCGGTAGACCATTGGGAAACGGTAGTGGGTAACCTCGTCCTATGGCACACGATGTGATTGACGGTTGGACCCCACCGAGCGCAGGCGAACGCAAGGCGATACTCGATCGCTCTAAGTCAATCGCCATCGTGGGTGCGTCGGCCAACCCGGCGCGGGCGAGCAACTTTGTGGCCACCTATCTGCTGAGCTCGTCGACCGACTTCACGGTCTGGCTGGTCAACCCTCGCGAAACCGAGATCCTTGGCCAGCCCGTGTACCCGAGCCTCGACGATCTCCCCGGAGTTCCCGACATCGTCGACATCTTCCGCAAGCCCGCCGACTGCCCGCCAATCGTCGAAGACGCCATTCGCATCGGGGCAAAGGCGGTATGGATTCAGCTCGGACTTTGGAGCCCCGAGTCGGCCCAGCTGGGGGCTGCTGCGGGT
>CALHTF010000154.1 GCA_938038815.1 uncultured Acidimicrobiales bacterium | reverse complement strand
AGCCAAGTCGAGGCCCTGGCAACCGCCACGCGTCACGGCATCTTGGTCCCGCCGACCTGAGCCTTACCCGCTAACTCAACATCGCCACCGGCTCGGGAGGGACAGTGACGGTTACCAACAATCAGACCCACGACATCTCAGACGATCGCGACGCTTCTGCTGATCTGGAGATCATCCGGAGCCTGATCACCCAGGCCGAACGCCAAGAGCTCGTCGATCTCCGCGACCGGGTTGCGGCGCTTGAAGCCTTGGTGCTCGAAGCGACCGACCGTACAACCTTCGTTGGCGATGTGATCGTCGACGCGGTCGAGACAACCGAGTCGACCTCGGCCGAACTCGGCAATGCGCTGATGCCGGCGTTGGAGAACGCAGTGTCGATATCGGCCCGAACCGACAGTACGGTTTTGGCCGAGGCCCTCTACCCGGTCCTTGGCCCGGCGATGCGCAAGATGATCGCCAACCTGTTCACGTTCGACGGTGGCGGCCGAACCTTCCAGGTCGACCAGGTGCTACTCATCGAACGCGGCTCTGGGGTTCTGTTGGCTGCCGCCTCGAGCGACGGCGACGAACTCAGCGATGCCGACATCGTGTCAGGCATGCTTGATGCGATTCGGATGTTTGTACAGGACGCCTTTGAAACCCCCGACCACGATGGTCTGCAGGATCTTCGAGTCGGCGACACGTCGGTCGTGGTCGAGTGGGGACCAAAGGCCGTTCTCGCTTCGGTGATCCACGGTATCCCGACCGAACAGTTCCGCCTCGATATGGCCACCACCCTCGAGCGGATCCACGCCGATTTCGCGACTGAGTTCGAGTCGTTCAACGGCAACGTCGAACCGTTTGGCGCGTTGGCCCCCGACCTCTCTGACCTGCACAAATCTAGCACCTCGCCCACCGCGAAGAGCCGGTCGATCGCGGCGTTTGCCGTGGCTGGAGTCTTGGTCGGCCTCGTGATCCTCGCGCTGGTCGCCCTTCTGTGATTTGATTGCCGGGTGACCGCAGCGACGATTCGAGCAAAGATCCTCATGCTCGGAGCGCCAGGGGTCGGCAAGACGAGCTTGGTGCGCCGCTACGTCCACAGCGTGTTCTCCGAGGACTATCACTCGACCCTGGGCGTCAAGGTCGACCGCAAGACCGTGGCGCTGCCCGACGCGGTCGTCAACATGTTGGTTTGGGACGTGCACGGCGAAGGCGACGGACTCACCGTGCCCGCCGGCTACCTCACCGGCGCGTCGGCCGCCCTGTTTGTGTTCGACTCGACCCGTCAGGAGACGATCGGCGTGGCGGGCGAACTGCGCGACCGTCTGCTCGAGGTATCGCCCAACGCGTTGCTGGTGCCGGTCGCCAACAAGAGCGACCTGGAGGTCGATTGGCCCACCCTCGCCTCGGCTATCGGCGCAGGCGGGTTTTCGTCACCGGTTCGTAGTAGTGCCAAGACCGGCGAGGGGGTCGATGAGGCGTTCCTCAGCGTGGCCGAGCACCTCGTCGCGAAGCTCGCCAACTAGCAGGTCGCCGCGGTTAGGCGGCGCTGGGCAAGGTGATGAGGAACGTGGTTCCGTCGACCGTGTTGGGGTCGAGGCCGATCGTCCCGCCGAACGCTTCGACGATGCGACGGCTGAGCGCGAGCCCGATGCCAGAGCCGGTGGTGTCGGTACTCGACCCGCGATCGAACAGGTCGAACACACTGTCCTGGTCGGCTAGGTCGATGCCGCGGCCGTTGTCGCGGACCTCGATGATCGTCTCGCGTTTGGTGGCTCGGGTCTCCGAGCGGGCGGTGACCGAAATTTCGAGCGGGCGATCGGGGTGCCGGTAGCGAACCGAGTTGGTGAACAGGTTGGCGAACACGCTCTGAAACGGAACCGGTTGGGCAACGACGATCGGCAGTTCGCCAACCCGGATCTCGACCGGGTCGGCTTCGGCGAATACCTCCGACAACGTATCGATGGCGGCGTGAACGACATCGTCGACATCGACCGGTTCGAGCGAGGTGGTGTTTGCGTCGACCGCCGAGAGCTCCAGCAGGCTCTTGACCTGGGTACTCATGGCTGAAACGCCTTCTTTGATCTCGCTAACGCAGGCCGCGAGGCGAGCCCGGTCGGTGGTTTCCTGGGTCGCCAGCTGTTCCAACAGTTGGGCGTAGACCGACACCACCCGCAGCGGCGCGACCAGCTCGTGCGAGGCAATATAGGCAAACTGTTCGAGCTGGCGGTTTGAGGCCTCGAGCCGTTCGGTCGAGCGTTGCAGTTGGTTCTGGTTTTCACGCAGGGTGGCGCCGAGCCACTTCATGCGAATGCGTTCGACGTTTCGGTCGAGGTGGTCCTCGACCATAAAGACCGCAGAGTCGAGTCGGTCGAGGGTGTCGGGGTGAAGGTTGTCGTGGCTCGAAGCCACGGCGATCCACCCAGCGTCCCCCGAGGGACCACTGAGGGGAGCCACTGCAAAGCTGGCAACCCAGTCGGGGAGACCATGGTGTGGGTAGGCGGCTATGGGTCCGCACCGGGTATCGGCCAGGGGGGAGGCTTCGGTGAGGAGCTCGCTGGTTCCCTCGTGGGCAGGGTCGATCGACCGGGCGCCCACCGCGAGCTCGCCGCTCATGACGATTTCGGCGTATTCGGCTCCCGCGGCGTAACGCGCCATCTTGGCCGCGTGTTGAAAGGTCTCGTTGGGAAGAGAAGAGATTGTCAGTTCGCCCACGTAGTTTCTGACGGCAGTTGGGCGCCGAAGTTGAGGCCCGGGTGACATTTGTGGGCATTGGGTATGCAGAAGTCCCAAATGTTGTGTGACCGATGCCTCGATCGACCGGTATTCGATTCAGCATCGATGTAGGCCGTTTTACTCATGTGCCCCGCGGTGCTGCCGACAGGAGGTGAAACACCGGCACCTTGTGCCACGACCTGGAGACACAGCGACATGGCGAATACCTCGACCAACGGCACGAGCCCAAAGACCACTACCGATGTCCGTCCGGGCGCCGGATCGCGCAACAAAGAGCGCGACCTCGGATTTGCCGACGGCGACCTCGGCCGCATTCAAGGCCTGTTGTTTGGCGACTCGGTCCGTATCACCAACCAGCGACTCGACACCCTCGAACAAGCCTTGCTGGGCGCTATCTCGGACCTGCGGGCCGACATGGAGAAAGGTCTGGCCAAGCTCGACAAGCAGCTCACCGGCGAAAAGACGGCTCGCACCGAGGCGATTGCCGAAACCGAAGCCAAGCTGGCCGGCGACACCAAGGCCGCAAAGAAGGCCGCCGCCAAGCAGCAGGCCGAAATCGAACGCACCGCCGCGAAGTTCGACGAGTCGCTGACCTCGTTGGCCGCCACCGCCAACGCTGCTCTCGAGCAGACCCGCCAGGACCTGTGGTCGCGGATCGATCTGACCGAAAAGAAGCTGCAGTCGAACAAGGTCGACCGCGATGCGCTGGCCACCATGTTGGCGTCTACCGCTCAGCAGCTGACCGAAAACGACTGATCGACCCACGAGCACGTCACTCGAAAATGCGACCCCCGAATTAGGGTTCGGGCTTCAGAAGTAGGCCCTTTGTTGCGATGACTAGGGCACAATGCCCAGTCCAACGTCCAACGTCGAGCGCCACTGCTACATCGACACAGCCTGGCTGACGAAGCTGCACGCCGACCTCGGTTCGAGCGCCGAGTTCATGGTGATGTTGGCCCGCGACTACCGCGATGCTGGCGAAAGCTTCATTGCGGCGGTCGAGGGCGGGCAAGGACCCACGACGTTGGTCGAACTCGCCCATTCACTCGCCGGCGCGAGCGGTCTTTTGGGCCTGCGTCGGGTACTCGAATTGGCGCAGTTCGTCGAACTTTCGCCCACGAGCGCCTCGATCTCGGCGCTGATCGACGTTTTGCCAGGGGCGATGGACACCCTCGATAGCTGGGCGAACTCGCTGACCTAGGTCCGGCGGCGAGCGTTGTTCGCTGCTCGTTGTCATACCCCGTGGCCATAGTTGTTGTATGCAACGTCGGCCCGGTTACGGGAACTGCTCTTTGGTCTGTAGGATTAGCAGGTCATATCCGCGCGGCTTCCTCGATTTTTCGAGGGGTTGTTCGGAGCAGACCCTGCTCCACAACCGGTGGGGCTCCGGAACTCCGGAACCAAAGGGAGAGAATATATGCCCACTCGGGCTTACGAACTGATGACCATTTTCGAAGGTGCGGTCGAACAACCCGCCATCGATGCCACGTTGAAGAAGATCGACGAATTGGTAGTGGCTGGCAACGGAAGCATTGCCAGCACCGATAACTGGGGCAAGCGTCGCTTTGCCTACCAGATCGACCATAAGTGGGAAGGCACCTACGTCGTCCAAGAAATCGTCACCGAGGCAACCGAACTCAACGACGTGGAGCGCATGCTCCGACTCGCGGACGATGTTGTCCGCCACAAAGTCCTGCGCCTGCCCGATCACGAAGGACGCAAACGCGGCCTTCTTGAAGGTGGGCCTGTCCCGGCGGAAGCCGGATAACCCAACGAGGGAATCAACATGGCATTTGATAACACCATCACCGTGGTTGGAAACATCACCCGCGATCCAGAACTGCGCTTCACCCCTAGCGGTGCCGCAGTCGCCAACTTTGGCGTGGCCTGGAACAAGAAAGGTCAAGACGGCAAAGAGGACGAAGTTTCGTTCTTTGACGTGACCTGCTGGCGCAACCTGGCCGAGAACGTGAGCGAGTCGCTCACCAAGGGCTCGCGCGTTGTTGTGTATGGCCGGCTCGAGCAGCGCTCGTGGCAGACCAACGACGGCGACAAGCGCTCCAAGGTCGAGATCATCGCCGACGATGTCGCACCCAGCCTCAAATGGGCCAGCGCCCAGATCACCCGTAACGAATACTCCGGTGGAGGTCCCGGTGGAGGACAAGACGGCGGCAATCGCCCCGTAGCAAACACTCCATCGGCAGCACCTGCCTACGACACCGACGAAGAACCCTTCTAAGCAGAATCAGGAACCCTATTTCTCATGGCGAAGCCAGCACCCAAGCGGGGCAAAAACAAGGACAACGCACGTCGCGCCAAAAAGCGCGTGAGTGTGTTAACCGAAGAAAAGATCACATACGTCGACTACAAGGACACCACGTTGCTTCGGCGCTTTGTGTCTGACCGGTCCAAAATCCGTGCTCGTCGGGTTACCGGCAACAGCACCCAGCAGCAGGCCGAAATCGCACGCGCGGTAAAGAACGCCCGTGAGATGGCGCTGTTGCCCTACGCCAACCGCGTCACCACCCAACGTGGTGGCGGTCGCGATCGTGGCCAGCGCGCCGACGGTCCTCCGCCACGCCCAACGGCTCCGCCACCAGGATCCGAAGACGGCGAGCAGGGAAGTCAGATCGAAGGCGATCAGGTAGAAGGCGATGCCGTAGCAACGTCAGAAGATGTGGCCGCGTTCAACGCGGCGGAAGCTTCGAACGCTGCCGCCGCCGAAGCACCTGCTCCAGCTGAAGCTGAGGCACCGGCCCCTGAGGAGCAAGCATGAAGGTGATTCTGCGCTCCGACGTCGACGGACTCGGAAAGAAGGGCGACATCGCCGATGTCGCCATTGGTTATGCCCGCAACTTCTTGCTGCCGAAGGGTCTGGCGATGAAGTCGACCCCCGGTGCTGAAGCTCAGGCCGAATCGATGCGCCAGGCGCGTGTGATGAAGTCGGCTGAAGATCAGGCCGAGGCGGAAGAGGTAGCAACCAAGCTCGTACCCGCCGTTATCACCATTGGTGCCAACGCCGGCGACGAAGGCAAGTTGTTCGGCTCGATCACCACCGCCGACGTAGCTACTGCGGTACTCGAACAGACCGGTATCACGATCGACAAGCGCGACCTGTCGACCGACGATTCGATCAAGACGGTAGGTACCCACACGGTGACCGCCCAACTGCACCCCGACGTGCAGTTCCCGATCACCATCGAGGTTGTTGCGGTCTAATCTGACCCAAAGTTCCGTTCAGCGTTTGCGGCCAGCAGACTCCACCTACGCGGTGGCGGTCTGCTGGCCGTATCGCGTTGTAACAGCGTTTCCCACATCTTGTGGATAACCCTGGGAGTTTTCAACTGGTCGTCCACAGCGTTCGACCCAATTCCACACCGTTGTCCCCAGAGTTTCGGCGCGATTTCCCCTAGAAGAATGGGGTTTTCCCGAGCTTATCCACTAGTGATCAACAGGGCTGGTCGACCAAGATATGGAGCCGACAAGTTCGACTGCGCAACGCCATGGTTTTCCCCAAGCGGTCGTCTTTGAACGCGAAGATTGCCCCCGTTTCCTGCTCACTTCCCGCCGTACTTTGCTCGCATTTTTCCCTCCGGTTTGTGGGTCCGACAGCCTGGTTGTCAGACCCCTTGTGAAGAATGCAACGAAGTCACTTCACCTAAAGATGCCGCTCACCAATGTCTGACTTCACCGACTACTCGACCTCTGCTCCCGCGAGTCGTCGAGTTCCGCCGAACAACCTCGACGCCGAAGCATCGCTGCTGGGCGCCATGTTGTTGTCGCGCGACGCGATCGCCGACGCCATTGAAGTGGTGGCCACCGAGAACTTCTATAAGCCGGCTCACGCCCACATCTTCGACTCGATCACCACGCTTTATGGCGCCGGCGAACCCGCCGACCCGGTGACCGTGGCCGACGAACTTGACCGCAGTGGCTTGCTCGAGGCCATCGGCGGCCCGGCGGTGTTGGTCAACCTTCAGATCGATACCCCTGCAACCTCGAGTGCATCTCGCTACGCCAACATCATCTTCGAGCGCTACCAGTTGCGGCGCCTGATCGAGGTCGCCGGCGAGATCAGCGAGATTGGTTACAGCAAACCCGACGATGTCATTAAGGCGATCGACTCGGCCGAGTCGCTCATGTACCAGGTTGCCGAAGGGCGGGTCGCCGACACCATGGCGCCCATCTCTGATTTGCTCGACGCCAACCTCGATCGCATCGAAGAGCTCTACGAACGCGGCGACGCGATCACCGGAACCCCCACCGGCTACATGGACCTTGACGACATGTTGTCGGGATTCCAGAAGAACGCCTTGATCGTTATTGGTGCCCGACCGGCAATGGGTAAGACGTCGTTTGCGTTGGGAGCGCTCACCCACGCGGCGGTCGAGGCGCAAAAGCCCGTGCTGATGTTCTCGCTCGAAATGGGCCAACTCGAACTCACCAACCGGATCTTGTGCTCCGAAGCCAAGGTCGACTCAAAAAACATGCGCGATGGTCAGCTCACCGAAAAGGACTGGTCGAAGATCAGCCATGGGGTGGGCCGCCTCGCCGAAGCGCCGATCTACATCGACGACAACCCGAACCTGACCATCATGGAGATCCGGGCCAAGGCTCGGCGGCTGAAGAGCCGAGTCGGCGAACTCGGCATGGTGGTGGTCGACTACATCCAGCTGATGACGGGTCGAGCTGGCGCCGAGAGCCGCCAGGTCGAGGTTTCTGAAATTAGTCGTGGGCTGAAGATTCTGGCCCGCGAACTCGAGTGCCCGGTGGTGGGGTTGTCGCAGCTTTCTCGGGGCCTCGAACAGCGCCAAGACAAGCGGCCCATGCTGGCCGACCTGCGAGAAAGTGGATCGATCGAGCAGGACGCCGACGTGGTGATGTTCATTTACCGCGACGAGGTGTACAACGCCGAGAGCCCCGATCAGGGCACCGCCGAGATCATCATCGCCAAGCACCGTAATGGCCCGGTGGGTACCGTCCGCTTGGCGTTCTTGCCGCACTACACCCGCTTCGCCAATATGGCTCGAACCGTTTAGCTGCTTCGTGACGACCGGTGGAACCTCACGTTGGTCAGATGCGGGCCGCGACGGCGCCGACTACGACGAGCGCTTCGCCCGCATTGCGGCGCGCGGTGTCGATATGCACGGCGAGGTGGCGTTTGTGCAGCGCTACAACCCAAAGTCGGTGCTCGACGCGGGCTGTGGCACTGGGCGGGTGGCGATCGAGCTCGCGAACCGCGAGGTCGATGTGGTGGGCACCGACCTCGACGGGTCGATGCTCGCCCAGGCTCGGCGCAAGCGCCCGGACCTGACGTGGGTCGAGGCCGACCTCAGCTCGCTCGACCTCGGCGAAACGTTCGATGTGGTGGTGCTGGCCGGCAACGTCATGATCTTTCTCGACCCGGGAACTGAACCCGCCGCGGTTACTTCAGCCGCCAACCACCTCGAGCCCGGGGGCTTGTTGATCGCCGGGTTCCAGCTCAACGGGATCCTGAGTCTCGCCGACTACGACGCATTCTGTTCGCAAGCGGGTCTCGAATTGCACGACCGGTTTGCCACGTGGGATGCCGATCCGTTCGTAGCCGAAGGGGTGAACTACAGCGTTTCGGTTCATCGCAAACTCGCGTAGGTCACCGCGCCAATCCAAGGGGTCGGCGAACCGGCTGAGTGTTACCGTTCCGGGATGGGAACCGACCTTTTCGATGTTGCGGTTATCGGCGGAGGCATCGCTGGCGTAACTGCGGCATGTCACCTTGCTGAGGCGTACCGGGTTGTGCTGCTGGAGCAAGAAAACGAGTTGGCGCACCACACCACCTCGCGGTCGGCAGCGGTGTACATCGAGAACGAGGGCGGCCCGGTATTTCATCGGTTGAGCACGGCGTCTCGGACGTTCTTTGAAGCCGATCATCCCGAGCTCGATGGTCCGCTTCTGACCCCCCTCGGAGTCCTCAAAGTGGGTGGCGAAACCGAACGAGCAGCGTTTGAGGCGGAAGTAGCGGCCGCCAATGAGGTGACGTCGTCGGTTCGACTCATCGAGGGCGATGAACTCCTTGCCGAGTGCCCGGTGATTCGTCCCGAGGTGGTCACGGTTGGCTTGCTCGAACCAACGGCCGCGGCGATCGACGTCATGGCGGTGCATCAGTTGTTTTTGCGACGGGCTCGGGCCGCCCACGCCGAGGTTCGGCGCAGTGCCCGGGTTACCCAAATCGATAAGGGACACATCGATAAGGGACGCAGTGTGCGGTGGGAACTGCAGACCGCCGCTGGCCCGGTCGAGGCCGACATCATCGTCAACGCTGCGGGCGCCTGGGGCGACGAGGTTGCGGCGATGGCAGGGGTCGAGCCGGTTGGGTTGACCCCGATGCGGCGCACGGCGTTCACCACGGCCACCGACTTCGATACCAGCAGTTGGTCGATGATGTACTCGCCAATCTCGAAATTGCACTGCTACTTCAAGCCCGAAGCCGGGGGCCAGCTGCTGTGTTCGTTGTCGGACGAAACGCCGTCGGAGCCCTGCGATGCCCGGCCCGAAGAGATCGACGTTGCGCAGGCGATCGATCACATCAACGCGTTGACGACGCTCAACATCACCTCGGTGAGCACAACGTGGGCGGGTTTGCGAACCTTCGCCCCCGACCGCAATCCGGTGTTTGGTTGGGACGACCAGGTCGACGGGTTCTTCTGGTTGGTAGGCCAAGGCGGTTGTGGCATCGTGACCAGCCCGGCGGCTGGTCAACTAACCGGCGCGCTGATTCGTGGTGAAGCGATCCCCGACAACATCGCCAGCCTCGGTTTGACCCAGGAAGCTCTCGCGCCGCGCCGAGGTTGAGAGCGCCGCAAATCTGCTGGTTGCTCGTACCCTTTTGGTATGCGGTTTGGACTCGTTGTTGCGCTGTGCCTGTTGTTGGGCATTGGCCTCGGAATCGGTGCAGCGGTGCTCACCAGTTCGGGTGACTCGTCGGCCGACGCCCCACCACCAAATTCGGTGGTGGAAACCGGTGCCCAAACCGGTGAATTGCTCGACACGTCGCGCCAGAACCAGCAGCGACTTGCCGAAGAGTTCTTGACCGACTGGCACGGCTTCCGCAGCGCAACCGCCGTGGTCGTTTCGTCGGTCATCCGCACCCGGTCCGACGGCACAACGCTCGAAGACACGCAGGTACTTGTCCAAGACGAGACCGGTCGCCTGCTTCGAAGCTTCGCCGGGATCGAGGGCTACAACGGCGAAGACGCCGTGCTGTGTTCGTCGGTAACCGGTGATGCCACCGAGGTTGAGGGGGTAACCTGTCAGACCCTCGACGGTGCTCCCACGCGGGCCGCTGCGCTTACCCGCGAGCTCGACACCATCAGCGGTCTCGTTATTGGTGATCCGCCCCGGTACCGGCTGATCCAGCTCGACGACGACTGTTGGGAATTGGTGTTGACCACCCAAACGCTCGATGCGCCCTATGGCGACCGCTCGGAGTTTTGTTTCGATGCGACCACCGGAACCATGGCTCGGTCGCTGAAAGAGTTTTCGAACGGCATCGTCGAAACCGTTGAGGCGGAGTCGGTACGCACCGTGGTAACCCCGGAGGACTTCTCGTCGCTCATCGGCGGCTAGCGGTTGGTGTCGAACCGGCTGGCGAACCGAGGGGGTGGGGGAGGTGAGAGCCACTTTTCATTGCGACGAGCACCCTGGAGAGCGCTAGTTGCTATGCGTTGGAGGGAGTAGTGACCCTCACCGGATCCCCGGGCACCAGTAGGGGCGATTCCACTGATGTTATGTATTTGATCGGCGCCTGAGCACAGACCTTGAGCAATACTTCTAGCGATGAATCCTCTAGGCGATAACCTCCTGCCGCTGCTCATTCTGGCCCTCGGTGCCGCCATGGCTGTCGGCAACCTTTTGGCGTTGGTCCGGCCACCCGAAAACCCCAAGGGTGAAGACGATCTCGTCAAGGCCCCACTGACCCGCAGCATCATCTACATCGTGCTCGGATCGCTGGCCTCGCTGTGGGCCGTCGTCACGATGGTGTCTGGATAGGGTTGGTTCTCTACCTTTTCTCCGCCTTCGGCTCCGGCGCTTCGCTATGTTCGCCCACCGGTGCCCCTCGCCCTCCGCTAGCTCCGGGCTCTTTGTCCCGCTTCTCTTGGATTTTTGGATGTAGGTGCCGAAGCAGCTGGCGCACGTTCGCCGTCTCTCTGAATGCTCGGTGTCTCTCTGACTAGGCTGGTTCTTCGTGAGCACCACCGACTGGAATCCTCTGCTTCGGGCTGAGTTCGACAAGCCGTACTGGAAAGAACTCCAGGAATATGTGCACGCCGAACGAGCAAGTCACGAGGTGTACCCGCCCCACGACGAAGTGTTCGCCGCGCTGCACACCACGTCCTATGCCGAGACCAAGGTGATGATCTTGGGTCAGGATCCGTACCACGGCCCGGGCCAGGCCCATGGCATGTGTTTCAGCGTGCGCCGCGGCGTTCGGGTGCCGCCGTCGTTGCAGAACATCTACAAAGAACTCGAAACCGACCTCGGCATCGTGGCGCCTGAACACGGCAACCTCGAAGCGTGGGCGGCCCAGGGTGTGTTGCTGCTCAACGCCACCCTTACCGTTCGGGCTCATGCGGCTGGTTCGCACCAGAACCGGGGCTGGGAGATCTTTACCGACGAGGTCATCCGCACGGTAAGTGCCAAAGAAGATCCGGTGGTGTTCTTGTTGTGGGGTGCCTATGCCCGCAAGAAGAAGGCCCTGATCGACACCGACCGTCACGTGGTTCTCGAATCGCCGCACCCGTCACCGTTGTCGGCCCATCGTGGGTTTTTCGGTAGCAAGCCGTTCTCGGCGGCCAATGCCGCCCTTGAAGCGGCCGGGCGCACGCCAATCGACTGGCAACTACCCGCCTAACCAACCGCCCATCATTGTCGGTTTGGGCGCAAAGTACGGCCGGATTCAGGGCTACACTGCGCGTGGCATTATTCACATATTTCGCTCAGACATGTCATCGACATGCCAGTTAGACAACGGAGTCAGCGTGGCAAAATCCAAGTGGGGGACCAAGGCGTTCCTCCCCAAGAAGCGGCTGACCAAACCGCTCATCCGCGAGAACGGCGAGCTTCGCGAAGCAACCTGGGGCGAAGCGCTCGACAAAGTCGCTGCGGGGTTCTCCGAGGTCAAAGAAACCACCGGGCCTGGCGGGTTTGCGATGTTCAGTTGCTCGAAGGCCACCAACGAAATGAACTATGCGGCCCAGAAATTCTCTCGGGTCGTGCTGGGGTCGAACAACATCGACTCCTGCAACCGAACTTGACACGCTCCTTCGGTCGTCGGTCTGGCGACAGTGTTTGGTGCAGGCGGCGGAACGTCGTCGTACAAAGAGATCGAGGAAACTAATCTCATCGTGTTGTGGGGTTCCAACGCCCGCAACGCGCATCCCATCTTCTTTCATCACCTGCTCAAGGGAATCGACAACGGCGCCAAGATGTACGCCGTCGATCCTCGCCGTACGTCGTCGGCCAAGTTCGCCGACACGTGGCTCGGGCTCAACCTCGGTAGCGACGTTGCGCTCGCCAACGGCATCGGTCGCGAAATCATCGCTGCCGGGCTGGTGAACGAGGCGTTCGTTGCGCATTCGAGCCAAGGGTTCGACGAGTACAAGGAATCGGTCGAGAAGTACACGCTTGAGTACACGAGCCAACTCACTGGTTTGCCACCCGAAGCAATCCAAGAACTCGCCCACGACTACGCCACCGCCGAGACGGCCCAGATCTTGTGGACCCTCGGTATCACCGAGCACCACAATGCGGTCGACAACGTGCTGGCGCTGTGCAACCTGGCGCTGCTCACCGGCCACATCGGCAAGTGGGGGAGCGGTCTGGTGCCGCTGCGCGGCCAGAACAACGTGCAGGGCGGCGGCGACATGGGCGCATTGCCCAACAAGCTTCCCGGCTTCCAGAATGTGAACGACGACGCTGCTCGCGGAAAGTTCGAAGCCAAGTACGGCGTGCAACTCAACCCCGAGCCGGGTCTGCACCTCACCCTTATGTTCGAGGCGATGGAGCGGGGCGAGATCAAGGCTGCCTACGTGTTGGGTGAGAACCCGGCCGATTCCGAAGCCGACATCTTGCATGCCCGAAAGTTGCTGGAAGGTCTCGACCTTCTGGTGGTGCAAGACATCTTCATGACCCGCACCGCGGAGTTGGCCGACGTGGTACTGCCCGCCTCGGTTGCCTGGGCCGAGTCCGACGGCACCGCAACGTCATCGGAGCGCCGGGTTCAACGGATCCGGGCAGCGGTTCCGCCGCCGGGCGAGGCCCGCCACGACATCGACATCTTGTTCGATCTCGCCAAGCGCATGGGCCACGACTGGGGCACCCCCGACCCCGAACAACTCTGGGACGAACTGCGCGACCTTTCGCCGATGCACCAGGGCATGAGCTGGGAACGGCTCGAGCAGACCGGTGGCCTGCAGTGGCCGTGCCCGTCGCTCGACCATCCTGGTTCACCGTTCCTCCACGGATGGTTGTACGAGGACGATCTCGGTGGCCGCGATCCGGCACCGTTTAGTCCGGTTGTGGCCCAGGGCCCAAAGGAAGAGTTGACCGACGAGTTCCCGCTGCGACTCACCACGGGTCGAGCCCTCGACTCGTACAACACCGGTGTGCAGTCCGGTGGCTTTAACTCGCCTATCCGGTATGGCGATGCGCTCGACATGCACCCGGCTGATGCCGAACGGCTCGGCCTGGCCGATGGCGACCAGGCTCTGGTTTCGTCGCCCCGTGGTTCGGTCGAGATGCGGATCCGTATCGACAGCTCTTTGGTCGAAGGTCTTACCTTCACGACCTTCCACTTCCCCGACTTGGTCGACGCCAACGTGCTCACCAGCGACGCCTGGGACAAGAAGTCCGGCACTGCCGAATTCAAAGCGGCGTCGATTCGCGTCGAGCCTTTGGTAGCGGCCCGTGGCTGATCTTCATTTCACCGACGCCACGGCGACCTCCGGTGAGGTTGAGGCGGTCAACCTCGTGCTGGGCGACAACGTTGCGGTAACCACCGAAACCGAGCGCCTGGTTCGTGGTGGCACCAGCCGCCGCAAGGGATTGCGCCATTTGCTCCTGCCGGCGCTTCATGCGTTGCAGAAGGAATCGGGCTGGATCAGCCCTGGTGGCCTCAACCATGTATCGGAGATGCTGCAGGTTCCGCCCGCCGAGGCCTATGGCGTCGCCAGCTTCTACGAGATGTTTCGCGTCGACGAAGCACCAGGTCACGACGACGATGTCGCGCACGTGTGTGTCGACCCCTCGTGTCGCATCGACGGTGCCGACGAATTGATCGCCTCGCTCGAAGCCGAGGGCAAACATGTGCATCGCAGTCCATGCCTGGGTCAGTGCGAGCGTCCGCCAGCGGTGTTTATTCAAGGCCGGCGCAAGGCCGACTCGGTTCCGGCCGACGAGGAACCATTCACCCTTCCCCAAGCTGGCGACCCGTCGCTCAGTTTGTTGAAGCGCATCGGTGTCGTCGATCCGATGAGCCTCGACTCGTATCGTGAACACGGTGGCTACGACGCGCTCACCAAAGCGCTCGATATGGGTGCCGATGCTGTGCTCGACGAACTGGTGGCCTCGGGGCTGTCGGGTCGGGGTGGCGCAGCGTTCCCCACCGGGTTCAAGTGGCGCTCGGTGCGCGACGCCGAAGGTAACGACAAACACATCGTCGCCAACTGCGACGAAAGCGAACCCGGCACGTTTAAGGATCGCCATCTGATGGAGCACGATCCGTTCGCGTTGGTCGAGTCGATGACCATCGCGGCGGTTACCACTGGGGCGACCAACGGTTGGATCTACATCCGCGGCGAGTACCCGCTGGCCACCGGTCGACTCGAGAACGCCATCGCTCAAGCCCGCGATGCCGGCCTGCTCGGCGACGATGTCGCTGGCTCGGGCCACGCCTTCCACCTCGAGGTCCGTCGAGGTGCGGGCGCCTATATCTGTGGCGAAGAGACGGCGCTGTTTGCGTCGCTCGAAGGGTTCCGGGGCGAACCACGCAACAAGCCGCCGTACCCCACCACCAACGGTTTGTTCGATCAGCCCACGGCGATCAACAACCCCGAAACGCTGCTCAACGTACTGCCGATCCTGCTCGGCGGCGCTGACGCCTACCGGGCGCTCGGCACCGAAGGATCGCCCGGCACCCGCTTGTTCTGCTTGTCGGGCCGGGTCGCCAACCCTGGCCTATACGAGCACGGTTTTGGTGCAACGCTCGGCGAGATCATCGACGCCGCCGGCGGCGCCCAAGGCGATATCGCCGCCGTGCTGCTCGGTGGAGCGGCGGGCAGCTTCGTCACCGCCGACTCGCTCGACCTGCCACTTACTCTTGAGGCCACCCGCGAAGCCGGAACCACCCTCGGTTCGGGTGTGGTGGTGGTGTTCAACTCCGACGACAACATGGTCGACGTGTGCGAACGCATCACCGAGTTCTTCAAGAACGAATCGTGTGGCCAGTGCGTGCCGTGTCGGGTGGGTGCCGTGCGCCAACACGAGATGATCGTCACCTTGGGCACCAAGCCCATGGCCCAAGAACAACGTGACCTGCACGAAGACATGGTGCAGGTCATGGCCGATGCATCGATCTGCGGCCTCGGCCACACGGCAGCATCAGCAATCAAGAGCGCCTTGGCGCTGGGAATTATCGGAGCAGACAGCCAGTGACCAACACGATGAATTCACCCGAGACCGAAGTTGCGGTGAGCATCTCGGTCGATGGTCAGGCCGTGTCGGTACCCGAAGGCAGCACCATCCTCGATGCGTGTACGGCGGCCGGAATCGACACCCCCACCATCTGCTACGGCCCCAACCTCACCCCGGTCAACGCTTGTCGAGTGTGTGTGGTCGAACTCGAAGGTTCACGGACCTTGGTTCCGTCGTGCTCGCGCGAAGTCGAGCCCGACATGGTTGTGCAAACCGACTCCGATCGCGTCAAGCACAGCCGCAAGATGGTGCTCGAGTTCCTCGGGTCGGGAGTCGATCTCAGCCAGGCCGACGACCTCAATGCGTGGAGCGAACACTACGGCGCCGACCCAAACCGTTACGGCCCCGATGCCGAGACCATGAACGAGCCGGTAAAGATCGAAGACGATCTGTACATCCGCGACTACGACAAGTGCGTGCTTTGCTACAAGTGCGTGTCGGCCTGTGGCGACGACGCCCAGCACACGTTCGCTATTTCGATGACCGGCCGAGGTTTCGGTGCCCGGATCGCTACCGAGTTCGATGGCGTACTTCCCGACTCAGCCTGTGTGTACTGCGGCAACTGCGTAGCGGTGTGCCCCACCAATGCGCTGCAGTTCAAGACCGAGTTCGATCTTCGCCAAGCTGCCAACTGGCGCCCCGAGGACCAGTCGGTCACCACCACCATCTGCTCGTACTGCGGTGTGGGCTGTAACCTCGAACTACACACCCAAGACGAACGAATCGTCAAGGTGACCTCGCCCGACGATCACTCGGTGACCTGGGGAAACCTGTGCATCAAGGGTCGATTCGGTTGGCAATACGTTCACGGAGACTCCGACGGTGACTGACCAAACCACGCTGCTTCACGACCTGCACGCCGCGGCGGGGGCGAAGTTTGGGCCGTTCGCCGGCTACTCGATGCCGTTGTTCTACGCCGACCACGGCGCAATCGCCGAGCACCTGCACACTCGGGCATCGTCGTCGCTGTTCGATGTTTCGCACATGCGGGTCGTCGACTTGGTGGGCGACGATCCAGCCGCCGCCCTCGAACGCTTGGTGCCCGGTGGCATCACGACGCTCAAACCCGACAAGCTCCGCTACACGTTCTTCACCAACGACCAAGGCGGGATCCTCGACGATCTGATCGCGTGGCAAATGGGCGACCGGGTCAGCGTGGTGGTGAACGCCTCACGGGTCGAACACGACCTTGCGCACTTGCAGACCCTCACCGATGTCGAGGTCATCGAACGCGACGACCTCCATCTCCTTGCGTTGCAGGGTCCGAAGTCTGAGGCGGTCATGACCAGCCTCGGAGTCGATGTTGCCGAGCTGGCCTTTATGACCGGCGCGGTTGTGGATATCGATGGCACCGAGGTTCGGGTGACCCGCAGCGGCTACACGGGCGAAGATGGGTTCGAGCTGGCATTGCCCGCCGACCTCATCGTGTCGTTCACCGAGCGCCTGCTCGCCGACGATCGAGTGGAACTCGCCGGGTTGGCGGCGCGCGACAGCCTGCGTCTCGAAGCCGGGCTATGCCTTTATGGCAGCGACATCGACGAAACCACCACACCGAACGAAGCGAACCTCATGTGGGCGATCCCGAAGCGTCGCCGCGAGGCCGGCGACTTCCCTGGCGCCGACGTGGTGACCAGCCAATCCGAGTCGGGCGTATCGCGTAGCCGAGTGGGTATTGGCACGTCCCAGCGACGACCCATCCGCCCCGGCAACGAACTGTTCGATGCCGCTGGCAACAAGGTGGGCGTCGTGACCAGCGGTGGTTTCGGTGCATCGGTCGATGGCCCGGTAGCGATGGGTTACGTAGCCACCGAGTCGGCCGAAGTGGGAACCAAGCTAGAAGCCGACGTCAGAGGAAGACGAGTCCCCTGCCACGTCGCCGACCTCCCCTTCGTCCTCCCCAGCTACAAACGCTGAGGCTCTTTTGCTTTGTTCCGCCTCCGGCTCCACGCCTTCGGCACGGGAC
>CALHTF010000153.1 GCA_938038815.1 uncultured Acidimicrobiales bacterium | reverse complement strand
TTGGTAGTCGACGGCGGCGGAATCCTCGCCTAACCCAAGTTCTGATCGCGCTGGACGGTCTGACCGACCGTCTAGCGCGAAAATTTCGGGGTGGTGGCTCGCCAGGTTGCGGTGGCGGTTGCTACTTCGGCGGGGGTTGGCTCGGTTGAGCTTTCGCCGGGGACAATGGTTGCCGCTTTGAAGATCGGTTGCATCATCGCTGCTACCTGCGGGTCGCCGCCCAACAACAGCACCGGCACCGGCATGGCTCGGGCGCCCTCTTCGGCGAGGTCTTGGTTGCCGTGGGTGTACAACAACCCGGTCGGATCGTCGCCTGCGACTAACGCTTGGGTGGTGGCGATGCGACGGTCGAGTCGCTGTTCGGCGCTCAGGTACGGGTCGCCCAAACCATCGACCAGCACCACGAAATCGGCTCGGCCCGCCAGGCCCACCAACTGAGCGCTCCACCCGCTCGGCCCGACCCCAACCACGGTGTCGAATCGTTCGACCCCCGAAGCGGCCATGTACCGGGCCACGGTGAACGCCGGGTCAGGCCCGTCGTACTGACCACCGAGTGGCGGGTCGGCCGACCCGTGCCCCGGGAGGTCTAACCCAACCACGGTCGACCAGTGTCCGGTCGCCTCAAACGCGTCCGCCCAGGGCGCGCCACCGGCCAGGTCGCCATGAGGGTGAAGTACCAGGACGTTTTCGGCGGTCACGATGCGACCTCGTCCAGAAATGAGGTGACCAGGTCGAACACCACGTCGGCCTGTTCGAGATGCAGGTAGTGGCCGCCGCCGGCGACCGTGTGGTGACGAGCGTCGGCCAGCATGGCCACCCGGCTCGCCGTTTCTTCAGCCGACATTTCCGACCACATGTCGTCCTCGCCACCGGTCAACACCAGAGTCGGCAAGGGCATCCGGGTGAACTCGCCGGTGACGACATCGAGGGTGAAACCCCACGGCATGTTGACGTTGAAGGTGGGGTCCCATTTCCACGACCAACCGCCGCCGTTGCGGACCGATCCGTGCTCGACCAGATGTTCTAGCCAGTCGGCTGGCAGACGATGGTTGATCGCTCCGCGTTGGGCCGCCATTTCGGCTTTGGTGGCAAACACCCGGGTGCTGCGCGAGAAGGTCTTCACCGCGTAGTCGAACATCGAGGTGGTGAGTTCGTCGATAGGCGGGTTCTCGTCGAAGATGTGCGCCGGCGGACCCAAACCATCGATACTCACGATCCAGCTGAACAACTCGGGTACTGCGGTGGCGGACGTGAAACAGATCGACGATCCCATCGAGTGCCCGATCAATCCGACCCGTTCGGCATCGCTGTCGGCGAGCAGCAGCTTGGCCAAGCAGCCAAGATCGGCGGCGGTTGCCCCAAAGGTTTGTCCGGTGTTGATCCGGTCGCTGTCGCCGTGGCCGCGTTGGTCGATAGCCACGACCCGAAAGCCCAGGGTGGCAACCTGGTGAGCCAGCTGGTCGAACATCCGGCCGTGGTCGAAGGCACCATGGACCGCCAGGACCGGGGGCGCCGTCGGGTCGCCCCATTCCCAGGCGCGCAACCGAGTGTGGTTGACGTCGTAGAAAAGGGAGCGATCGGGTTCAGCGAGCACGATCGTGCAGGATAAGCGCTGGGTTCTGATTCGTCAGATCAATACTTCGTTACGCCAGCGCGGTTCGCAGGGTCGCCGATATCGACGCGATCGTGTCGGCAAAGCCAGCACGCTGGGAGTCAGACAAGACCTCAAACATCTGGGCCAACACCGCGTCGGTACGTACGTCGACCTCGCGAAGGCTTTCCCGGTCGGCGCTTGTCACCTCGGGCGCGGGGTCCCACCCGAAGCCTGCGGTGTCATCGGGGCGACGGATCGCGTGAGCCTGGGCCGCAGTAAGGCCCGACGCCACGATCGCCGACAAGTGCACGCCACCACGCAGCTCGCGGTGGTTCACCACGTTGCGGTACGCCCGAGCCGCCGGGTCGTCGGGCAACGGCTCGGCCACCGTTCCGGCATACAGGGCCATGCCAGCGACATCGGCATGGTCGGTAACCGTTTCGGCCGATTCGTTGAAGGCTTCGAGACCCTCGATATCGCTGAGCAAGGCGGTGCCGAGCGCGTCGGCGCATGCCAAATACGCCCGTCCGGCCTCTCGGGGATCCATCGTCTCGCGAGACGAATTCCACATCTTGGTCACGATGCTCGAGTGGAAGTAGCCAAACGACGACGTGATAACCCGCGCATCAACGTCGCCGAGCACCCCTCCACGGCCAAGGAAGTAGAACCGAAAGCCGTCGAGGCCAAGCTCCTTACCCCGGGCCAAGGTATCGGGGTGGAAGTAGAAGGCTGCGCCGGCCTCATTGATCGGCGGCGAAGTCTGCTGGACGAGTTCGAGCGGAGTCATGGCTGTGGTTTAGTTGCCGATCGCAGACGAGCCAAACCCTTGGCGTTTTTGGTGATGGTGCCTCGGTGGGGTTAGCTGGAGCATTCGCCCCAATGAGGAGCCCCATGCACGACTTGGTGATTCGATCCGGCAAGGTCATCGACGGAACAGGTGGTCCTAGCCGCACCGCCGACATCGCAATCGACGAGGGCCTTATCACGGCGGTCGGCGCGGTCGACGACGCAGGCTCCCAAGAGATCGACGCCGATGGAGCGCTGGTCACCCCCGGATGGGTCGACGTGCATACCCACTACGACGGCCAGGCGATCTGGGATTCCGAGATGGCCCCGTCGTCTCAGCACGGCGTCACCACCGCCGTCATGGGGAACTGCGGGGTCGGTTTTGCGCCGGTTCGACCGGGTGGCGAGAACTTCCTCGTCGAGCTGATGGAAGGGGTCGAAGACATTCCGGGAACCGCCCTGCACGAAGGCATCGACTGGACCTGGGAGTCGTTTGGCGAATACCTCGACGCCGTTGCATCACGTCATCGCACCATCGACCTCGGCGGACAGGTACCGCACACTGCCGTTCGGGCCTTTGTCCTTGGCGAGCGAGCCCACGAAGACGAACTCACCCCCGAAGAACACCAACAGATCGCCGAAGTGGTCATCGACGGGATCCGCGCCGGCGGCTTGGGATTCTCCACCTCGCGCACCGTCCTGCACCGCTCCAAGCACGGCTACATCCCGGGCACATGGGCGGGCGACGATGAGCTCGGCACGATCGCCGACGCACTCGTGAAGGCTGGGCGGGGCTTGTTCCAGTTTGTCTCCGACGACCGGGTCGACGAAGGACAACGCGAGTGGCTGCACAACCTGTCGGCCCGTGGCGTGAATGTCACGTACTCACTTGCCCAGGTCCCCTACGCCCCCGACGAGTACCGCACCTCGCTCGACCAAGCGGCAGCCCAAAGTGCGGCGGGCGCGATTATCGCTCCGCAGGTTCCGTCGCGACCGACCGGCATGTTGTTTGGCCTGCAAAGTTCGTTCCACCCGTTCATGGCTCATCCGTCGTACCGCCCGCTCTGGGGCCTGCCGCTCGAGGCGCTGGTGGCCAAGATGCGCGACCCGGAGATCCGCTCGGCGTTGTTGGACGAAGCACCTAGGTCGCGGCAGAAGTCGGCGATTGGTCTGGCCACCGCCTGGCACCAGATGTACCGGTTGGGCAACCCGCCCGACTACGAACCGCCGGCCGAAACCAGCGCTCTCGAAACGTCGAAGCGCGAGGGGCGTACCCCTCAGGAGGTGGTTCTCGACTGGATGCTCGAAGACGACGGCAAGGCCTTCATCTTCTCGCCACTCGGCAGTTACGTGGACCACAACCACGATGCCATCCACGAGATGATGAGCCACCCGGCGTCGATCTCGGGGCTGAGCGATGGCGGCGCCCATTGCGGTCTGATCTGCGACGCCAGCTTCCCGACCTATGGCCTCACCCACTGGACTCGCGACCGCTCTCGCGGCGACAGGTTGCCGGTCGAACTGGTGGTGCACAAGCAGACCCAAGCCACCGCCCGCACCTACGGCATGCTCGACCGCGGCGTGTTGGCGCCCGGCATGTTGGCCGACGTGAACGTCATCGATCACGACGCCATGCACCTGCACGCCCCGTACATGACCAACGATCTTCCCGCCGGCGGCAAACGCTTGCTGCAAAAGGTCGACGGCTACAAGTACACGATCAAGGCGGGCGAGGTCACGGTGGTCGACGGCGAATTCACCGATGCCCGACCCGGCCGAACCCTGCGAGCAACCGACGACGGGATCGTCCGAACCTAGCTTTGCGGCTCGGCGGCCAGTCGGCGGGCTGATCGAAACGCGTCGGCTTCGCGCGGGTCGTACGGCGTACCGTCGGCGTGCAACAACTCGTGGAACCACGGTGCGTCATCAGGCACCGACTCCCACCACGAGCTCCACGGAAAGCGGGTCTGGGTTCGCCCGTCGACCAAGCCCCAGTTGATCGCCGCCACGCCATGGTGGCTGAACACGTCGAGATGTTCGACGGTCGACCCTTCGCTGCGAGCCAACCACTCGGTGCACAGCAACGGACGATCGGCCTCGGCCAACGCGGCAATGGTGGCTTCGAGTGATTCGCGCGATCCGTAGTGATGAAACGAAATCACATCGCTGCGATCGAGGGCGAGCGCGTTGTAGGCATTGTCGACCGGGCGATCATCGGGGCCGTATTCCCACACACCTACCGTGAGCGGCTGGTCGGGCGAAACGTCGCGAGCCCAGTCGAACACCTGGCCGACCAGTGCGGTGGCCGCTTCCGCCTTGTGGTCTCGGGCGCCAGCCTTGATCGTGGTCGCATCAATTTGGTCGGGCTCGTTGAACAGGTCCCACACCGCAACCCGGGAGTCGGATCCAAACCGACCGAGCACCGCCTCGACATACGGGCGAAGGCTCGACCAACGAGACTGGTCGAACAGCACGGCGGCACCCGGGCTCTGCACCCAGATCGAGTTGTGGCGTTGGGGCACCGGATCGGGCTGGGGACCCAAAGCTGGCTCGGTGTTCCACACGCCATCGAACAGCACGGGCATCATGGACACACCCACCCCCGCCGCCAGGTCGAGCACCTGGTCGATGCGATCCAAAAAGGCGGCACCGTCGGCTCCGTACAGCAGGTCGTGCAGGTACACCCGCACGACATTCATCCCGAGGTCGGCCGCCCAACCAAGCTCGCGCTCGAGCGTTTGGGGGTCGAAGGTTTCGGCCTGCCACATTTCGAGTTGGTTGCCCGCCGTCGACGGACTGAAGTTGCAGCCCGATAACCAACCGGCGTCTTGTCGCCACGTTGTCGCCTGTTCGATCGACCAGCGTGCTTCGCTCATGAGTCGACACTAGGTCGACTAGTTGTAGTCGTCCTCGAAGAATCCCTTGATCTCGCCGCGAAGCTCAGGGATACCGGTGCCCTTCTCGGCGCTTACCCAGCGGACGTCTTTCTTGTCGACCCCGAGCTTCTTCACCAGGTCCTTGCGACGTTGGGCGCTCTTCGATGGTCGCACCTTGTCGGCCTTGGTGGCCACAAAGTTGTACGGCAGATCGATGTTCTGGAGCCATTCGATCGTGGTGAGGTCGAGCGCGGTGGGGCCGACCGCTCCGTCGACGAGCACCAGCACCCCAGCCAGCGTTTCGCGCTCGGTGAAGTAGCGCTCGATCATGTGCTTCCAGCGCTCTTGTTCGTTGCGCGACACCTTGGCGAACCCGTAGCCGGGCAGGTCGACCAGCCACTTTCCCGACTTCTCGGGCTGAAGTTCGTACACGTTGATGAGCTTGGTGGCGCCCGGGGTCTTGGAGGTGCGCGCCAGCTTCTTGCGGTTGGCGATGGCGTTCAGCAGCGACGACTTGCCGACATTCGATCGGCCGAGCAGGGCCAACTCGATCTCGGAGTCGGGTAGCTGATCGACCTTGGCGGCCGACTGCAGAAATTCGAGGTGAAGGGGTGAGGCCACGGGTTCAGTGTACGAACTGGCGCTTACAGCGCAGCAGCGGCCTTGCGAATCCGCTTGGCGCTGATGGTGCCTTTGGTGCCGACCTGTTGGGCGAAACAGCTGACCCGAAACTCTTCGAGCATCCACACCAAGTCTTCGGCTTCGGGGCTCGGCGGCAATGCATCGAGGGTTGCATAGACCTCGTCTTCGAGAGCTCGGCACCGCAGCATGGCGTCGCGGTCTTGGCCCTGGCGATCCGACAGCTTCTCGAGTCGCCGATCGATCGCCATCACGTAACGAAGGATGTCGCCCAGTCGGTGGGCGCCCACCCCCTGCACAAAGCCGGGATAGATCAGCCGGTCGAGGTGCTCGCGACAGTCGACAACGTGCGGGCGCAGCTGCTCGTTGGTGATGGCGTCGAACGACCGGTGGATATCGACCAGGGTGATGAGGATCTCACTTGAGGTGCTGGCGACCTCGGCCACGGCATTGCCGAGGCCACTGCTCGTGGTGGCAAGTAAGGCGCCCCATTCGTCGAGCGACCACGCCGGACCACCGGCCGCTCGCAGTTGCGAGTCGAGGGCGGCACCCAACACGTCGGTGTACCAATCGGCCGACGACCCGTATGGGCTGACGGTGAGCGCCAACGAGATCTCGTTGGTGAGGTACTTCCGAAACGACTTCGCCTGGCCCGGCGAGTTGAGTTGCAAGAGGCGACGGGTACCCGCCCACATCGAGTGGTGCTGTTCGTTGCGGTTGGGCGCCAGGGTGAGCCCGACGGTTGCCCCTTCGTCGACCAGTGCGGGATACACCTCGATCGAACTGCCAGCGGCGGCGGCCGACGACACCTTGGGGATCGTGTCGAACACCCACGACGTAGCGCCCGTTTGCTCGAGTTCGTGACCGGCCGAGGCGAGATCGGTCGAGACCTGCTCGGTCACCTCGGCCGCCACCTCGGCCAAGTCGTGGCCTTCGGCGACGGTGTTGTCGTCTTCGTCGAACACCCGGAACGTGGGCCGCAGGTGGAGTGGCAACGCACCCAGATCGAACTGTTCGGGCCCGACCACCACCCCTCGGTGGGTGGCGAGGGCCTTGCGCACTTCGTCGACCAACGTGCCGCGCTGAGGGTCGAGGTCGGCCAGGATCTCGGCCACCGTATCGGGCACGGGAACGAACTCTTTGCGGGTGTTCTTCGGCAGGGTGCGGATGAGTTCGGTCACCAGTTCGGTGCGCACGCCAGGGACGTTCCAGGCGAACCGCTGCGGATCGACCCGAGAAACTTCGGCGACGGGAATGTTGACCACCACGCCATCGCGGTCGGTGCCGGGCGCGAACTCGTAGTCGAGCGGCAACGTGAGCCCGTCGAACTCCCAGCGATCGGGGTACTCGCCGTCGGCATCGCGAATCCGTTCGAGCTCTTCACGGTCGACCAGATCGTCGACGGTGAGGTTCAACAGGTCGGGCGACTTCTTGCGCTTGTCTCGCCACCAGCGGTTGAAGGTGCCGCCCGAGGTGACTTTGGCCGGCAACGCTTC
>CALHTF010000152.1 GCA_938038815.1 uncultured Acidimicrobiales bacterium | reverse complement strand
ACTTCGTACACCGATGGATGTTCGTAGATGGCGGCCTCGACCTCGGCGCAGTAAATGTTCTCGCCGCCGCGCAGAATCATGTCCTTGGCGCGGTCGCTGATGAAGATCAACCCCTCTTCATTGAGGTGGCCAATGTCGCCCGAGCGGAGCCAGCCGTCGACGATGGTCTCGGCGGTTGCGTCGGGACGATTCCAGTAGCAGGTGATGAGTGACGGACCTTTGAACCAGATCTCGCCGGTCTCTCCGGCCGGGAGCACGTTCCCATCGGGGTCGGTGATACGCATCTCCATGACCGGTACGGGTCGGCCAGTCGAGGTCGGGTTGGCGACGAACATATCGCCGGCGTTCTGGGGACCGTAGGCGTTGGTTTCGGTCATGCCGTATCCCAAACCGGGGCGCCCCTTGGAGAAGTTGTCTTCGATCCGCTTCACCAGCTCGGGTGGCATCGGAGCGCCACCACCACCAACCGACACCAGGCTCGACGTATCGCGCTCAGCGAAGGTCTTGGCTTCAAGCAGATCCCAGCTCATCGTCGGGACGCCAACGAAGTGGGTGACCTTTTCGGCTTCGATGAGCTCAAGTGCTCGGTCGGGATCCCACTTGTGGGTCATGACGAGCTTCGAACCGCTCACGAACGAACCGAGCATGACCGGCACCAGGCCGGTCACGTGGAAGAGCGGCACACACAACATGAACGCCGTGCCGGGAACATCGGGGTCCGGTTCGGTCGGCTCCATCACGGCGCCGACGGCCGCCCGAGCAGCAAACGACAACAAGGCGTTCAGCACTGCACGGTGACAGCTCAGCGCGCCCTTTGGACGGCCGGTGGTTCCCGACGTGTAGAGGATGGTCATGTCGTCTTCGGGACCGATCTCGACCTCGGGCATTTCTGCGCCTTCGACCAACGCATCTTCGAGTTTGTGCACGCCCTCGGGCAGGTCGCCTTCGGATCGAGCGACCACGATCTGGGCCGTGATCTCACCGTCGGCGGCCGCCTCGATGCGTCCGAGACGCTCGACGTCGGCGATGACGAGCTTTGATCCCGAGTCGTTGATGGCAAAGACCAGTTCGTCGGTTTCCCACCAGGCGTTGAGCGGAACCGCTACCGCACCGACCGAGGTGATGGCGCCAAAAGCGGCGATCCATTCGGGGTAATTCCGCATGGCGATCGCCACGCGGTCGCCCTTCTCGACGCCATAGGTGTTGACCAGCGCGTTGCCGATCTGGTTGACCATCGCCAGGACCTGAGGCATCGTCCAGCGTTCATCTTCATAGATGATGAACTCGCCTTCGTTTGCCGCCGCCAACGCGAACAGGAACCGAATATTCGGCGGCGCACCGGCAAAGGCCTTGACGGGATTGCCGTCGACCTCAATCTCGGTGATCTCGAACATGGTGCCGGGTGCACAGACCGCGGCGCAGGCTTCATCAAAGGTCATACTCACGCCCCGCTTTGTATCAGTCGTGAGCCATGCTCAGGGAATTCGACCGTGCGTGTTTTGCGACCCGGACGTCTGCGGACGCGTGGTTGACCTGGGGTTATGTGCTTGTGGGCTTGCGTGTCATAGCCCCTTTGTAGGCTGAGTCGAGCGGAGCTCGACCGGTCCCTTCGCATTGCCTCAGGCACAAACAACACCGGGTGGTCCTCCAATCGAACACCGCACTTCTTGGAGGGCACCCATGCCTGCGCTCACCTCATCCACACCCGCTTGTCGACCGGTTTCTTTGGGTTCGGACACGCGTCCGCTGACCGATCAACTCATGCAAACCCTGTCGGTTTGGGCCACCAGCCAACACCGGTTGATTCAGCTAGTTGTTGTAGTCAGGGACGTTGTTGACGGGGTCCGTGAATAGTTGAGCCTCCGAGGTCAGTGTGGAGATGTCTAAGTCACCGCACAACCAAGGAGGCTCTTTGTGCACGCTAATGCTCCTTTGACCCTGGAAGGAAGACTTCGTCTTGTTGGCCGGATTGAGGCTGGGTGGACGATCACTGCGGCTGCTGAATCGATGTGTATTTCTCGGCAGGCGGCGTCGAAGTGGTGGAATCGGTTCCGCTCCGAGGGCGAGGCAGGTCTTCGTGATCGGTCATCGAGACCGCATCGGTGTCCGCACCAGACTCCGGCCAAGGTCGAACGCGAGATCATCCGGCTACGAACCAAGCGGCGGCTTGGGCCGGATCGTCTTGCTGGGATTGTCGGGGTGCCGGCATCGACGGTGCATGCGGTGCTGGTCCGTCATGGCATGAACCGTCTCAAATGGATCGATCGGCCAACCGGCCGTGTCGTGCGACGGATCCATACCGACCGGCCTGGCGAGCTCGTCCATATTGATGTGAAGAAGCTCGCCCGTATTCCGCCCGGTGGCGGGCACCGCGCCCGCGGACGCGCAGCTACGAAGAACAAGAGCCACGGCATCGGCTACGCACACATCCACACCGCGATCGACGCCTACTCGCGGCTCGCTTACTCCGAGTTCGCCGGCCCCGAAAACAAGGCCAACTGTGTCGCGTTCCTCGATCGGGCCAACACCTGGTTCCACCAGCACGACATCACCATCGAACGAGTACTCACCGACAACGGCACCGGCTACCGCAGCCACGACTGGCGAGATCGGTGCGCCGAACTCGGCATCATCCACACCCGAACAAAGCCCTACCACCCGGCAACCAACGGCAAAGTCGAACGATTCAACCGCACCCTCGCAGACGAATGGGCCTACGCCAGAGTCTGGACCTCAGACAAACAACGAGCCCGCACCCTTGACCGATGGCTCCACACCTACAACCATCACAGACACCACACCGCCATCGGCGGCCCACCATCAAGCCGCGTCAACAACCAACCCAGCGACTACAACTAGCAGCCGAGTTTGCCGACTCGACCGAATGGGTCGCCGCCGGGTTCCCCACCGCTGCGCACTGGATCGCCGAAGCCGCCGACATCGAACCCTGCACCGCACGCGAATGGATACGCATCGGCCGCAAGCTAACAACTCTCGACGCCACCGCGGACGCGTACACCAACGGCGAAATCTCATACTCCAAAGTGCGGACCCTTACCCGCCACGCCACCCCAAACAACGAAGCCGAACTGTTGGACCTAGCCCGCAAAGTCCCCGCCGCGTACCTCGGACGCGCCATCGCGACGTGGCTACGCGACAACCTCGACCCGGCCGACCTCGACCAACTCCACCACCAACAACGATCCATCACCTGGCGAACCGAACCCGACGGCATGGTCAACATCAACCTGCGACTCGCCCCGCTCGTCGCCTCGATCCTCATTGGGTTGCTCACCACCCTGGTCATGCGTAACGGTCTCAAAGCCGACAAAGGCGCAACCCTCAACCAGCAACGAGCCGACGCCCTCGAACAACTCCTCACCAACCGAGCCGGCAACATCGACACCGAAATCTTGATTCACGTCCGACAAGACGGTGCCACCCTCAACGACGGGACACCGCTCACCGAAACCGCCGTCGAACGCATCGCCCCCACCTCGTTCATCCGGGCACTCGTTCACGACCTCAACGGCAACCCCATCGACGCCACAAACCGCCGCCGCCACCCCACCACCCGACAAAAACGAGTCGTCGCCGAACGCGACCAACATCACTGCACCGACTGCGGACGCCCCGACCTACTCGAATACGACCACCAACCCGCATTCGCCCAAACCGGCCACACCATCACCACCGAACTCACCCTCCGCTGCGCTCCCTGCCACACCACACGCCACGAAACGGCGGCATAGCTGGGCCGAAGCGTTAGATCTCGAGCGGGCAGCTTTGTTCGGGAGCCAGCACCTGGGTGAGCCGGCCGAGTCCGAGGAACGAGGCGATCAGCACCGACACGTCCATGATCTCTTCGTCGCTCCAGTGCGAGCGGAACCTCGCCCAGAAGTCGTCATCGAGCGCAGCGTGGTCGAGCGCAAAACGTTCGGCGTACTCGATAGCTACCCGTTCACGATCGGTGAACCGGTCGCTGGTGGCCCAGTCCTGCACCGCCTGGTAGTCGTCTTCGGTGAGTCCTTGCTGCTCCAACTGAGCAGCCCGAGTACCGAGTCAAGTGAGGCATTCGTTGATCTGAGCGATCCGCATTCGAACCAGCTCGCGCTCACGCACCGCGACTGTTGAGCTCTCGTACACCTTCGCACTGAAGGTTGCTGCGACCATTCCCATCGTGGGGTTTACGCCCCACATGCGGATGATCTCGTTGTCGTCACCAGGTGGAAGATCGATTCGAGCCATAGGCCGAAGGTAGCCGATCGCTGTGGTCGCCCGTTAGCGATCAGGCCGCAAATTGAATCAGGTGCCTGACACCGGTTGCCGTTTGAATTTTGTGTCACGGCGATCGCGACAATGATGGTGTGGTGGCGGCTGGACCAAACGAACAGAACTTTGGCTCACTTGTCGTGCGAGCCGAAGGCAAGACGGTCGAGTTGTCTCGGGAATCGACCTACACGATCGGCCGGGCCGCTGACTGCGCGTTGATCCTCGACAACCCTCGAGTGTCGCGGGTCCATCTGCAGTTGTCGTGGGATGGTCATCGCTGGATAGCCGACGACCCTGGGTCATCAAACGGCACCTGGCTGGGCAGCCAACCCCAGACCAACCTGGCGATCGAAAACGACGTGGTGTTGGTGCTGGGCGGCGATCGGGGCGCCGAGATTCACCTGTCGCCTAAGGCTGACGCCGGGTCGATGAACGCCGTGGCCCCCGAGCCAGCCTCGACAGGGCGACACGGTGTGCCCCCGATCTATGTAGAACCGGAGGGTCGAGGGGTGCGAGCCCAGCCGGCCGACAATCAACCGGTCGGCGGCTATCGCTTCTCCGAACTCAGCCAAGTCATCGACTCGAATCTGTTTGTCGAGACCCAAGCGCTCGCCCCTGCTGGTTCGACGATCAGCGTGGGTCGTGGGCCCACCAACACCGTGAGCCTGACCGACGACCTGTTGGTGTCGAGGCGTCATGCCGAACTCCAGCTCGACGGAGCCGACAGCGGCACGCTGCGCGACATCGGCAGCAGCAACGGCACCTACGTCGACGGCGAGCGGATCACCACCGCCACCATCACGTCGGACTCGGTGATCACGGTCGGCAACACCAACCTGGTGCTTCGCAACGGCCAGCTTGTCGAGTTTCGCGACTCGGGTCTGTTGTCGTTCGGGCTCCGAGACCTCACAGTCACCGCCAACGACGGCCAGCCAATCCTCGACGCCGTTTCGGTCGACATTCCGGCCCGGTCTCTCGTGGGGGTTCTGGGGCCGTCGGGAGCGGGAAAGTCGACGCTCGTGAAGGCGATCGTCGGGGCAGTTCCAGTTCGGTCAGGCAAGGTGCTGTACGGCGGGGTCGATTTGGTAAGCCAGCTCACCGCCACCCGGCGCAGCATTGGTTACGTACCCCAAGACGACATTCTGCACGGACAACTAACCGTCACCCAGACGCTCACCTATGCGGCTCGTTTGCGGTTGGCCTCCGATGCGACCGCCGACGAAATCGAAGCGCTACTCGAACGGGTGCTCGCCGAACTTTCGCTTACCGGCCACGAACACAAGCGGGTCGATCAACTATCGGGCGGCCAACGCAAACGGGTCTCGACGGCTATGGAGCTGTTGACCAGTCCCCCGCTTCTGGTGCTCGACGAGCCGTCGTCGGGGCTCGACCCTGGCAACGAGATGACCCTGATGGAGCTGCTCGCCAGCCTCGCCAATCAGGACAACACCGACCCGAACAGCAACGACCCCGATCACGACGACACGGGCCGCCGGGTGCTGGTGGTCACCCACAGCGTGCAGAGCCTTCAGCAATGCGACTACCTGTTGGTGTTGGCCCCGGGCGGACACCTGGCCTTCTTTGGCCGACCAGCCGACCTATGCGAGTACTTCGAGGTCGACCAGGCCGCCGAAGTGTTTCAACGGCTCGAGAATGAGCCGATCGACTGGACTGCAAAGTTCGAATCGAGCAGTCACTCCCAGGGTTTGGTGCATGTCGAGCCAGCGTTGGCCAAGACCGTCGAGCTCCCCAAGGCACCGCCCGCCCTGAAGTGGACCACCCAGTTCCGGCTGTTGGTTTCTCGCTACGCCCGCATCGTGTTCGGCGACCGGGCCAACGCCTTGCTGCTCGCCGCGCAAGCACCGGTCATTGGACTGATGCTGGCGCTCATCTCCTCCGATGCCTTCTCCCCACCCGAGGGTCAAGCACCCAGCCGAGTGCTTCTCCTGTTGCTCGGACTCACCTTGTCGATCACCTACCTCGGCGCGTCGAACTCGGTGCGCGAGGTCGTAAAGGAACGGGCCATCTTTCAGCGTGAGCGCGCACTCGGGCTTTCGGCGAGTGCGTACATCGTGTCGAAGCTCGCCATCTTGGGATTGATCACCGTCGGCCAGGCGTTGTTGTTGTTCTTCATCGGCACCTCGACCGCCGGACAACCATTTGCCGATGCATTGGTGTTGCCCGGCGGCGCCCGGACCGAAGTGATGGCATTCATCGTTCTCACCGGCCTAGCAGCCGTGGCTTTGGGGCTGTTGGTTTCCGCGCTGGTCGACAGTGCCGACAAGGCAATGACCCTTCTCCCGGTCGCCCTCCTCGGGATGTACCTGCTGTCGGGCGGACCAACGAACCTCGAAGATACGCCTGGGCTTCGCGAGGTCAGCCAGATCAACTCGGTTCGTTGGGGGTTGGCCGGAGCAGCCAAGAGCGTCGATGCCAAGTCGATTTTGTTTTGCCCGGAGGTCATCGACAGCTCGGCATCGGAGCGGTGCCGTACCTCCTGGAACCGGAGCTCGAGCGGCGTGATCATCGACGCCTCGATGCTGGTTGTCCTGACCGCGGTGGCCACAGGTGGCGCAATCTGGGCGTTGCGAAGGCGTCGTTACTGACCGATCTGCGGACTAGACCGCGAAGATCGCGGCGCCCCGCACGTCAGCGAATTCGGGCGAACCCAGCACGGGGGCCAACCGGTTCCGGAATCGTTTGCTGATCTGGCGAACATTCGCCGGAGTGAGCTGAAGCGACTCGGCCACCGTGTTCGATGGCGACGGGTCGCCAAGGCGCGACTGAATTCGGTATTCGAGAAACACCCGTTGGTCGCGGTCGGATCCGGTCGACCGAATCGCGTCGAGCACCAAGCTGAGTTCCGCGTTTGCTTCGGCGATGAGTTCCACGTCGTCGGGCATGGTCGACCGGTCGCCGAAGTCGGGTTGGTCGGCCACCTGCTCGTCGACAAGCTCGGTGCACCGGTGGCCGACGTACCGGTTGACCTCGGCCCAAATACCTTGTCGGGCCCAGGTCCACGGCAAGGCGCCCGAGGGGTCCCAGCCACTCGCTCGGTCGCGGATGACCAAGCATGCGTCGGTCACCAGGCCGTCGAATTCGTCGGCGTCGTGGAGCACGTCGAGGCGGCCCATGGACCGCAACATCGAACGCACCGTGCCGGCAACCCGATGACCCCAGCTGGCCCGGAATTCAAAGAAACCGTCGGCCGAACCACTCGCCAGCCCAACCATCGATTCGTGGAGGAGCTTGCGATCCTCGACGCTCATAGCGCTCACAGGCTCAGCCCTTCGATGGTCGCCGGACAAAAGACTTCAGAGCTTTCGTACACCCAGTCCACAGCACCGGTGGCGGCTAGAACGGAGAGGTTGCCGCGTTCGACCTGTTCGTCGATGACGTCGAGCACCCGGCCGTAGGAGCCTTGGTGTCTGAGCGTGCCGCACGTGCCTTGCGCGATCCGCAACATGTCGGTGTCGTTGAAGATCCCCAACACCGGATGCGCCAATCGCACCTCGCGCATCGTGACGAAGAAGTCCTCGTTCACGTCGTCGAGCGTCACCTGTTGCAGATCCTCGGGCTCGTGCACCACATCGGTGTCGACCTCAACGTCGAGTGGATCGGCGGCCACCGAAGGCTGTACGGCAAGCTCCTCGAGCCCTTGCACCAAGTCGGCCGGATCGTTGGGAGCGCTCGCCGCTGAGGGTTCATCGCTCGACAAGAACGGTGGGGCACACGCCGAAACGCTCATCGTCAGTACCAACGCCAGGGCCGCTTGACGGGCACCGAAATGCCGCCGGTGCTCAACACCTCGCCGGGTGGGGGTTCGCTTGAGATATCGCATACCGACATCTTCAAAGAAATGTCCCCATCCCGAAATGGGGATGGGTCCCCATCGGTCCGCATGGGGACTTCGGCGCGGTTACGCAGGCACTACCTCGACCACCAGAGCCGTGGCGTTGTCTCGTCCGCCAGCCACATCGGCCATATGCGCCAACGCCAGGGCGGTTGAACCGACGGTCGTTCCCACCATGGCCTCCTCGATCTGGCGGGCGCTCAACTGCCCACTTATTCCGTCCGAGCAGAGCAGATACCGGTCGCCGATATGGGGGGCGATCACCAGCACGTCGGGCTCGAACATCAGCTGGCTGCCCACACAGCGGGTAAGTGCCCCCAGCGGAACGCCTTGCAGGTCGGCTTCGGGGGCTCCCGAGCTCGCAACCTCGTTGCGGACCGTGTGGTCTCGGGTCAACAACTCGAGCCGCCCGTCGCGAAACCGGTACAACCGCGAGTCACCGCACCACACCACGGCGCAGTGCGAGTCGTCTGAGGTCGTCATCGACACGAACGTGGTTCCCGCTTCGGGGAACCCAGCATCGGTGCGCCGGGCGAGCACGTTCTCGTTTGCGCTTCCTAAGGCGGTTACCGCATCGGCGAACCCGCTGCGTTCGCCGAGCACATCAACAAACGTGTCGACCGCGAGCCGCGCCGCAAAGCCGCCGCCCGGCTGGCCGCCAATGCCGTCGGCCACCACAAACGCTCGGCCGGGCACCACCGCCCATGCGTCGTCGTTGCTCGCACGGACGAGCCCCTGGGTGGAGAATCCGCTCGCCAACCAAGAATACGGTTCGGCCGAGATATCGAGAGGCCGAAAGGTTGGATCGGTCTGTTCGGGGTCAAGGAACGTTGCTGGCATAACACCTATTTCGTGTAGGGCGCCCGTACTTTTCTGTATCGCACCGCTGTGACAACCCGACAAGGGCTGGCGGCTAGTTCGGCAAGAGTTCCAGGTCGGCCGGTGAAACTAGGCCGGTCTCGACGGCGTACTTCACCAACCGTTGCCGTCGATCCGACGCAACCCCGCCCCCGCCGCTGTGGAGTCCGGTGACACCCTTCTTCGACAGCTTCTCGCACACGTTGTCGAGCTTGCGGTTGAACTTGGTGATCTTCCAATCGAGCCGGTGCGCGGCCTCGCGGTTGGTGGGCAGCCGGAACTCGGCGACCGGGTCGGCCAAGGTTGGTTCGGCGAGCACCACGATCAGTAGCCGCTGGTCGGTGGTGAGCGGAAGATCCGACACGGTGATGGTGTCGGTGGGGACACTCTGGTCGAGGTCGGGGGTCATGTTGCCGCCCCACCGAATGTCGATCTCGTAGGTCGTCGGGCCGGCAGCAAAACGAACGACGGCTTCTTGGTACACCATAAGGAATTCGGTGCCCGGGGCGACCGTCGCTTCCGAACGCGAGTTGCGATCGTGCACGCTGATGGCGATCGACCGCCCAACATTGGCCAACCACCAGCTGCCGTCACGGTCGAAGAACGTGCCGAGCCGCCGATGCAGAAACTTGTTGTCGTCGATGTCGAGTTGTGCGTTCCGGCCGAACTCCAGGGTGTCGCCCGGATGCAGTTTGGTTATCGAGCCGCAGTAATCGACCGCAAGTTCGTTCATGTTTTCTAGTCCCGTTGGTTCCGTCGATCCGCCGTTGATTCAGAACCCCGCCTGCCTACAACTATGGCACCCAAGAGAGCGACGATGAGACCAGCTTGCGGTATGGCGGCCGAAAGCGGGTCGTCGGAGGGCGCCGACGTCCCTTCGGGCTCGGTATCGGGCGGCGACGTGCCCGGTGGTTGGGTAGTGGGCGGCGCTTGCGTGGTGGGCGGGGTTTGCGTAGTAGGCGGTGCGGTCGGGGGAGCAGCCGTAGTGGGTGCCGTTGTGGGTGGATCGGTCGGCGGGTTCTCCGGCGCAACGGTTGTTGTTGGGTCCTGGGGATCTGGCGGGTCTTCTGGACCCGACGGCTCGGTGAGCGTCGACGCATTCACGCTCTGGGTGGCCTGGCAGCCGGCGGCCGTCACGGTCACCGAGATCGAATAGGCGGTCGAGGGGGTCAACCCGGTCAGGGTTGGGCTGTGCGAACTCGCTGGGCCGCCGGTTACCGACAAGCCGTTGTAGGTAAGCACGTAAGTCGACGGTTCGGTCGTGGCAAAACTCACCACCATCGAGTTTGGCGTCACGTTGCTCGCTGCCGGGTTGGCAGTAAAGCCAAACGCTGCACATGGCGGAGCCGATGTAGCGAAGTTCAACGGCGCGTTGATCGACTCGCCGCACACGTTGGTGAGGGTGATCGTGCCGGTGTAGCTCGTGCCGGGTTGGAGCCCACTGATCTGGTGCTGATGGGCTCGGAACAAGGTCCCTTGATTCGTACCGCCACCGGCGTCGGCCGGAGTCCAGCTCATCTGGTGCGTCGTGCGCTCCGATGCCTCGAACGACAGACTGACCGAGGTCTGTGAGGTTTGGTACTGAGTCGGCAACGTCACCCAGGTGAGCGGGTCGGGGCACGGGTCGACATCGCAACCGGCCGACTCGGTAGTGGCGGTGAGCGTCACCGGCCCGTATTGCTCGCCATCGGCGGCGCCGGTGGCCGTGATCCGGAAGGTGTACGTGGTGCCGGGGTTCAACCCACCAACCGTTGCGTCGCGATTGCGGGCCGCCCAGCCCTGGTTGGCCGATCCGCCACCATCGGCCGGGGTCCAGGTGATCAGATAGCTGGCGTCGACCGGGGTCTCGAAGTTGAAGGTGATCGAAGTACAGGCGGTGGCGATCACCCGCGGCGGAGTGACCCAACCGGTTGGCACCGGGCCACCAGTAGTGGTGAACGTCGTGCTGAGCGACCGCTGCTGGCCGAAGGTATCGATCACCGTAATGGCGACCGTGTAGGTGGTTGCGGGCTTCAACGCCGGTGTCCACTCACCAAGGTTGGCGCCATGGTCGTTCCAGCACTGAACACTGGGGTCGGGATAGCTCGCTGGCTGGTGCACGCCCGAGTCGCTGCCGTCGGTGGCGGTGTACACGTACTTCGCCGTGCTGCAGTTGTTGGCGTCGAAGTAGACCTTGGCGGCGTCGTCGCCCAGGTCGAACACCCGCAGGTTCGAGAGTTCGAGCGAAGGGGGCGAAATGGGTGAGGTCTCGATGGTTACCCGAGCGTCGGCCGAACCGCACGACGGCGTATCGATCGAGTAGGCGACTACCGAAGTTCCCTCCATCGCAGGAGCGGTGAAGATCAGCTCGGTTCCGTCGGCCGCTACGGCCACCGCGCCTCCACCCGACACCACCGAAGCGGCGGCCACCGTTGCGTCTTCGCCGGTGTCGTTGGCCAACACGTCGACCGTTACTGCCGAGCCGACCGTGGCGACGACGGTGTCGTTTGCCGCGGCTACGGGTTCGGCACACTCCGCCTCGGACACCACAAAAACGATCCGGCCGCCGGTCGTCAACGACGATGCATCGGTCGCCTGATACGTCACTACGCCTTCGCCCAGCTCTTCCGCGGTAACGGTAACTACCGTGCCCGCGGTGCTGATCGATACCGAACCGCTCGCACGGATCAGGTCAATCGTCAGCGGTTCGCCCTCGGGGTCTTTCACCAGATCGGCCAGGTCGATTACCTGCTCCTGGCCCAACGCCAGGCTGTACTGGGCCGGGGTCACGCGCGGAGGCTTGTCCGCGTTGGTGATTGCAATCGACACAACCGCGGTGGAGGTGCGACCTTCCAGGTCGGTGACCTTGTAGGTAAACGACCCGCTGGTGGCGCCACGGTCGGCAACAAAAAGCACCGATCCTGGTCGCAGGTCTACCATGCCGTTGACCGGCCTCGAGACGGCCGTTACCCGAAGCCCTTCACCCTGGTCGTTGGCCAAAAGTTCGCTCTTGCGAATGCTCAGCGCGGTGCCGACCCGTATTTCGAAGCTGTCGGGTAGCGGTTCGGGCGGAAGCGTGTTGGAGGTGATCGTGACCCGAAGTACGCCCGGAGCCGTCGCCTTCCCTGGCACCACCAGCTCGTAAACGATCAGCGCCACACCAGCTTTGTCGGAGGCCCGATAGGTAATCGTCGTCCCGCTCAAGCTCGCTCGGCTATCGAGCAGGTTTACGGCGATCTCGGACTTATCGCAGTCGCCGTAGGACGCCTCGGCCACCACATCGACCGACACCATCTCGCCGGGTTCGAGCTCCACATCGACCGGGGCGGGCATCACAACAACGTCGTCGCAGTTGTCGACCACCACTTCCTCGTCGTCCTCTGCACGCGTTACCGCCACGCTTACGTTTCCGGTATCGGTGCCGCCGCGGCCGTCTTCAACCACGTAGCTAAAGCTCTGCACACCTTCGTCGTCATCGCGGGCGGTGAATCGCACCGACCGCTGACCACCGTCGACGGCGACGCGGTTGGCAACGTCGCTCACGGATCGAATCCGCAGCGCTGCTTTGTCGCCCGGATCGGGGTCGGTGTCGTTAACCAACAAGGCGATGGTCACCGTCTCGCCAGCGATGACCGTGGCCGAATCGGCGACCGCCCGCGGGGGTCGGTTTTCTTGGAGGGCATCGACCCGAACGCGAACGTTGGCCGAGTCGGTGCCCCCCTCGCCGTCACGGATCGTGTACGCAAAGCTCAACACCCCGGTAAAGGACCCGTCGGGCGACACCCGCAACGCCCCCGAGGGCGTGATCTCGGCTCGTCCACCGCTTCGCGGCTGGGTGAGGTCGATCACCCGTATCGAGTCGTTCTCCGGGTCGGTGTCGTTCGCCAACACGTCGATCACCACGGCCTCGCCTTGGCTGGTGACCACTTGGTCGTCGACAGCGATTGGCGGCTGATTGACCACGTCGTCGGCGATGATTGCCACGCTGATCATTGCCTCCGAGCGTGCGCCATCGGGGTCTTCGATCGTGTAGCTGGCCGAGATCGTTCCGGCATCGTCGGGGCCGGCGATGGCCTGCACGGTGTTGTCGGGCAGGAGCACCAGACGACCAACCGACGAAGTGCCCAACGCGAACACGGTGAGTTCGTCGCCGTCGGGATCTTCGTCGTTGGCCAAGACATCGACCTCGACCGACGAACCAACCTCGACCTGGGCAAGATCGAACACCGCTACCGGGGCGCGGTTCTTGCGCTCGCCGATCAACACCGTGATCGCACCGACCGACTCACCACCGGCGCCGTCATCGACGGTGTAGGCCAGCACGACGGTACCGGTCGCGTCGGGGGCAGCCGTGAGCTCTACCGACGACCGATCGACCACCACGGCAGCGAGCGCGTCGTCGGAGGTCACCTCGACCAGACGCAACACGTCGCCGTCGGGGTCAAAGTCGTTGGCCAACACCTGCACGATGGTCGACTCGCCCGGAATCAGCAACGCCGAATCGTCGACGACTACCGGGTTTCGGTTCTCGACCGAGCGGTCGCCGACCTCGAGCCGGATCAAGCCGGTTGCCTCCGCTCCACGGTCGTCGACCACCACGTACGGAACGGTCGCCGAGCCGACAAAGTCGGGGCCCGGCGAGGCGATGACCGAGTTATCGCCAAACAGCTCGAACGACACGCTCGACGCCGGCTCGACCACGCCGAGTTCTTGGATGGTCAACTGGTCGCCGTCGGGGTCGGTGTCGTTGATGAGCGGCGAGAACCGAATCGGTTGCTCGGCCAGGGTCGAGACAAAGTCGTTGATGACGAGCGGCGCACGGTTGTCGGTGCCCACCTCAACCACATCGATTTCCAGCATGCCCTCGGCGGTGGCGCTGCCGTCGCTGACGACGTAGGCCACTTCTTGGATTCCCGACTCGGTCGCGGCGAAGCTCACCAAACCGTCGGCGGTCCAGGTCACCACCGCCCCTTCGGCCTCAGTCGAAACGTCGGCCAACACCAGCCGGTCGCCGTTCGGGTCGTAGTCGTTGTACAACACGTCGAACGACAAGAGGCTGCCGACGGTCACCTCGGCCACGTCGTCGACGGCGATCGGCGGATCGTTTCCGGCCTTCGCTTCGACGGTGACCTGGATGGTCGCCCGATTACTTTCGGTAAACCCGTCGGTGGCCCGGTAGCCCACCATCACGGTGGTGGGCGCGTCGAATGCCCGGATAAACACCCGCTGGTCGTTCAGCACCACGAACCCCTCAGGTGGGTCTTCGAGCACAACACCCAGTACATCGCCGTCAGGTTCGAGATCGTTGGCAAGTACGCTGACCAGCCCGGACTGGCCGACCTGAAGCGTGACTTCGTCGTCGCGAGCCAGCGGAGGTTCGTTAACCCCGTCGTCGAGCACCTTGCCTCGGCCCAGACCGCCTCGTCCATCGCCGTCGGCAGCGCTGGTAGTGCCACGAACTTCGCTGTCGGCACCGACCCCTTCGTCGCCTTCGCCAACTCCCGGGCCATCGCCCGCCCACTCTTCGGTAAGGATCTGGTCGCCTTCGAGCGGAATGTAGGCATAGAGATCGGTGAGTGGATCGTCGAGCCATACCCGGTCGTTCACCAACCGCAGGCGAGGTTCGGTCGGTTGATTCGCGACCGGCCACGCAACCCGTTCGCCGCCGCATATCCGAACCGATTCGTTGAGATCGATCGCGTACGTGAAGACGCAGCCCCGTAATACGACCGGGGGTAGCAGGTCGGTGCCTAGGTCGTCGACCAGCACGATCACCCGGCCGGTCGTTCGGTCGATTTCGACAACTTCGCCGTTGCCCGTTGCGGCGAAGACCTTCTCGCTCGAGATTCCGGGCTGCTGCAGCTTGGGATTAAACAGCCGTCGATCAAGCGGCACTCGGGTTGCCTCGATGCCCGAAAAGTTGATCAGGTCGTCGCCCGATATAGCGACGGCCCGTTGGCCTAACGAGGTCAACGCATCGACTGGCGCCGACAACGCGAACTCGCGTTCGCCGCCGGCCGGATCGAGGGTGATCAACGAGTCGCTTGCCGCGTGAACCGCGCCGTCGACGCCCACGACCGCCATCGTCTCGCCGCCCATCGAAAGGGTCGGGGGCTCGTCGTCGAGGTTGAGAGATTCGTCGAGATCGCCGACCGGGAGGCGCCAGACTCGACCCTCATCTTCATCGACCACCCCGACGACCCCTTCGCCCGCCGATACCTTTACGTCGATCGGCAAGCCAATCAGCACGTTGGTCAACTGCAACCGAGCAACATCGACCGGCACCAATCCTTCGGTGGTGTGCGCCAAGACAAACCCAGGGGCCTGCACCACATCGAGTTGGTTATCGGCGGCACCCGCATCGATCCGGGCATCGACTTCGAAGACCGCACCGTTGACGTGGGCGAGGTCGCCGTCGACCCGGTTCACCAACCAGGCGCCACCGTCGTTGAGCAACAGGTCGGTGCGAGCAAACCCGTCGGCCCGAACCGCAGCAAAGATCGCCCAGCCAATAACGGCGAGGAGCACAGCGGTCGCTACTGCTGAGCTAAGAAATCTTCGGCTTATCACGGGGCGATTGAGGTCCTTCAACCTGGGGGGATCTCGGTAGGGATCGTAGGGCGTTCGAAAGGTGGGGTCGAAATGGCCCCCACGAGACCATGGCCCACAATTTGGCCAGCAAACATGGGGATGGGTCCCCATAGTCGCCATGGGGACCTCCCCGACCATCTGCTCGTAGTCTGGGCTTCTAGTCTTGTGGTGAATCGAAGCCGGGTCAGCGCGGCACGACCGTGGCTCGCTCCCGGTCGCCAAACTGGCACTCGAACGCTTTTTGGCTCACTCTGGAACGTAGAAGACGACGGAAAGGAAATCGGCTGCAATGGAACTCCCACTTCGCATTCTTCCTGGTGACGGCATTGTCGTGCGGTCCGGACCGTTCGTCGGCGCGGCGCCTGGCGACTTCGCGTCAGCCGCCGCCCAACGGGTCGAAACCATCTTCGCCTCCTACGAACAAGGCACCGACGCCTGGGAAAACCTGGTCCGCTCGATTGCCACCAGCATCATCGAGGCAAACTTCGACCATCCGCCGGTTCTCGCCGCCCAGGTTGAGGCCACGTCGATGCGGGTGTTTGTGTACGGCGCTACCACCCTTAGCATCGCGGTCTCCACCGGCGAGTCCCACGTGCTCGACGGGGCCAGCACCTCTACCTGGATCGACCAGGTGATCGACGGCGAACTCGTCACCATGAGCGCCGGCGATCCCCAAGCTCTCGGCGCCGACCTTTCCGGTGCCCGAGGTGCGCTTCTCGCAGGTGTGGTGCCCGGCGCAGGGTTTGCGGTTACGGCCAGTTCAGCCGTACCCAAGGCCGTTCAAGTCGCCACCGAAGCGGCCAGCAAAAACAAAACCCCGACTCAGAGTCAGGGTTTTGATTCTGAGCAACGGCCCGACAGCGAAGCGACGATCGAACCGGCACCGCTTCCTGAGACGGTGGCCGACGCCGCGTCGACGCTGCTCGCCGACCCCGAGCCGCCAGCCGCGCCGGTCGTCGCTAGCCGCAAGCTCGACCAGGAGTTTCGACCCGACGTCACCGCCACCATCGGCCCGAACGAGCTGGCAGAGATTCGCGCCGCAGTGGCCGCCCACCCCAAATCGAACCCGACTCCTGAACCCGCCGCTACAAGCGCGCCGCCTCCTCCCCCGCCGCCGAATCCGGTGCCCGAGTACGTCGATAATGCGCCACCACCTCCACCGCCGGTCGAGGCTCCGACCATCAGTGCCCCGACCGCGAACCCCGACGACGGTACCGAGATCGATTTACGCGACCTCCCGCCTCCGCCGGCCAACCACGACCGCCGGACCCCGGCGTTGTCGCCCGATACGTTGTCGGTCGAACGCAGCCCATATGCGCCGCCGATCAACGAGGCCGCAGCGCCTTCCGATCCACCTGCACCGGCCAAGCAGTCGACCAAACGCCGCGGGATCTTCGCCGCGGTGCCGGATCCTCGCGACACCAGCCCCGTCGAGACCGGGGCGGTCACCGTCGCTGGTGTGCGATGCCCGCAGGGTCACCTCAACCGAATGCAGTCGTCGAGCTGCGCGATCTGCGGCTCGGCCATCGACCCGTCATCCGCCATCGAGCAGGGCGAACGTCCGGCCCTAGGCCAACTCCGATTCGACGACGGCCAGCTGTATCCACTCGACCGGCCCTACGTTCTTGGCCGACGCCCCGAATCGTCGGCGCCGGGCATCGGCATCATCGTGCTCGACGACGAACGCCACATGGTCTCCAAGCGCCACGCCGAAATCCGTATCGTCGGGTGGGACGTCAAGATCGTCGATCTCGGCTCGTCCAACGGCACCAAGGTTTTCCCGCCCGGCGGATCGGCTCAGCAGGCGATTCGCTTGCGCCCCAATGTCGAAGTGGTCCTCGAGGCGGGGTCGCATATTCAGGTCGGCGAACGGACCTTTCAGTACCTCACTGAAGGTAGCCGGTGAGCAACACCCTCTCGATCGAGGGCTACGACGACGTCACCCGCATCGGCGGTGGTGGGTTCAGCGTCATCTACAAAGCAACCGACACCCGCCACAGCCGTACCGTGGCCATCAAAGTCCTCGATCTCGAAAAGCTCGACGACCGCGTCAAACGGGCCTTTACTCGCGAGTGTCAGACGATGGGCCGGGTTTCGCAGCATCCAAACATCGTCACCTTGTTCGATTCTGGCTTCGCCGAAGGCGGCGTGCCGTACCTGGTGATGCCGTTCTATGAGGGTGGTAGCTGCGGCGATCTGGTGAAAGCTAGTGGTCCGATGTCGGTCGCCGATGTGCTCGAAACCGGCGTCGAGATTGCCTCGGCGCTCGAGTCGGCCCACCAAGCCAATGTGGTTCACCGCGACGTGAAACCCGACAACATCTTTATTGATCGTTACGACCGCCGGGTGCTCGGCGACTTCGGCATCTCGGCCTTTTCAGGAGTCGACCGGAGCAACGAAACCACCACGTCGGGGCTCTCGTTTACGCCGGCCCACGCCTCGCCCGAGGTCCTCAACGAGAAAGATCCCGGCCCCGCATCGGATCTCTATTCGCTCGGCTCGACCCTGTACACGTTGTTGACCGGCTCCAACCCGTTCCATGCCGCCTCGATGGGATCGTTGATCATGAAGGTGCTCAACGACCCACCGCAGCCAATCGAGCGCACCGACATCCCCAGTTCGTTGCACGAGATCATCAACGATCTCTTGCGCAAGGACCCGAGCACCCGACCTCAGTCGGCCGCCGAGGTCGCTCGGCGGCTCCAGCAAACCCAGGCCGATGCTGGCCTACGGCTGAGCGAAATTGTGATCGAGAACGAAGCGCCGTACCCGAGCATCGACCTGCGCGATACACCTGAGGTACGCGAGGTACCCGCTGTCGATCGGACCCACGTTCCCGAGTCGGTTCCCGACGTTGTCGAGGTCGGCGAACCCACTCCCCCGGGGGTGCTCGACCAAGACCGCACCAACCTCATCACCGGCCCCGCCCGGCCGGGGGCATCGGTGGCCGCGCCGGTCGCTGCACCCTCCGAGCAGTTTCAGGTCGAGCCAACGTCGCCGAAGCGGGCGATTATCGCCGCCCTGTCGACCCTCGCCTTCTTGGTGGTCGGCGGCTTTGTGGTCTGGACCGCCGTACAGAGCCCCGAAGACATCGGCGACGAACGGGAAACACCCACCGACTTCCAGGCCGACGATGACGACGTGCAGATCATCCAGGCGTTGCCCCAAGTCCCGCTCGACGTCGCAGCCGAAGAGCTCACGTCGTCGACGGTGCGTTTTACGTGGGAGGACGGCGAGGTCGAAGGCACAACCTGGCAGGTTCGCCGATCCGACCGAGCCGAGGATCTCGGCCGGGTCGAAGAGCCCCGAATCGACCTGCCCGGATTGCTCGCTACGGAACGCCCGTGCATCGAGGTCCGCTCGAATGTCGACGGCGTCTGGTCGGCGTGGAGCGCTACTGCCTGTCGCAGTTAACGCATGCGCAGCGACCGGGTGCTGAGCTTGCGTTTGGTCCGGTCGATGATCGACTCCTCGTTGGCGAACTCCCCAACCGAGGCATCGACCAGCTGCCAGCTCTGTTGGGCGTCGACCGTCGACGGGTCGTTCGGGTGAAACGCCG
>CALHTF010000151.1 GCA_938038815.1 uncultured Acidimicrobiales bacterium | reverse complement strand
CGACGTGAACACCGCAGGTTTTGTCATTCACTCGGCAATCCACAACGACTTCCCGAAGTGGAAGGTTGTGTTCCACGCCCACGTGCCCGACGCCTTAGCGGTCACCGCACTCAAGGGTGGGCTGCAACATCTGGTTCAGGACTCGTCGATGCTGTTTGGCGACGTTGGCTACCACGACTGGGAGGGCCTCTCGCTAACCCTTGAAGAGCGCGAGCGACTGGCCGCCAACCTTGAAGGCAAACGAGCGCTCATCATGCGCAACCACGGCTTTTTGACCGTCGGCGAAACCGCAGGCGAGGCGTTTATGGTGATGCATTACCTGATTCGAGCTTGCCTAACAATGCTCGCCGCCCACGCCACCGGGCTGGAGATCGATCCCGGACCACAGAACATTTGGGAGCTCTCCAAAGAGCAGTACGACCATTTCCCTCTCGGGCTGCACGAGTGGCCGGCGCTGCGCCGGATGCTCGACCAGGTCGATCCGTCGTACGCCCAGTGAAGATCACCGAAGTCTCCACCCGACTGGTCGACCTACCCTTACCGAAACCGATCGAAACGGCCATCCACTCGATGCGCTCGGTCGGATGCGTATTGGTCGAGGTTCGAACCGACGAAGGGTTAGTCGGCGAGTCGTTTGCGTTCACCCTTAACGGCGACCGAGTGAAAGCCTTCGATGAGATGATCATCGGCCTCGGCGAACTGGTGGTTGGCCGCGACCCTCACGAAACCGAAGGTATCTGGCACGACCTCTGGACCGAGATCAACCCGACCGGCCACAAAGGGGTTACGGTCGCCGCCTTGTCGACGATCGATGTCGCCTGCTGGGACATCGTGGGCAAAGCGGCCGGACTCCCGCTGCACAAACTGTTCGGCGCGTGCCGGTCGACCATCGATACCTACGCCAGCTCTGGCCTATGGCTCTCGACGCCGGTCGACGATCTCGGTGCCGAGGCAACGGCGTTCGTCGATCAAGGCTTTCGGGCGGTCAAGCTCCGTATAGGGAGCCAGACCATTGCCGACGATGTTCGCCGAGTTCAAGCGGTGCGCGACGCGATCGGACCCGACATCGGGCTACTGGTCGATGCCAACCAGGCGTTCAGTCCGAAACACGCAATGAGGCTCGCTGCTGAGCTTGAGGCGTTCGATCTGGTGTGGTTTGAAGAACCGGTTTCCGCCGACGACCTGGTAGGCCACGCCGAAGTCCGAGCGAACAGCCGAACCCCTATCGCCTCGGGCGAAACCGAGTACTCACGGTTCGGGCTCCAAGCGATGATCGACGCTCGAGCCGCCGATGTGCTCATGCCCGATCTGCAACGCATCGGTGGGTACTCCGAGTTCCGAAAGGCGGCAGCATCCGCGTCGGCCAACCACCTGCCAGTGTCGAGCCACTTCTTCACCGAACAGAGCTTGGCGATCGCCGGGTCGACCCAGAACTGCATCTCGGTCGAACACATCGACTGGTTCGCTCCCCTGTTCAACGAAGACCCAGAACTCATCGACGGCAAGCTCCTCATCCCCGACCGACCGGGCACAGGATTTACGTTCCGGCCATGACCCATTCCGCTCCTTCGATCGAGCTGCACGATCACGAGCAACGCTGGCTGGCTGGCGAATCGGGCGAAGCGATGGAGCTCGCCATGAAACTCATCGTGTCGGCGGCCGAAGTCTCCGGGGCGAGTGAGCTGGTCGCCATCGAAATGGCGCACCTCAACTCGACCCACTACTCGGGCCAGATGTCGCTCGACTTCGCCGAGATGCTACTCGCCAACAAGGTCACCTTTGCGGTGCCAGCCCACAGCAATGCGAGCGTCATCTCGTGTTCGTCTCCTGAGTTTCGGCCCGAGGCAAACGACCCCATCACGGTCGCCGGGGCGCGGCGGGTGATGGAGATCTATGAGGAGCTCGGGTGCTCGGCGATGTGGACCTGTGCGCCGTACCAACAGCCCGAGGGTCGGGCCTCGCTTGGCCAGCACGTGATCGGGTCGGAGTCGAATGCGGTTGGGTTCACCAACACGGTCCTGGGCGCTCGCACCAACAAATACGGCGACCTCCTCGACGTGGCGGGCGCACTCGTCGGTCGGGTGCCGATGGCCGGACTTCACACCGATGCCGGCCGCCGAGCCACCGAGGTCTTCGACGTCTCGGCGCTTCCAGCCGAAACGACCAGTGACCCAAACTTTCCTCACCTGCTCGGTGTGGTGCTCGGGCGGGCGGTCCACAGCGGCGTCGCAGCCGTCATCGGCATCGACCACCTGACCGAAGATGAGTTGAAGGCCGTCACCTCGGCCGGAGCGGCCTCTGGGGGGATCGGGCTCGTTCATATCGTCGGGGTAACCCCGGAGGCACCAACCCTCGAGGCCGCAGCTCAAGGCGCAGTGCCGTCAAGGGTCAGCGAGATCACCACCGACATGCTCAGTGGCGCAACGGACATTCTTACGAGCGCCACCGGTGATGAACCCCTCCGGGCGGTGTGCGTTGGCACGCCGCACTTCTCGGTTGCCGAGTGCATCGAGACCGTCGAACTGCTCGCCGGCAGACACGTGGCATCGTCGGTCTCGTTCATCGTCACCACCAGTCGAGCGGTGGCCACCGAACTCAACCTTCGTGGTCTTGACGATGCGTTTGCGGAGTCGGGCGTCGAACTCGTGCTCGATACCTGCTCGTACTACCCGCCACACCCAACAGGAATCGATGGGTTAACGCTCACCAACTCAGCCAAGTGGGCCTACTACGCCCAGGGCATGCTCAACGTTCCGATTGGATTCGCCAGTCTCGAACGCTGCGTCGAGTCGGCCGTTGCCGGGCGGTGGATCAGGTGACCAGCGACCGAACGTGGTTGGTTTCGGGCCCCATTGCGGGAACGATCCTGCGCCTCGACGAACCGTTGAGTTTCTGGGGTGGCGTCGACGCCGCCGAAGGCCGAATCATCGATCAGGCCCACCCGCAGTACGGCACGCAGTTCGACGGAAGGGTGGTGGTTATGCCCGGGACTCGGGGCTCATCGGGAACGCCGGGCGTACTTGGCGAGACCCTTCGCCTAGGCGTTGGACCGTCGGCGATCATCGTGTCGACCCCCGACATCAACCTCGTGGCTGGGTCGCTTACCGCCGCAGCTCTGTACGACACGACGTGTCCGGTGCTTTTGGTCGGCCAGTCCGAGTTCGCTGCCCTGCACGACGGCGACCACATAGCTATCTCGCCCGAAACCACCACAACAAAGAATCAGGCACTGTGACCCCATACGCCAAGCCACCGAAGTGGGCCGACCCCACCAAGAAGCTCTTTCCCCATCAGGTCGGGTTCACGGGCCCGCCGATGGATTTCGACGCTGCCCCGAGTGACTTTCTGCGCATCTCGCCGCGCACGATCGGGGCGCACGGCCGCTTGTTACACGCGCCGGGTTACCAGCACCGACTCGACCAACGGGTCGACAACTTCCACCTGCTCGAAGAAGTTGTCCACTGTTTTGCCAACGCCGGCGCCGATGTGGTCGGCCAGGTGGGCACCAACTGGGTGCATGCGGGCGGACGCAACGCAGACGACATCCGCCAGTACGTCGCCGAGATGACCGAGCGCTACGAAACACCCCTGCATATGGCCGGCCTCACCCTGGTCGAAGCGTGCGAAGCCATGGGTTACGAGCGGGTGGCGCTGAACTCGGCCTACTTCTGGCCCGACTGGCGAGACGGTGTGGTCCGGTTCCTGCGAAGCGCCGACATCGATGTCGTGTGGGCGGGAAACTTCGTCGATCAGGGCTTCTACGACCGCCAGGAAACGGTCAACGATTGCACCTGGATCTTTCCCGGGACCTTGGCTACCGACTCGTGCAAGTACGCGGTCGAGCAAGCGCCTGACGTCGACGCCGTGCTCGTGAACGGCATGTCGAACTACGTGAACGCCGAGGGCATCCCCGAACGGTTCGTCTCGCTGGCGGCCGGCATCGAAAGTCAGATCGACAAGCCGGTGCTTTCTGCTGACATCACCTTGTACTGGCGGATCTACCAAACATTGGGTGAGGCGCCGGTCGGCCCGCAAGGGTCATTACTCACCACGCTGCAATCGTCGAAAAGTCTGAAGGAAGGCGACTGATGTTCCTCACCCTGTGGGCCACGCCGCGCTCAACCTCAACGGCCTTTGAATGGATGATGCGCCAGCGGGGCGACTTCTCGTGCCATCACGAGCCGTGGAACGAGCTCTACTACTACGGCGAGGATCGGGTTAGTCAACGCGACGCCGACGTGGCCGCACGGCCAGGACACTCCTACGACGCCATCTGGAACGATCTGTTGTCGCAGGCCCAAACCGGAAACGTCTTCGTAAAGGACTTTGCCTACTCGGCCGAGCACACGTTCACCGATGAACGGCTCGCCAGCATGTCGAACACGTTCCTCATCCGAGACCCCGAACGAGTCATCCAGGGCATGGCGAAGCACTGGCCGGATTGCACGTGGCAAGAGGTCGGGTTCGAGGCGTTGCATCGGCTCTTTCATCGCATCGCCGACCGGGATGGAGCTCCCCCAACAGTCATGCGGTCGAGCGACCTGATCGACACCCCGGCGGAAACCACCCAGGCCTACTGCGCTGCGGCAGGGATCGACTTCCTGCCCGACGCGCTCGAATGGGACGCCGGCGAACGACGCGAGGTCAGTTGGTACGGCGAAGGCGCAGGGTCGTGGCACGACGGCTTGCGCGCCAGCACCGGTATCGAAAAACCCCGCACCGAATACCCGCCGCTCGAAGACACACCACGACTGTTCGAACTCGCCGAGCGAGCCCGTCCGCTGTTTGACGACCTGGCCCAGTATGCGCTGGTGCCAACCGACCCGAAAGGTTCCCGATGAAGATCTCCCTCGAAAACAAACGCGCCTTCGTGACCGCAGGTGGTGACGGCATGGGTCGAACCACTGCCATCACCATGGCCGAACTCGGTGCCGAGGTGTTCACCTGCGATATCGACCCGACCGGACTCGCTACCCTGCCCGACTCCATCACCAGCTGGGAGTGCGACGTTGGCCACTCTTCGGCCCTCGACGAAATCTTTGACCAAATCCTGCCCGACGGGCTCGACATCTTGGTGAATAACGCTGGGGTTTCGGGCCCGACCAAGTTGGTCGAGGACATCACCGACGACGAGTGGGACCAATGCATGAGCATCTGCATCGACTCACACTTCTACTGCGCCCGCCGTGTGGCTCCGGTATTCAAGGCCCAGGAGTCGGGCGTCATCATAAACATGGTGTCGGCCGCCGGGATCATGGGTTTCCCTGGACGCTCTCCCTACGTCGCCGCGAAGTGGGCGGTATCGGGCTTTACCGAAACGCTCGCCATGGAACTTGGCCCCCACAACATCCGGGTCAACGGCATCGTGCCCGGCAACGTGAACGGCGACCGCATGGAGCGAGTAATCGCCAACCACGCCGCACTCGAAGGCATCGACCCGGAAGAGGTTCGCCGCCTGTACGCGATCGGTACCTCGATGCAGTGTTACGTCGACCCGCAGGAGATCAGCGACCTGATCGTGTTCTTGGCCAGCGACTTTGGCAAGAACATCTCCGGCCAAATCATCGGCGTCGACGGCAACACCGAAACCCTGCACCCGCGGAACTAGGCGAGTAAGCGACGGGCTTTTTCGATGTCCTGTTTTAGCTGTTCGGCCAGCGCATCGATGCCGTCGAAGCGTTGTTCGCTTCGCAAGAACTCGACAAATTCGACCCGAACGTGCTTGCCGTAGAGGTCGCCGTCGAAGTCGAGCAGGTGCGCTTCGAGTAACGAGTGCTCGGCACGTTGATAGAAGGTCGGGCGGCGGCCGATGTTGATGGCGCAGCCGTGCCGGTCGCCGTTTTCGCGAATGCACCAACCGGCGTACACGCCGTCGGCCGGCCAGGCGAGCGCTTGATCGACCGGAATGTTGGCGGTGGGGAATCCGATCTGGCGACCTCGTTGATCGCCTTGGATGACCTCGCCCCGGATCTCATAGCCACGCCCCAGCGCCTCGGCGGCCTGGGCCACCTCGCCACCAGCCAGCATGCGTCGGATCACCGTTGAGGAAATGGGTTCGGGTGCCAGATCGCCATCTTCGAGGAGCTGTAGACCCTCGACGGAGAACCCGTGCTTCTCGCCCAGGTCTTCGAGCAATGCAAGGTTTCCGCCCCGACCTTTGCCGAAGTGGAAGTCGGCGCCCACGGTCACGCTCGTGGCGTGCATTCGGTCGACCACGACATCTTTGATGAACTCGGCTGGATCCTGTTGGGACTTCTCTTCGGAGAACGCCACCAGGTACACGTAGTCGATGCCGGCCAGCTCGAGTAGTTCGAGTCGTTGTTCGAGGGTGGTCAGTAGCTTCGGCGCGTTCTCGGGACGAAGCACGAGCGCCGGGTGTTTATCGAACGTGACGATCGCCGACTTCGACCCGGCAGTTGCCGCTCGCTCTTGCACTTGGCGGATCACGGCTTGGTGGCCACGGTGCACACCATCGAAGACGCCAATAGCGACGGCGGTCGTTACATCGGCGCTAACGCCATCGGCCATATCGTGAATGATCTCCACTGCCATCACAGTACCGATCAGACCCCCGGGGGAGATAGCCCGGCGGGCCCTGCCGTGTCTACACCTAGGTAGCTCGAAACAGGGTCACGGCCGAGAGCTTGGTGGCGTTTTCGGCGCCGTCGTCGGCCACATATCGCTCCGGGTCGTACATCGGGGCCTCGACGATCTCGAAGTCCGCGATCTGCCCAGCGGCGACTGCGGCGTCGAACCAGGCGCCGAACCCGGCCGAAACGAAGTGTTCGGCGTTGACCCCGATAGCCAACGTGGCCCCTGGGCGAGCGATCCGGACCAACTCGCCTAGTGGCTCTGGGCCGAGATGGCCGTGGGTGAACGTGCCAGCGCTCACCACCGCCGCGTAGCTGTCGTCGTCGATCGGCGTACCAACGGTGAGGTCGGCGGCGAGCAACTCTCGGTAGATCGGTGAACCGTCGGCCGCCTGTTTGGTCGCCGCGACGCCGAGCATTTCGGGCGACAGGTCGACCCCATCGACCACCTCGTAACCAGCGGCCCGCAACGACTCGCCGACCACACCGGTGCCGCACCCAATGTCGACCACCGGACCCGCTGCGTCGGCTCCGAACCGCTGGCCCAGCACCCGCACGACCGACTCGTGGTACACGTAGCCGTGGGTGCCGATAAACCCTTCGTCATAGCTAGTCGCCCAGTCGCGGTAGAGCCTCCGGTTGTCCTCGGGGGTCTCGACCGCGTAGGCCTGCGTGAGGTCGAAGTCGTCGCTCATCAGCCCATCTTGCTGGCCCAGCCGAAAGGCGTCCAGCGCCGTAGTGCGTATCCTTGGAAGCGTGACTGCCCTGTCAACCGATCTCGAAACCAAAGGCCAAACCCTTCGCGCCTTTGTGGGGATCTCATCGGCTCAGATCATCGCCGGATTCGCGGCGGTGTTGTTGGTGGCTCGGCTCGTGGTGGGCGACTGGTCGTGGGGTGACCTCATCGTGCTGGTGGCCACGATTGCGCTCACCGGGTTCTTCGAATGGTGCGTGCATCTGTTCTTGTTGCACGCCCCAACCGACTCGCTGCGGATGACCAAACTCGGTACCGGCGTCGGCCACCGACAACATCATCTTGATCCGGCCAACATGGTCAGCCTGCTCCTGCGGGCCAGCGACGCGGCGATCTTCTCGGCGCTGTTCGCCGTGTTCGCCGCCCTGTGGGTTGTGCCGTTGATGTTCATCACCGGCCAAGCGCTACTGGCGCCGTACCTCACGGGGTACTTGTTAGCGATCATCGGCTTGCTTCACTACGAGTGGACCCACCTGCTGGTGCACACCAAGTACCGCCCGAAGTCGCGCTATTACAAGCGACTGGCCCGCAACCACCGGCTTCATCACTACCGCAACGAGCACTACTGGCTTGGCGTTACCTCGAACTTGGGCGACCGAGCGCTGCGAACGTTACCGCGCGACAAGTCCGATGTGCCGCTCTCCGAAACGGCCCGGACGCTCAGCTGACCCACACGAACTGGGTTAGGGGGTGGTTAGTTCGACTAGTAGAACCGACTCGGCGTGCAGCACCGGTGGTTGCAGACCCGAGTTCATCAGCTGTTGGCCACTCATGGTGGTAGGCGCTTTGATCCACGCCGGCCGGGTGCGACCAAACTCCCGGGCCGACCCGAAGTCGTCGACGTGGCTGACCGTGTAGGTCGCGTCGGGGTCGAGACCCGCAAAGCGCATGGTGAGCGGCATGATCGTCGAAACCGATTGCGTTTGGGCGTACGCAAAGAGGGCATGGGACCGGTCGGCGCTGACCACACCGTGCACCAACGCGTCGGCGTCGGGATGATCGACCCGCACCACATCGCCGCCATGAAGCAGCGGGCGCAACCGCTTGTGCGTTTCGAGGGCCGCGGCGATGACCTTGCGCTCGTCGGCCGAAGCGGTAAGCACGTTCCACTCGATCCCCATGTGGCCAAAGAATGCCGTGCCTAAACGGAAGGGCAACGACTGGGTTCGGTGGGTGGTGTGCGCCTCTTCGGGGCCGAGGTGAGCGCCCATCAGTTCAGGCGGAAACAGCATCGAGTAGCCCCGCTGGATTGCCTGACGATCCACGGCGTCGTTGCAGTCCGATGTCCAGACCCGTTCGGTGTGGCGCAAGATCCCGAGATCGATCCGGCCACCGCCCGACGAGCAGCTTTCGATCTCGACGTTCGGGTGCGCCGCCCGCAATCGGGCCAGCAACTCGTACAGGCCAACAACGTGGTGATGACCGCCCGCTCGACCATCGGCACCCGAACCGGCCACCACATCGCGGTTCATGTCCCACTTCACGTACCCGATGTCGTAGGCCGACAGAACGGCCGAGATCGCGTCGAAGAGGTGGTCGCGAACTTCCGGCCGGCCCAGGTCGAGCACCAACTGCTGACGACCAAGCACCGGCTCGTAGCCATCGGTGACCATCGCCCATTCGGGGTGCGCGCGGTACAGGTCGGAATCGGGGTTGACCATCTCGGGCTCGAACCAGAGTCCGAACTCCATACCGAGTCCGGTCACGTGGTCGACGATCGGGCCTAGCCCGTCGGGCCAAACGTCTTCGCTCACCCACCAGTCCCCGAGCCCCGACGTGTCGTCGCGGCGGCTACCGAACCATCCGTCGTCGAGCACAAACCGTTCGGCCCCTACCTCGACCGCCGCATCGGCGAGCGACTTCAGCGTGTCGAGGTTGTGATCGAAGTACACCGCCTCCCACGTGTTGAGCAGCACTGGTCGGGGCTGGTCGATCGAGGGTTGGTTGTCGAAACCCCGCACGTACCGATGAAAGGCTTGGCTCGCCGCCGTGAGGCCCTGGCCGTACACGGCCACCACGCGTGGTGCGGTGTAGCTCTCGCCAGGAGCAAGCTCGAGTTCGCCCGATGCCAGAAGCTCGCCCGCCTGCAGGTGGCGACGGCCATCGATGAGCTGTTCGGCGGCTACGGCAAAGTTGCCGCTCCATTCAAGCTGCACGCCCCACACGTCGCCGGTCTGTTCGCCGAATCCGGTGGTGCCGGCAAACATGGCCGGTAGGCGATCGTGCGAGGTGCGGCCCCGCCGGTTTTCGACCACGGTGAGGCCTTGCAACGGGCCGCGCTGGGGTTGAAATTCGAGACACCAACGGCCGGTGAAGGTGATGAGCTCTTGGGCGATCGCCGGTACCGGAATCGATGGGGCGAGACGCGAAACCACGTACCCGGTGTCGCCGTTGTTGGTGAGAGTCGCCTGCACCACGAGTGCGCCCGACGGGTCGAGCTCGACCAACAGGTCGAGACCAAGTTTGGCAATGTCGTCGACGAGCGAAAACGCCACCGACGAGTCGGTAATCGTCGGTGCCGACCCAGCCACAAACCGAGGCGACCAACCAGAGCCGTCGGCCCGGTGACCCTCAATCCCAGGGCGGCCGCTGAAGCCAGTCGACTCTTCGGTGACGAGCCCCAAGACCGGGGCGACATCGAGGCCGCCAAGGGGCACCGGTCGATCGTTGGCCGCTAGCTCGAACCCATCGGGTACCGGCGCACCAAAATGGGCGATGTGGGGCATTGCATCGTCCCACGCAAGGACAACAGAAACACCGGTTCGATGGAGGGCGACAGATTCGGAACTCACAGCACTAGTTGTACTACCCAAGTGCCCACCAAGAGCCACGCCGGGCCGGTATCCACGATGTTCGGCAGGGGTCGACGCGGCTAGGATCTGCCCCTTACCGGCAAGCACTTGAGAGGCTTCGATGGCCAACGCAACCGAACAGAAACCGGCGCCCCGTTTCGTGAGAGCCGACGGCCCCGACAAGGTCACCGGATCTGGTCGTTATGTGGCCGATATGTCACTCACCGGCATGCTCCACGCCAAGTTCCGTTACGCCGGGGTGGCCCACGCAACTATCGACAAGATCGATACCAGTGCGGCCGAGACAATCCCTGGGGTGGTCTCGGTGCTCACCGCCGCCGATGTCCCCGATGTGATCTACAGCCCGGTGGTTCCCGACCGCCGATTGTTCGCCCAAGACGTCGTGCGTTTCGAAGGCGAGATCATCGCCGCCGTTGCGGCGACTACCCCCGAGATCGCTCAACAAGCGGTCGATGCGATCGTGTTCGAGTACACCGAACGTCCGGTGGTCGACGACCTTGAAGCAGCCATGGCTCCCGACGCGCCACTGGTGCACGAAGACTGGGAGAGTTACGCCGTAACCGGCGACACGCCGCGCGACCGCAACGTGGCCACCTTCTCCTCGATCGCCAAGGGCGATGCCGATGCCGGAATGGCCGAGGCCGACATGGTGGTCAAGGGCCGGTACGTAGCCGACGGTTGCCACGCGGCACCGATCGAACCACGCGGTGTCCTAGCCCAGTGGGAAGGCACCAAGGTGACGATCTGGACCTCGACCCAAGTTCCCTTCGATGCCCGCAACGGGGTGTGCGAAACCCTCGGGCTCGCCAGCAACCACGTACGAATCATCGTGCCCCACCTCGGTGGCGGATTCGGCGGCAAGTGTGGCTTCCACTTCGAGGCCCACATCGCCGCCCTCGCCCGAGACGCTCGCCGGCCGGTGAAGCTGGTGTTTAGCCGAGAAGAAGAGTTCATCGCCCCCGACCGCCGGCGCGAGTCGATGATCGTCGACCTCGAAACCGGTCTTCGTAGTGACGGCACCATCGTCGCCCGACGAGGTTGGGTTGCGGTCGAGAACGGCGCCTACACCGCCGACGCCGCGTTCTTCCCCCAACTCGCGGCCATGCATGTGGCTGGCCCGTACAAGATGGACAACGTCAAGATCGATGCCAGCCTGGTGTACACGAACCGCCAGCCGTCGGGTTCGGTCCGGGCGCCAACCGCTCCCCAAGCGTGCTGGGCATGCGAGAGCCACACCGACGAACTCGCCCGGGCACTCGACATGGATCCGGTCGAGTTCCGCAAGAAGAACGCCATCGATACCGGCGACACCGGCGCCGTTGGGCAGGTCTACGACGAGATCGGTATGCAGGAATGCATCGAGGCCGCGACCTCGGCCATCGACTACGGCAAAGACCTCCCCGAGAACGAGGCCATCGGGGTGGCTATTGGTTGGTGGCCCAGCTTCCCCGGCCCGTCGGGCGCCTTTGTTCGTCTCGACGCCGACGGCTTGGGTCAGATCGTGACCGGCGCCCAGGAGTGTGGCACCGGCGCCGTAATGACCTTGCGTCAGCTGGCCGCCGACGAGTTGGGCATGGACCCCGAAGACTTCCAGATCATCTACCAAGACACCGGTGTTGGCCCGTACGACACCGGCGCCACCGGCTCGCAGACGTTGTTGAACAACGGCCGTGCAGTGGTCGATGCGGCACAACAGATCGCCGAACAACTTCGCGTGCACGCCGCCGAACAACTCGAGGCCGCGGCGGGCGACATCGTGCTTGTCGATGGTGCTGCCCACGTGGCCGGCTCCCCCGACCGGTCGATCCCGATTCCGGCCCTCGCCGAGGTGGCCGCCGAAGGCGAACAGCTCTTGGGCAAAGGGTCAGGGACCCCTCCCGCCTACCCCGACATCCCCGGCATGAATTGTGTGGGCGACCAGGGCGTTGCCGCTTGGGCAGCGCCGCAGTTCTCCTGCCACGCCGTTCACGTTCGCCTCGACCCCGACACCGGGGTCACCCGGGTGCTCAACGTTTCGTGCGCCCACGATTCGGGCACGATCATCAACCCGATCGCGGCGCACGGCCAGGTCGAGGGCGGCGTCATGATGGGTATTGGCCAGGCGCTCACCGAAGGAACCCAGTACAGCGACGACGGCCGCCAGCTCAACGCTGCGCTGCTCGAGTACAAGCTGCAAACCTTCGCCGACCTACCCACCATCACTACCGCGTTCATCCAAACGCCCACCACCGAAGCCGGGCCGCGCGGTGCGAAAGGCCTGGCCGAGGCGCCCAACGTTCCGACCGCCGCGGCGATCGCCAACGGCATCGCCAAACTGGTCGGCCAGCCGGTGAGGAAACTACCGATGACCGCCGAGCGGGTCTGGGAGGCCAGCCAATGAGCGACCCAACCTTCACCATCGCTACCAGCGTCGACGATGCCCTTGCGGCGTTGGCCAACGGCGCCCGACCGATCGCCGGCGGCAGCGATCTGTTTGTGGGCGCCCGCCAAGGCAAGGCTCCCCTACCCGAGTCGATCATCGCTATCGACCGGTTGGCCGAATTGGCCACCATCGAGGCCACCTCAGCCGGGACACGCATCGGTGCCATGGTCAACCACGCCACCTTGATGACCGACCCAACGGTGGTCGCCGACTTCACGGCGATTGCCGATGCCGCGGCGCTGGTCGGCTCGCCGGCCACCCGCAACGTCGGCACCATCGGCGGCAACGTAATGAACGGCTCGCCAGCCATGGACACCGGTGCACCACTCGTCGTGCTCGGCGCCACGGCCCACCTGCAAAGTCAGAACGGATCGCGAAACGTCACGCTCGACGAACTGTGGATCGGCCCGAGCCGCACCAGCGCGGCCCCTGACGAACTGTGCATCGGGCTCGACATCCCCGCCCGGCCCGAACGATCGGGCAGCGCATACGTGCGGCTCGAATACCGCCGGGCGATGGAGATCGCCGTCGTCGGTGCCGCTGCTCACGTTGCACTCGACGACTCGGGCAACCTTGCTGAAGTGAGCGTCGCGCTCACCGCGGTGGCCCCAACCATCTTGGCGGTCGATGGCCTCGACTCGTTGGTCGGCCAATCGGTCGATGACTCGACGCTCGCCTCGGTTGCCGAACGGGCTTCCGAAGTCGCAACCCCCATCAGCGACCTACGGGCCAGCGATGCCTACCGGCGCCACACCGTTGGGGTGATGGCTCGCCGAGCCGTCGACGCCGCGGCCCGACGGGCCCAAGGAGAACAGATTGCGGTGCCGGTAAACCGGGCCCTCGGAATCGGAGCAAGCGCATGACCCACGAAATGAACCTGGCCGTAAACGGAACAACGTATCCCCTGACCGTCGATGTCAGCCGCAATCTACTCAGCGTGTTGCGCGAGGAAGTCGGCCTCACCGGAACCAAGCAGGGCTGCGACGACTGCGAATGTGGCGCCTGCATGGTGTTGGTCGATGGCCAGCCGGTGAACTCGTGCTCGTACCTGGCCGTGCAGGCTGGCGGCCGCGAGGTCACCACCATCGAAGGGCTTGGCACCGCCGACGACATGCACCCCATCCAGGCCAAAATGCTCGAGGCCGGTGGCGTGCAGTGTGGATTCTGTACCCCCGGCATGATCATGAGCGCTCAAGCTCTGCTGTCGGACAACCCAAACCCCTCGGGCGAAGAGATCCGCATCGGCCTGTCGGGCAATCTGTGCCGGTGCACCGGCTACCAAAAGATCCTCCAAGCCATTACCGAAGCCGCAGTAGAAATCCGGTAGTCCCCCTCCCGAAATTTTCGCGTGGAACCCGCTCTGAGCGGGTTAAGCGCGATCAGAAACCGAGGATGTGGTTGACGGCTCGGGTTGCGGCCGACAGCGCGCCTTCGATGTGACCCGGCACGTCGGTTGCGGTTTCGGTCGAGGCCCAATGCAACCGTCCATCGAGGGCTGGTTCTTGATACCGGGGGTCGCCGTAGGTCTGGTAGAGGTTGAGCTGATCAGCGCCGGGTGGCGAGGTATATCGCTCGGCCCGCCAATCCTGCACAACGACCTCAAGGGGCGTCTCGGCCTCGGGTCCGAACAAGGCGACCAGTTGGGCAACAATCTCGTCGTTGGTGGGCGCCGGTTGGCCGGGGTGGGGCTGCACGAACCCAAATAGCGCCGCCGGTTGGCCCTCGGGGCCGCTCATGTCGTGGATCTCGCGCATCGGGCCGGTGTAGCTAAACGCCGACCCCGCCAGACCGCTTTCGCGCCAGAACGGACGGTCGAAGTGCGCAACCACTTTGCAGTAACCACCCATCCAAACGGGCGTGGCCTTCGCCAACCCTTCGAGGATCGGAGGGAGGCTTCCGCCAAAGTCGATCAGCTCAATCGCCGTCGCCGGCGGCACCGCAACAATCACATGACTGGCCTCTCGACTACCCGACGAACTGGTTACCGCGAGCGATGCATCGGCCGGAACGATCGAATGCACCGGGTCCTCAAGCCGCACGGTTCCCTCGGCCAGGCGACCTGCCAATCGTTCGGCGAGGGTCTGGGTACCGTCGACCACTCGACCCGACGGGGCATCGATTTGATTGCCGTTCATGCGCTGCACACCGTCGTCGGTTTGGAACATGGCGTCCCCGGCGAGGTGCTGCGCGAACACTGCGACCCCTTCGGACTGCACCAGGGCGACCACGTTCGGTTCGTTGGCCCAAAACCACGTTGCTCCGAGGTCGAGCCGCCCGTCGCCGAAGCGACGCGAGAACAATCGGCCGCCGACGCGGTCTCGGGCTTCGAGCACCACCACCGACCGGCCCGCCGCTTGCAGCAGACCCGCCGCCATCAAGCCAGCGGGCCCAGCTCCGACAACGACGACCTCAGCTTGTGACACCGTGGCACTTTACGGCCTAGGTTCACCCAATGGTTCCAAACAACGCCGAATTTCCGGGACGAATTGGCGACACGGTGAGCGAGTCGGAGGCCCACTGGCCCGAACCGACCCGGCCCCCTGCCGAGGCCCCCAACGTGCTGATCATGATGCTCGACGACGTGGGGTTCGCCGATTTTGGTTGTTACGGCAGCGAGATCGATACCCCCAACATCGATGCCCTCGCAAACCAAGGCCTGCGCTTTACCGGGTTCCACACGACGGCGATGTGCTCCACCACCCGAGCCGCACTACATACCGGCCGCAACCACCACTCGGTCGGCATGGGTTGCTTGTCGAACTTCGACTCGGGTTTTCCGGGTTACAAGGGCAAGATCGACGCCGACGCGCCCACCCTTGCCGAATTGATGCGACCGGCGGGATACAGCACGTACTACGTCGGCAAGTGGCATGTGACGCCGCTGACCCAAACCGGCCCGACCGGCCCGTTCGACGGGTGGCCGCTCGGCCGCGGCTTCGACCGGTTCTACGGATTTCTCGATGCCGAAACCGACCAGTACTCCCCAGAACTGGTCCGAGATAACACCCACATCGAAGCCCCCGGAAACTACGAAACCGGCTACCACTTCACCGAGGACCTCTTCGACAACGCAATCGACTATCTCAAAGGCCACATCGCCGCCGAGCCCGACAAACCTTGGATGATGATGGCGATGCCCGGCGCTTGTCACGCCCCACACCAGGCGCCCCAAGAACTCATCGCCAAGTACGACAAGGTGTTTGCCAAAGGGTGGGACCAAACCCGAGCCGACCGGTTGGCCAACCAGATCGAGCTGGGCATCGTGCCTACCCACACCGAGCTGCCCGACCGCAATCCAATGGTGCAGCCGTGGAGCGACCACTCCCCCGACGAGCAGCGACTCTTCACCCGGCTCGCCGCCGCGTATGCCGCAATGCTCGAGCACGCCGACCAACACTTCGGTCGGCTGCTAGCGTTCCTCGAGGCGTCGGGTCAACTCGACAACACGATGGTGATCGTCACATCCGATAACGGGGCCAGTCAAGAAGGCGGACCTCAGGGGTTCGTGAACGCGATGGGTCCGTTCAATATGGTGGCCGAACCCATGGCCGACAAGATCGCCCGAATCGACGACATCGGCGGCCCCGACACCCACTCGAACTTCCCGTGGGGATGGGCGATGGCGGCCAACACGCCACTCAAGCGGTACAAACAAAACACCCACGGCGGCGGCGTGCGAGACCCACTGGTGATCGCTGGCTGTTGTATCGATCAACCAGGCTCGGTCGTCGACCAGTTCTGCCATGTGTCCGATGTTGTTCCGACACTCCTCGACTGCATTGGCCTGGAGATCCCCGACGAGATCGAAGGGACATCGTTTCTGCCTGCGTTCGGGTGTGGCAACGACGGACTCAACCACAAGACGGTGCAGTACTTCGAGATGTTTGGCCACCGCGGAATCTGGCACGAAGGCTGGAAAGCCGTTGCCTATCACCAGCCCGGTACGGCCTTCGACGATGACCAGTGGGAGCTCTATCACCTCGACGAAGACTTCAACGAGGTCCACGACCTCGCCGCCACCCATCCCCAGAAGCTCGCCGAATTGATCGCCTTGTGGTGGGAACAAGCACGAGCCAACAAGGTCCTGCCCCTCGACGACCGATTCGCCGAACGGTTTGCCGAAGGGGCCGAGCGGCATCGGGGCGACCGCACCAACTACACCTTCTGGAACGGCATGGGACACATCCCCAGCGAGGTAGCTCCCGACCTCCGCAGCCGCAGCTACCGGATCGAAGCCACGGTTACGATCCCCGACGAAGGCGCCGAAGGCGTGCTCATCGCCCACGGCGACGCCACCTGTGGCTACTCGCTTTTTGTGCGCGACGGTTTGCTGGTGCACGACCTCAACATCGGCGGCACCCACCAGATCGTCGAATCGGATCGGTCAGTCCCCACTGGCGCGTGCACGCTCGGGCTCCGGATGCAGCGATCAGAATCTGGCGGCGCGTTCCCCCACGGAACGCTCACGCTGTTGATCGATGGCGAACCGGCTGGCGTGCTCGAGACCGACCAGATCTTCTGGCTGATGATCTCGTGGTCGGGGCTCGATGTTGGGTTCGATCGCGGCACGACCGTCTCGGATTACGACCGCACCGGCAGCCACATGGGTCCGTTCGCCTTCACCGGCGAACTCGAGAAGGTGGTGGTCGACCTCGACGACGATCAATTCGTCGACCAGAACTACGCCGGCCACGCCGAACTAGCCCGCGAATAACCCCAAACCCTCCGAAATTTTCGCGCTGAGCGGACGCCCAGAACGCTCAGCGCGATCAGATCTTGGCGAGGCCCTCTACTACTTCGGCGGTGGGGTGATCGGCGAGCGTTGCGGGCGGGACGAGCAGCTTCCGGTCGCGGCTTCCGCCACCGATAATTAGCTTCTCGCGATCCATGACTCGACTGTCGATCCACAACGGCAAGGTGGTCGTGGTGCCAAACGGGGTAACCCCACCGATCTGCATGCCGGTGAGTTCGATGGTCTGGTCGGCCGAAGCAAAGCTGGCTTTGCGAGCTCCGAGCTTCTTGCGCACCACTTTGTTGACGTCGAGGCGACTGTCGGCCAGCACCAAACACATGGCGAACACGAGCGGTTCGCTCTTGCCGACCACGACAATCGCGTTGGCGGAGTCCTCGGGCGAATATCCGTAGGCTTCGCAGAAGGCGGCGGTGTCGGCCAGGTCGGGGTCGCAGTCGATCAGTTCGTACGACAACCCGAGCTCGTCGAGTTGTTCGATCACGAGGTCTTGGGCCATAACCGAAAGGCTAGCTAGCTCTGGCTGCCACTTTGGTCTCGGCCGCGTTCCTGAATCGCTTCACGGCTCGCGGCCAACGCATCACGGTCGAAGGCGAACGAGGAGTTGACCTCCTTCTCTACCCGCAGTGCGGCATCGAGGTCGGCGTGTTGTTCGTACAACGAGCGATACCGGCTACGGGCGGCCTCGGGAACCGTCGCGATGTCGGCGGCTAGCTGCTGAGCTCGGGTCACCACATCGGCGTGAGGTACCACTTCGTTCACCAACCCCCACGACAGGGCGGTCGAGGCGTCGATGAAGTTGCCGGTGAGGCTCATCTGTTTCGCCCGGGCGAACCCAATGGCTTGGGGCAGCCGGACCGACAGCCCCCACCCGGGCAGGATGCCGACGCGGGCATGGGTGTCGGCAAACGACGCTCGTTCCGAGGCGATCATGAAGTCGCACAGGATGGCGATCTCGAAACCGCCGGTAACCGCCGGCCCGTTGATAGCACCGATCACTGGCTTTTCGGTCGGGCCAAAGGGCCGGCCGGTGCGGTCCGGGTCGGTCGACCCGTCGGTTTGTTGGCTGCCTTCGGCGAGAGCTTTCAGATCGAGGCCAGCACAAAACGCCGGGTCGGCACCTGTAAGCACGATCGCCGCAACGTCTGGGTTCTGATCAGCGGCCGCAACCCCCTCACGTAGCGCGATGAGGAGCTCGGTGTTCAACGCATTGCGAGCATCGGGGCGGTTCATGGTGATGGTCGCCACCTCGCCATCGATGGTGGTGGTAAGCACAGGGTTTGCCGTCATGGCCGAACCGTAGCAACGCACCCCGAATGAGGGTGCATTGCCTTGCCGTTGCGGCTTAGCCTGGACCGGTGCCTTCCACCTTGTTGTTTCTGCATGCTCACCCCGACGACGAGTCGGTGCTTACCGGCGCCACGATCGCCAAGGCAAAGTCGTTGGGGATGCGCGTGGTCGTCGCGTTCGCCACCCACGGCGATGCTGGCGAAACCAGCGCCGACCTCGGCGGGCAGACCCTCGGTGAACGCCGTGAGCAGGAAGCTCGAGCGGCATGCGCCGCACTCAATGTCGATCGGGTGCTGTTCCTCGGTTGGGCTGACTCGGGCATGGCCGACACCGACACCACGAAGAACCCGCAGGCGTTTTGTAACGCCGACCTTGAGGAAGTAACCGCCCGTCTCTCGATCGCCCTCGTGAACGAGACCATCGATGCGGTAATCGGCTATGACCACAACGGCACCTATGGCCATCCCGATCACATCCAGATTCACCATGCCGCGCATCACGCCGGCCCGGCGCTCAAGGCCGGGTGGGTACTCGACGCTTCCTACAACCGGGAGTACTTGCAGAGTTTGGAGAACCCGGCCTACGGCGAGATGGGCGACAACTTCGCCCTCCCCGAAACCGACCTCACCCACTTCGTCGACGGGTTCTTCGACGAGAAGCTCGGCGCGCTAATGAATCACGCCAGTCAGACGCCCGACGACATCGACATGGACGACCAGTCGCAGATGGACACCTTTGCCCAGCAGTTCGGCACCGAGTGGTACCGAACCGTCGCCCTCGACGACCGCCCACTCGGCGACCTAGCCGAGCTTCTGACACCAAAGGCTGAGTGGAAGAACCCCAGCGCTAACTAGGCGATCTGGTCGAGGACTGCGGCCAACGACTCGACGGTGCGGTCGACGTTGTGGAGCTTGTCGAGACCGAAGAGGCCGAGGCGGAAGGTGGAGAAGTCGTCGCCTTCTTCGATGGCCAGGGGAACGCCAGCGGCGATCTGCATCCCGTGGGCGGCGAACGCTTTGCCCGACTTGATCTCGGGGTTGTCGGTGAAGCTCACCACTACGCCGGGGGCTTCGAAGCCTGGGGCGGCGACGCTCTTGAAGCCCCGCTCGGCGAGTAGCGCACGAACCTTGGTGCCGAGTTCGACCTGTTCGGCGTTGACCTTGTCGAAGCCGTAGGCCTGGGTTTCAACCATGGTGTCGCGGAAGTTACGAAGCGAGTCGGTGGGCATGGTGGCGTGGTACGCATGACCGCCACCTTCGTAGGCGCTCATGATCTGATGCCACTTCTTCAGGTCGCAGGCAAAGCTCGTGCTGGTGGTGGTTTCGAGGGCGGCGATCGCCCGCTCGCCCAACATAACTACGCCGCTCGACGGCGACGAGCTCCAGCCCTTCTGCGGGGCACTACAGATCACGTCGACACCGATGGCTTTCATGTCGACCCAGATAGTGCCCGAGGCAATGCAGTCGAGAACGAACAAGCCGCCCGCAGCATGGGTGGCTTCGGCGACGGCGACCAGGTAGTCGTCGGGCAGGATCATGCCGGCCGAAGTTTCGACATGTGGGGCGAACACGACATCGGGTTGCTCGGCAGCGATTGCGGCGACCACTTCGTCGATTGGAGGCGGCGCGAAGCTGGCCTGCGGACCGTCTTCGATCGTGCGGGCCATCAGGACGGTCGACGATGCGGGGATGTCGCCCATCTCGAAGATCTGAGTCCAGCGGTAGCTGAACCAACCGTTGCGGATCACCAAAGTCTTGTTGTTGGTGGCGAATTGGCGAGCAACCGCTTCCATCCCGTAGGTACCGCTACCGGGCACGATCACGGCCGCGTCGGCCGAGTAGACCGACTTCAACATGGTCGACAGGTCGTTCATGACGCCCTGAAATCCGGTACTCATATGGTTGAGCGCTCGGTCGGTGTAAACCACCGAGTATTCGAGAAGTCCGTCGGGATCGATATCTGGCAAGAGTCCTGGCATAGCTACATTTCTAGCTCGCAAAATCTCGCGAAGACTTACCCAAACACGTTCATGTGGGTGTCCTCGGGCACGACTCGGTTGCGGGTGAAGGTGCCCATATCCATCGGGAAACCGGTGTACTTGCCGGTGACTACCAGCGGATCGTTGTCGTGGTCGTGGCCGGCTTCGATGGCGGTGATCAGCTCGGCCATACAGTGGCCGGCAACCGCGGCGTTCTTGAACTGGTTGCCGCTCGAACCCATGGCCACGTAGAACCCATCGAGGTCGGTGCGGTCATAGATCGGAAGCCAGTCGGGCGAGGCGTCGTACAACGAAACCAGCCCGCTCTTCTTCCCGGGGATCGGGGCGTTGCGAACCCGGCGGGCGAGGCGCATCGCGTGAAGCTGGAAACCGTCGTCGCTGAGTTGTTCGTTGTAGTTATCCGGGTCCTCGACCCACTCGAGCTCGTCGCACTCCGGTTCGGCGTTGCCGATGAGAATGTTGTTGCCCCGTTCGGGACGGAAGTAGACGCCGGTGTCGCTGTCGCCCATCGACACGCCTTCGGTGTCGTAGTCGACCCCCTCAGGAGCGGGAACGATATAGACCTCACGGCGCAAGGCCCGCGAGCACCGGCCCATCGATTCGAACACCCCGGCCATCTGGCACAGGATCCGAGCATGCGGGCCACCGACGTTCACCACGATCGGGGCTTCGACCGTCGTCTCGCCATCGAGTTCGACTCCGCTCACTCGGCCATCGGCTCGGTTGATCGCGGTGACCTCGGTGTTGTACAAAAACTCGCCGCCCGCAACCTCGCACGCGGTGGCCAGATTGAGTGCCGACAGCTGCGGGTCGGAGATGTAGCCCGATTCGCGGGTGAGGATGACGCCGTCGTGTTTGGCCGTCGGCTCGCCCCAAAAGGGTGCGTCCATATCGTCGATGGTGACCGGTGGCCCAAACATCCGCAGGTCGAGGATCGGGAACTCCGCTTCGGTCTCTTCGAACGAGAGATTCTCATACGGGATGCCGAGTGCGTCGAGATGGGGCACAACCTTCTCCCAGTGACCACCCGGTTCCTTGTTGAGCAGCATCGGGCTCTCGACGTAATCGATCAACGGCTGGTCGCCGATATCGCCGATGTGATTTTCCCAGTCCCGCCAGTACTTCATGCCCTCATACGACATCGCCACACCAGCGGCGGTCGAGTAGGTGAAGCGCACCACGGCCGACGAGCTGCTGGTCGAGCCGTAACCGGCGGTCGGCAACTTGTCGACCGACAACGTCTTGAGGCCTCTACGAGCGAGCTCGAGAGCAACCCCCGATCCAATAACGCCGGTACCGATGATGATGGCGTCGTACGACGCCTGCTTGGGAGATGCCATAGGCCTATCTAGGAGATCGGGGTAGGGGATGACTTATTGAACAAGATCGAGAGAGAAGTGTGACAGCTTTTCAGGACCGTCCTCGGTGACCAAATACTGGTCCTCCAGTTTGATGCCCTCGCCACCAAAGTGCGAGCCAACAAATGCCTCAACGGTTAGCACCATGCCGGGTTCGAGCACCCCGTCGTAGCCGCTTGCTTCCCACGAATGCGGGAACACGAGATCGGGGTACTCGTCGCACTGGCCGACCCCGTGGAAGCTGACGCAGTAATGCCGGTACTCGTCGGGCGACGGTTGCCACAACTGATGAACGAGCTCGTAGAACGTACGGCCGGGGGTGAGCAGCTCGGCGTTGTGCTCGATCTGGTGGCGGGCGAGATCGTAGGTGGTTTGTTGCTGGGCAGTGGGCTTCTTGTCGCCGGCGATCCAACTACGAGAGATGTCGCACATCATCCCGTAAGCACCCACCAGGTCGGTGTCGTAGCCGACCACGTCACCGTTCTCGATCACCCGGCTGCTGGCCTCTTGCATCCAGGGGTTCGTGCGCGGCCCAGACGCGAGGATCTGGGTTTCGATCCATTCCCCCGCTCGGCGGATATTGCCAGCGTGCAGCATCGCCCAAAGGTCGCGTTCGACCATGCCGGGTTGCAGCGCTTGGTACATTTCGGCCATCGAGGCTTCGCACGCATGCACGGCACACCGCATCGCCTTGATCTCTTCGGGGCCCTTGATAGACCGGGCGAGTTCCATCATCTCCATGCCGTTCTCAACGGTCACGCCTCCCGCTTCGAGGGCCTGGAATTCTCGGTAGCCGCAGTTGTCGACGGCGATCCGAGGATTCTCGCCGCAATGCTCACGAATTACGTTGAGCATCTCGCCCGACCAGCGATCTGCCATCTCCCGATGACGAGGACCGGCGAGGAAATACAGCGAGCTGACGGCGGGCCGAACCTCCTGCACCAAGGGGTTGTGGCCGCTCAGGAATTCGCAGCCATAAAACTCCCAAAGGATCAGCGAGCCGTCGGCGCCCACCCAGCAGTACCGCGATGGGTTGTGCGATACCCAGACTTGCATGTTGGTCGAGTCGGTGGCGTACCGGATGTTCATCGGATCCCAAAGGATCGCGCCGTCGTAACCCATGAGTTCGAGCTGGCGCTGGATCCGACCGAACCGGTAGTTCCGACGGGCTTCAAGGTCGGGTAGTTCCAGGCCAGCGGCCAACCATTCCGCCTCGAGTTCGGGGCCTGGCCCCAAGTTCATGTGATGCAGTTCTTGGCCTGCGGCACGAATGTCGTCAGGCAGCTCGGTGGCGGCGCGACGCATGCTCGAAACAATTTTTTCCCCCATGCAAAAACGGTACATCTCTGTGGCGGGCAGCGCACCATAAAGTTGGGGGATGCCCGAGCCAAAAGAGTCGACCGTTTCGGTCGAGCGATACGGTCCACATGAGCGCCAGTTCGTCGAGCACTACCGGCCGGCCGCCACGTCGGCACGGGTCCGGCCCGCCATCACGTTGATCCATGGCGGCTATTGGCGAAACAGGTACCGACTCGACCTGATGCACCCATTGGCCGAGCACCTCGCGGCGGACGGCTACGACACCTACAACATCGAGTACCGCTCGATCGGCGACACCGATGCTCCCTGGCCCGACATGGCGGCCGACGTTGAAGCCGTGCTGCGACTGATTGATCAACCCCAGATTCTTATCGGCCACTCGGCGGGTGGACACCTGGCATTGTGGGCGGCGACCCGAGCGACGCTGCCCGTCGCCGCCGTGCTCGCGCTGGCGCCGGTGTCGGACCTCGCCGATGCCTACGACCGCGAACTCAGCGACAACGCCACGAACGAACTGCTTGAATCATCGCCGTCCGACCAGCCGGAGCTCTATCGGCTCGCATCGCCCATCGAACAGCTCCCGTTGCGGGTGCCTCAGTTGGTTGTTCACGGCAAGGCCGACGATGCCGTCCCCCACCAGATGTCGGTGAACTACGTTGCGGCGTCTCGGGCAGCCGGTGATTCGATCGAGCTTCTCGACCCGCTCCAGGTTGACCACTTCCACATCATCGACCCGACCCAGGAGGTGTGGGGGCCAATCGATCGATGGATCGCCGGGTTCGGTGGATCGTTAGACCCCCGGGCGTAAGCCCCCGGATTGAATGTCGGCCCACTGCTCGGGGTCGTGGCCGAAGATGAGCGTGGCGCCGTCGCCTTGTTCGGACTTCATGCGGCGTATCGAGGCCAACTGTTGGTCGGCGTCGAACTGAAAGGTGGGCAGGTGCTCGTCTTCGAGGGTGCGCCGCAGGTAGCAGCAGTCGCCGCACACGACGAAGGTGCCGTCTTCGGTTCGGAC
>CALHTF010000150.1 GCA_938038815.1 uncultured Acidimicrobiales bacterium | reverse complement strand
GTCATGCTGACCGCGGGTCGTACTGGCAAGACGCATCTGTTGTCGATGCTCAACCAGCACCCCGAGGTCGAGTTCCATGACGAACCGTTCACCAAGTTGTTGCCCCAAGGCAGCGACGAGCAGTTCGCCGCGCTCAGCCGCCAACTACTGACCGAAGTTGAGGGCGTCTCGTGTATCGGTGTGGCGACCAAACTGCGAAGCCTGATCGATGAGGACCGGCTGCGTTGGTGGATCCTGAACAACAACGTTCAGACCGTCTACATGACGCGTCGCAACATCGTGAAGCTCGTTATCTCTGAGGTCCGCGGTCTTCAGCTCAACAAAGAAAAGAAGGCCTACAACGCCCGGTCGAGCACCGAAGTACTCGGCCCGAAAGAGATCGATCCGCTGCTGTTTCACCACTACTTCGTCCAACGGCTGGGGTTCGAATCTCGGTTGGCGAACTTTGTGAACACGCTGCGTACTCAAAGCCCCATTCTTGAAATCCACTACGAAGATCTGCTGGCTGACGAGAACTACGTCATGTCGCTGCTCTACGCATCGTTCGGTGTCGAACCAACGTTCCGGGCGCCGAGCGAGATCCACAAAAACACGTCTGATTCTCTGCGGGAATCGGTGAGCAACCTCGATGAGCTCATCAATTTGTACAGGGGAACCCGATTTGAGTCGATGTTCTCCGAGTAAGGCCCGTTTGAGTAGTTCTGATCGGCGGTTCAGGACCTTTCCCCCTCCCCCCAAAAACAGCAATCCCAAAAGCAAAAGCCGGCGATGTGTAGGCCGTTGGAATCAGTTCCTGGCCTGGCCATTGTCACCTACCGCCAAAGTGAGCCACACTAACTTTCATGACTTCTCAAACCGCCCTCGTTACCGGCATTACGGGCCAAGACGGCAGCTATCTGGCCGAACTTCTCCTCCAAAAGGGGTACGAAGTTGTTGGCATGGTGCGTCGCAGTAGTGGCGACAACTACGGCCGCATCGAACACCTGGTAGACGACGTTCGTCTCGTGCCGGGCGATCTGCTCGATGAGACGTCGATGATCGACATCATGGCCACCTACCAGCCGACCGAGATCTATAACCTGGCGGCGCAGTCGTTCGTGCACACCTCGTTCACCCAGCCGGTGCTCACCGGCGAGACCACCGCTCTTGGGGTGACCCGCCTGCTCAACGCGATGCGGCACGTCGCTCCTGAGGCTCGCTTCTACCAGGCCAGCAGCTCCGAAATGTACGGCGAGGTCAAGGAAGTCCCCCAGAGCGAAACCACGCCGTTTCACCCGCGCAGTCCCTATGGCGTCGCCAAGGTGTACGGCCACTGGATCACCCTGAACTACCGCGAGTCCTACGACATCCACGCATCGTCGGGCATCTTGTTTAACCACGAGAGCCCCCGCCGTGGTCTGGAGTTCGTGACTCGAAAGATCACCAACGGCGTCGCCCGGATCAAGCTTGGTCTCGACACCGAGCTACGCCTTGGCAACCTCGAAGCCCGACGCGACTGGGGCTTTGCTGGCGACTACGTCGAAGCCATGTGGATGATGCTCCAACAGGACGAGCCCGACGACTACGTCATCTGCACCGGCGAAACCCACGAAGTACGCGAGTTCTGCGAGTTGGCCTTTAAGGCGGTCGACCTCGACTACCGCGAGTTCGTCAAGATCGATCCGAAGTTCTTCCGACCGGCCGAGGTCGACCTGCTGGTCGGCGACTGCACCAAGGCGCAAAAGCAGTTGGGCTGGACGCCAAAGACCAGCTTCGGCGAGCTCGTCGAGCAAATGGTCGAGAACGACGTTCGTGAACTTTCCAACGCAAAAACCCGCTAACCCCCCAAAGCTCCCTTGACTCCTAAATCGATCACCGATCAAATCACCAACGGTTCGACCTCGCTCAAGGGCGTGCTTTCTCGGTTCCGCGGTGCAGACAACAGCCCACAGATGCTGCGGGACCTCCTGCGCACATCGATGGACTTTCAGTTCTACCGCAGCACCTATCCCGAGGCTGCGGCGCTGACCCCCTTTGAGGCTGCCGACCACTACAACACCGTGGGTGCCGCGGAAGGCAAGAACCCGACCGCTTGGTTCAACACGAGTCACTACGTGTCGTCGAACCCCGACGTGGTTGCGACCGGGATGAACCCGTTCCTGCACTACATCATCTACGGCCAGGCCGAGGGTCGCAGTCCTGCTCCAGGTGTTGCGCCTCAGGCAATGCTTGCACCGACGGCGGCTCACGCCGCACCGCCCGCAGCGGTAGTGATCGACGCGGAAAGTGTGGAGACGCCCGCCCCCGCACCACTTCCGGCGCCGGCGCCATCCCTAGAACCAACCAAGGCCGAAGCCTTGATGGATCAGCACTATTACCTGGCCCGCTACCCCCATGCTGCCGAACTGGTCAGCCACGGTCACTTCCGCGACGCTGCGCATCACTACACGACCACCGGCTGGATTGAAGGCCTCGACCCTCACCCGCTGTTTTCGTCGAGCTATTACCAGCGGCTCTCACATCAGCCGATCATTCATGGCGATCCGTTCGAGCACTACCTGTTGGTTGGGCATCGCCAAGGGCACAACCCAAGTCCGCTCTTCGACGGCGCCTGGTTCAGTGCCGAATACCCCGACTTGCTCGCCGGTGGCGTTTCGCCGCTCGAGGCCCACATCTCGAACCCGCACACGTTCCCAAACTCGGCACGAGAGTTTTTCACCGCCCAGTTCGACGGCACCCTTGGCGCCCATCTTGGCGCTTGCCCCCGTGCCGCGGCCGAATTGTGCACCTCGATGCCAGCTGAGTTCATGACCTGGCCTAGTACAGTCGCCCGCTTCGGACCCGATCTTGGGTTTGGGCAGCTGCCGAACGACTACCCGTTCTCGGGTGAGCGTCGCCCGCAGCGCATCGACGCACCGATCTTTGTCTTTGCGACCAAGGCCGATGCCGCGGCGGGCAGCGATGCCCTGCAAGCCAGCACGCACCAGACACTGGTTGCGGCCCGAGCAATGACAACAGGCCCCGTCGTTGTGCTGGCCCCAAGGCCGATCGACTCGCTCATCACCGACCTGATCGCCGGCGTCGAAGCCACGCACCGCACCTTGTACGCCGAACTCGATATTGCGTCGAACGTCGCTATGGCGGCCCGCGACCTCGAACTCGAACTGGGCTCGGTTCTCGTACTCGGCGTGGGAATCGAGCCAACTCTCAACAGCGGCTCGACCCTGATCAAGGCACTGGCCTCGGACACCGACATCGCTATCGCCGGTGCGGCGATCCTCGATCGCACCTACCGAATCCGCAACGTCGGTTTCGAAATGGCGGGCGGCGCCCTCGTAGCGCGCGGTGCTGGTCTCAGCCCGGTGTACCCGCAACTTCAATCTCCCGACCCGATCCGCTCGATCGACCCTCGCTACTTTGCCCTGTCGCTTGAAGCGGTCGCCGAACTCGACCCCATCGCCGGCGCCGACATGCGCGCCACGATGGTTGGATTGGTCGACACCCTCCGCGCCGAGGGACACCAGGTTGTGGTGAACACCTCGGTCTTTGGTGTCGAGTCAGAATCTGCGGCCGCCGACGAAGTTGCACCGTTGACGGTCGCTCCGGCCCCTGCTGCGGACACCGACCACGAGTCGCGCAAACACATCTTGGTCCTCGACGTTGGTTGGCTAACCCCCGACCGCGACGCCGGATCGGTGTACACCTACAACGTCATCAAGATCTTGCTCGACGAAGGTCACCGGGTGTCGTTCAGTGCACCCAACCTTCGGTACCACCCGACCTACACGCCGTTGCTCACCGGGCTGGGCGTGAACTGCCTGTACAACATCGACGACTCGAACTTCATTGCGCCGAACCTTGGCGAAGACGACGCTCCCGATGCGATTTACATGTTCCGCTACCCGATCGGCCGCGGCTACCACTTTGAGTTCCGCGACCGGTTCCCGAAAGCAAAGTTCGCCTTCCACTCACTCGACATGCACGGCCTGCGCGAACTGCGCCAAGCCGAACTCGCAGGCGACCTTCGGGGCATCAACGCCGCCAACCGCACCTTGGTCGACGAACTGTTGCTGTTTGAAGAGTTCGATGCCAGCACCGTTGTGTCCGAACACGAGATCGGCTTTGTAGAACAACGCTGCGAAGACGCCAACCTTCATGTGCTGGCTATCCCGGTCGAAGAACCAGACACCTTCGCCAGCTACGGCCCCGACGGCGACATTTGCTTCGTCGGAAGCTTCAAGCACCTGCCCAACATCGATGCCGTCGAATGGTTCATCGACTCGGTGTGGCCCCTCGTGCTCGAGCAAGACCCAACTCGGACCTTCCACATTGTTGGGCAGGCGTTGCCCGACAGCGTCGACATCGATCGCCCCGGTGTTGAGTACCACGGTTTTGTCGATGACCTCGACGGATTCCTCTCCACCATGCGCCTGTCGGTCGCACCGCTTCGATTCGGTGCCGGCATCAAGGGCAAGGTGCTCACCAGCCTCGCCGCTGGCCTACCGATCGTCGCCACACCGATGGCGGTTGAAGGCATGGGAATCGACGACGGCAAACATGCTCTCATCGCCAAGGACCCTCAGGGGTTCGCCGATGCGGTACTCGAACTGCTTGGTGACAAGCGCCAGTGGAACAAGATCTCGAAGAACGGAAAGTCGTTGATCGAGGCGAAGTTCTCGATGCGTGCGGTTCGAGAACAACTGATCAGCTCGACCGCCTCTATGGGCGTCAACCTCGACAGGAGCGAACGATGAGGTTCTTCACCATCTGTTCGAACAATTACCTCGCCAACGCCATCACCCTCGGCAAACAACTCGCATCGTTTCATCCCGACAGTGAGTTCACGATCTTTCTCGCCGACAAGCAGGTTGGCTATGACCCCTCGATCGTTCCGTTCAACGTCATCCCGATGGAAGACATTGGCCTGATCGACGAGCGGGGCATGATCACCCGCTACAACATCTCCGAGCTCAACACGGCAATCAAGCCGTTCTGCTTCAGCTACCTGTTCCGCGAAAGCGACGAGCCGGTGGTCTACATGGATCCCGACACGTACCCCGTTTCGCCGCTGGTCGAGGTCGAGGAAGCGCTGCAAGACCACAACGCGGTCGTTACCCCGCACATCCTGCGCCCGGTCGAGCGCGGCGGGTTCCTCACCGAGAACTTCTCCCGTTTGGGCATATACAACCTGGGCTTTGTGGCGTTTCGTTCGTGCCCCGACGTCGAGGCCTTTTTGGTCTGGTGGTCAGAAAAGCTCGAGAAGGACTGCGTCATCGATATCCCTCGCGGCATTTTCGTCGACCAGAAATGGGCCGACTTCATTCCGTCGTTCATCGCCGACACTAAGGTGCTGCGCCACCCGGGTTACAACGTCGCCTACTGGAACTTGCATAACCGCAAGATCAGCGAAGTCGACGGCGAGTACCGCTCGAACAAACAACCGCTCCGGTTCGTTCACTTCAGTGGACTTCCCGACGCCGACCAAGACGAGATCTCTAAGCGCTACACCGCGTTCACCAAGTCGAACACCCCGGTGCTCGGACAGATCCTCGACGAGTACCGCAAGATGGTCGCCGAGTCTGACGAAGCGGTGTTCGCCGACCTGGAGTTCGCCTATTTCATCAGCCCGCTGGGCGAAACGAACCTCCACGCCCCTGAACTCGGCCAATCTCAAGACCGAGTCAACCGGGCCCCTGGCACCTACTTGGTAACCAAGACCATCGACTCGCTCGAGGCCTACGAGAAGTTCCAGACCAACAACGCGTCGGCGATGGAAGCCCGCCGGGCGTTCGAATACGGCCTGATCAAAGATCAGGGCGAGTACGTGACCCACCCCGGTTATGACTTCATGAACGGCACCCGGGCCACGTTCCACAGCAGCTACCTCTACGCGTACGAGACCACACCGGGTGGCGATCTGGTTCCGAACTGGCGCGAACATGTCGCCGGACCAGGCATTTACTGCAACCGGATTCGTGGCTTCGTGCACCTGTTCTTCCAGGAATTCCAGCCCAAGTTCGACTCGAAGATCTGGATGACCGAACAGGCCACCGATCTGTACCGCTGGATGAAGACTCGGTTCCCCGAGACGGTCGGCAGCGAGTTTCTCGGCGATCCGCATCTGCCGGGCGAGCAGGTTGGCGAGCTTCGTAACGAGAACGTTGAAGAGCCCTCGTGGGAGTCGGACTCGTTCGACTACATCTTGAGCCTCGACGTGTTCGAACACGTGGCGTACTACGAAAAAGCGCTCGCCGAGATGTACCGGTGCCTCGCCCCAGGCGGCTACTTCGTGTTTGCGATTCCGACCAACGGATTCGATCAGTACGAACACGAGATCCGTGCGGTGATGCACGACGACGGCACCATCGAACACTTCACCGAGCCCGAGTACCACGGAAACCCGGTCGACGAAGACGGCGCCCTGTGCTTCCGCTACTACGGCTGGAAGCTGCTCGATGAGATGAAAGCGGTTGGGTTCCAGAACCCGTTCGCTCTCGAGTACTGGTCCGATAGCTTTGGCTATCTCGGCCAGGATCAGTTGCTGTTCGTCGCCCAGAAGCCGTAAGCACCTCCGGTGTTCTACCAACTGGCGTTTCATCGCATCGATCGGTCGGTACGTTGGGTCAGTCTCGGAACCGGGGCCGCCTGGCTCCCGCCGGGCGGCGCCGAGTTCGAAGCCCAGATCGTCTTTGTCGATCCGCGACGCCGAGTTGAGAACATCGTGTTGGTCGACTCGACCGGCCGGCCACTCGACACACAATCTGTCGAGCCCGTCGGCGAGTTGGTCGCTCCTGTCGAGCGCTTTAACGCCGAACCCGACCATGCGAAGAGCTTCTTTCGGGCAACGTTTCGGCTCGACTCACCCGATGTGGTGATCGCTCAGTCGAGCCCGCAAGAAGGCAGCGAACCACTGTTCTCGCTGGTTCCGACCCTGAGTAATCCAACCTTCTTGTTCGACATCTTGCAGTTGGCCCGCAGCCAAGTTCCCGACGTTCGCTTTGAGACGCTGGTCGAGACCGGCACGCTGTACGCCCACACGGCGTTTCACGCATCGCACTGGTTCGACCAGGTGATCTCGGTCGAACTCGATGTCGACCTCAACCGCAATGCCGCGGCCCTCGGACTCGACCGGATCGAGTTTCGCCAGGGCGACTCGGGAACGGTCATCCCCGAGTTGGTTCACGAGCTCGATGGTCCGGCGGTGTTCTTCCTCGACGCTCACTGGAGCGGCGACGCCACCGTCGACTGGGACAAGAGCCGGTTCCGAGGCTTCCCGACCGCCACGGCTCACCTGGGCGACGGCGAGGCTCCACCTAGCTCGACCGACCAGGTGCCCCTCGATAAAGAGCTCAACGCCATCCTCGACGACTTCGCTCACCACGCGATCATCATCATCGACGATTGGGAGAGCGTGGGCACCAAAGACCACGCCTTTGCCGGCGAGGACTGGTCGCATCTGTCCGAGGCCGGGCTACTCGCTCAACTGCGAGGATCCGAGCGCACGTTGTTTGCCTACCGCTACGACGCCAAACACTTCGTGGTCGGTATCAAGCCTCGGTAGGTTCGGGCCCAACCCAGTCGGCGAGGCCGTCGGGGGCAAACTCGCTCAGCAGTACCGCGTCGGCCCAGTTCTTTTGTTCGAGCAGTTCGGTCAGCTCTTCGCCGAGCCGTTCGCGTGCCGGCACCTTGGGCTTCGACGAGCGGTTCTCGAATCGGTGCTCGAAGACAAAGTCGGGGTAGTGCTCGCTGATCTGTGACTCGAACACCTTGATCGAGTCGCCGTACGACGCCACCGACCCAACAAAGGGCAAGCCACGACAAAAGGCACGCGCCGCTTCGAGTTCGTTGACCAGTCGCAGGGTGGCATGCGGGTGCTTCGACGCATAGGCACCGAGGAACCGGGCTTGGAAGTTGATGACCAGCCCGTTGTCGTTGGCCACCATGCTGACGGCGAACTCCCGCAGGTCGTCGAACGCCCGCACGTAGTCGCCACTTGCGTTATCGAGTCCGGTCGAGTGGAAATAGTCGAACACCGAAACCAACCGGGCGACTGGATCTCGCAGGAACAGGATTGGCACGATGTCGGCATCGGGCGGCAGCGGCGGACGAACCTGGTGACTCGACAGAGACTGAAGCTTTGGATGGGCATCGCGGATGCGACGGAGTTCGGTTTGGCCGAGAACCGCTTGCGGGTCGACCAAGTCGAAGCTACGCCAGTTGCTTCCGAAGTAGTTCTTGAGCACCGCGTCGACGCTCGACCCGGCGTTCTTGAACAGGTGTAGATGTAGCACCAGGGCAGCCGACTTTTCCTCGGGCGCTGGTGCGGCAACCAAAAACCGGTTGGCCGCGTCGGCCCATCCCTGCTCGTCGGCAACGACGTGAACCTTGGGGTCGTCGGGAGCCGCAAGGGCAGCGGCCACCAGTTGCGCTCCGGTCTCGTCGGCTGCGTAGATTTCGTCGGCTGCTTCGAGGACCTGTTGTTCTTCGGGCGTGAACTCGTGGTCGGCGGCGAATCCGTCAGCCCCGGTATCGAGGGCAACCCGGGCGTACGGGGCAAATCGATGCACCGCCGGGAGCACCGCGATCGCCGAAGCGGTTCCGCCAAAGATCACCCGGTCGAAGCCAACGCCATTGTTTTCGAGGTAGGTCCACATCGAGTCGATCTCGGGTTTCGCGATTACCGTGAGATTCGGCAGGTCGCCCATTGGGGCAAGCAGGCCAAGCTGGGGCAAGCGGTGCAGGTTCTGGGGAACATAGGTGACCGCATTGCCGGCCAGCGCGGCCTTCACCATGGCCGCCACCCGATCGGCGCCGGGGTCGGTGTTACGCGGCATTGTTCTGGAGATAACCAGGACATTGCGCCCATCTTGGGAACTCATACAGTCACACCTACCAGTGATCGCCGGCTTCGCGCATTTCTACGCCGCAAGCTTGTTCAAACATTGTGGTCAGGTGATCGCCAAAAACCTCTCGGCGGGTGGTTGGCGCAGTGCACCGCGTTGGCTCCCAGACAAGGGTTGTCATCGAAGATGTTGCCGCTGAGCAGCTAGTACTTCACGATTCCGGCTTGATACGCCCGGTCGAGGGCCAGGTGGCGAGCGAAGTACGGGACGAGGGCTCGAGCGATCTCGCTCTGCGAAACGTCGCGGCCGTGACATCGGCGACGCAAGCGGCGCATTTCGTCGGCGCCGACCGACTCGATGACACTTGAGGTGAGCTGCTCGTCGTACACCCGAAAGCCGCCACCGAAGATCGGCAGGCGCACGATGTTGGCGCCCGCATCTTCAAAGCGGAGCAAGAGGTCCCAGTCCATAGCGAACCGGAAGCTCTCGTCGATGCCGCCGACTTCGTTCCAAATGCGGCGGCGCCAGAACATGGTTTCCTGGGGCACGTAATCGGCCCACGTAAGGGCGCTCGAGTCGTGACCGGGAAGCAACCAGCGGCCGATCTCGTCGCCTTTATCGTCGATGAGCACTCGGTGGCTGTACACCACGTCGACCTGCGGGTTGGCGGAAAAGAATGCGCCAACGTAGGCGAGAACGCCGGGCAAGAAGATGTCGTCGGAGTTGAGCCAGGCCATGATCTCGCCGGTGCCTTTGGCATGGCCGAGGTTGATGGCGTTGCTTTGTCCGCCGTCTTTGGCGCTTTGCCAACGAAGCGCTGGGTGGTTGTTCGACTGGAGGATGTCGACGCTGTTGTCTTCGGACCCACCGTCTTGCACGAAGTACTCGAGGTTGGGATACCGCTGGTCGAGCACGCTGTCGATGGTGGCTTGCAGGAAGTCGCCTTGGTTGTACGACGGGGTTACCACCGTCATGGTCGGAAGCTCACCAACGTCGGCCGGTGGTGGCGGCGGGCGATGACGAAGCGGTCGAGGCGAATGCTGAGTCAGCACGCCGAGACGCGGACCCAACTTATAGAGGAGTCGATTGGTGCCGCCCTTGGCGGGCGAGGTCATGGCTCGACGGAGCCGGTGCGCGTTGCGCTCGGTTACCGGAGAGTGACGACGCATCGGCGGATTCTCGTGAGCGTCATCGGCTCGGCGGCGACTGATCACAAAGTTCGAGAGCAATCGCAGCTTGGGCATGAACCGGCCCTGAGCAACGAGTGAGGTCGCGAAGTACACCAAGGTGATCGACTTCGATACCTGCTGAGACCACGCAGCAGCCTGGCGGGCTGTGCGGCGGGCATCTTTGAGGTCGCCTCGCTTCAACAGACGGGCCGCATCGGCCAGGTACACCCCGGCGGCTTCAGCCCGGAACCCGAGCGGCATGTCGTGGGCACCGTGTTGGGTCGCCGCTTGACGGATTTCTTCGATCCGCTTGCGCTGACCCAAGAAGGTCTTTGCGCCGCTGTGCAGCCGTTCGATGGCGAAGGTGTAGGGCCAGTACGACATCGTGAAGTCGGCGGTGGCCCGCATGAAGAAGTCGTAGTCGAGGGCGTAGTGCATCTCTTGGTCGAGCGGACCAGCTTGATCCCAGACTTCACGGGTCCAAAACGATGCCGGCTGCACGACAAAGCACTTGTGGTGCACGAGTCTGGTGAAGTCGCCGTCCTGCACCACGTTGATTCGGTGGCCATACCGTCGGCCTCGTCCGTCGACGGCCAGCGCATCGCCGTAAATGATGTCAGCACCGGTCTCGTGAAACGCTTCTACCGCGGCCGAGATTGCGCCCGGAACGTACTCGTCGTCGGAGTTCAACCAGCACAAGATGTCGCCCCGTGCGAGGGCGAGTCCTTTGTTGATTGCTTCGCCTTGTCCGGAGTCGGGTTCGCTTACATACCGGAGTTGTTCGGCGTAGCTGTCGAGGATGGAAAGCGTTTCGTCGGTCGAGGCGCCGTCGACCACGATCAGCTCGACCGCCTCGTAGTCCTGGGTGAGCACCGATTCGATGCATTTGGCCAGGTGAGCGGATCCGTTTCGGGTCGGGCAGACAACCGAAACGAGAGGGTTTTGGGTGCGGCGAAGCCCAACGGAAGAAGTCAAGGTGTGGCGAACTTTCACAAAACGGTGTGGAAAGCACCAGAATACATCGCCGAAACCTCAGAATCCATGGGCCATCAGACACGGTCCAAAACCCCACCCACCGCGCGATTTACAAGTCCGCCAGGCGTTTTTAGCCCAGAATCCCACTCTGCGTAGGCTCCAGTGCCGGTCGGTCTTCGGTCCTGACGGACCTACGATCCTTAGCGAGTTGCTACGCAACTCGGGGCGCCTAGCGCGAGGGACGTTTTCGGTGGAGCGCAGCGGAACCGGAAACTCCAGGAACCCCAGAGGCCCCCAAGGGCCGAAGGGTTCACCCGGTCAGGTCTTCGGTCCTGGCGGACCTACGATCCTTAGCGAGTTGCTGCGCAACTCGGGGCGCCTAGCGCGAGGGA
>CALHTF010000149.1 GCA_938038815.1 uncultured Acidimicrobiales bacterium | reverse complement strand
GATCAGCCTGCCCGACGGCTGGGTCAACCAGGACCCCGACGGCATCACCGTAACCACCGACGACACGGGTGTTCCGGTCACCGCATTCTTCACCAACGTGCTCGCCACCGGTCCGCTCACCATCGCCAAGACCATCCTCGGCTCGCCGATTGCCCTCGACGACGAGCCGTTCACCGTCGACATTTCGTGTGTGGGCGAGTTCGTGTCGAACCCGTACCTCATCTCCGACCAAATCGTTACGGTCGACACGCCGTTGGTGATCGCCGACCTTCCGACCGGTGCCACCTGCACGGTTGTAGAAGAACCCGACAGTCGCTTCCTTCCCGCCTATGACCCCGACGATGGCTCGGCCGTGATCACCGCCGACGGCGTGGAGATCGGTATCGACAACCGCACCGGAACGTTCGACATCACCAAAGCGATCGTGGTCGACGGCACGCAGCCGATCGATATCACCCTCGACTTCACCATCGACGTCGCCTGTACCGACGGCACCACCCTGGCCCTGACGATGGAGATCGTCGATGGCGCAGCGGTTACCAAGACCTACCCCGACATTCCGCTGCTGCCCGAAGGCACGGCCTGCACCATCAGCGAAGCCACCCCGCCCGCCGGCTGGGAGCTGATCGAAGATGGCGACGCCGACACCGGCGCCGTCGCCAACGCAACCGAGGTTGTAGTCAGCGCGCTCGACAACCCGTCGCTCACCTTCGTGAACGAACGCGAAACCGGCGACCTCACCATCGCCAAGACCGTCGTGGGCACCCCTGCCGGACTCGACCCAACCTCGCTCACCTTTACCGTCGACGTTTCGTGCGCCGGCGACTTTGTATCGTCGCCGCTTGAGTTTGCCGACCAGCCGATCGGCGACGGTGGCACCATCGTCATCGAAGACCTGCCCACGGGCGCCGTGTGTTCGGTTGTCGAAGACGCCGACACCCGATTCGCCACCACCTACACCCCCGCCGCCGCGACCGGCAGCGAGGTCACGATCGATGCCGACGGCGAGAGCGTGAGCATCGTCAACGCCACCGGTGAAGTGATGATCGTCAAGACCACCGAGATCAACTCGGCCCACCCGGTCGACGTGGCCGACACCTTTACCTTCGACGTCGACTGCGGCGCGACCTATTCGGGCACCCACGATGTGGCGGCGACCTCGGTTGTCACCGCCACGTCGGCTACCGGTTTCCTCCGCTACAGCGACCTGCCGGCGCTGCCTGAAGGCACCGATTGTTCGGTGACCGAAGCGGCCGCTACCGGTTGGACCCTGAACGATCCCGGTGCGGTCGACCTCACCGTCGACTCGGCTGGTGTGGCCACCGCGTCGTTTACGAACACCCGCGAAACCGGATCGCTCGCGGTAAACAAGGTGCTCGAAGGCATCCCTGCAGGCATGGACCTCGACGCCGAACTGTTCGATGTGGAGATCTCGTGCGTCGGCGACTTCACGACCAGCCCGTACGTGATCGCTGGCCAGATCTCGGTCAACGCACCGCTAGTAATCGACGACCTTCCGACCGGGGCTGTGTGTTCGGTTACCGAAACGGCCGACCCGCGCTTCGCTACCGCAATCAGCGCCCCGGCCACCATCGATGCCGATGGCGAAGCCGTGACCGTCGCCAACACGACGTCGACGATTTCGGTTTCGAAGACGACCACGGGCCCAGCCACCAACCCGTTGGCGCTCGACGACACCTTTACCTTCACCGTCGATTGCGGCGCGCAGTTCAGCGACGACATCGACATCACGACGGTTAGCCAGACCGGCACGTGGCAAGCACCCGCTACCCCACTGCTCGCCCCTGGCACCGACTGTGAAATCACCGAGCAGGCCGCCACCGGCTGGACGACCACCTCGACCAACCCGCAGACCATCACCTCCGACGCGACCACTACCCCGGTCGCAGCGTTCGCCAACACCCGCGACATCGGCCCGCTTACCGTCACCAAGGTCCTCGATGGTGTTCCCGCCGCCGTCGACCTCGACGCCGAGCTGTTCGATGTTGTCGTCTCATGCGTCGGCGACTTCGCCACCAGCCCGTACGAAGTTGCCGGCCAGATTTCGGTCGATGCGCCGTTGACGATCGAGGATCTGCCTACCGGCGCAACCTGTTCGGTTGCCGAAACCCCCGACCCTCGTTTCCAGACCGCAACGAGCGCTGCCGTGGTGATCGACACCGATGGCGAGGAGCTTGTGGTGACGAACACGACCTCGACGTTGTCGATCACCAAGACGACCGACGGCCCGGCCGATCATTCGTTGTCGCTCGACGACACGTTCACCTTCGACGTCGTTTGCGGCCTGCTTCACACCGAAACGCTCGACATCACGACCGCTGGCCAGACCGGCACCTGGACTACTCCAAGCTCGCCGCTGCTGCCCCCGGGCACCGACTGTGTGATCACCGAGCAACCGGCGGTTGGCTGGACGATCACCTCGACCAACCCGCAGACCGTCACCACCGACGCCGACAGCATCGTCGCCGCCGAGTTCGTGAACACCCGCGACACCGCGACCCTGACCATCGACAAGGTGCTCGAAGGCGTGCCTGCGGGTGTCGACCTCACCAGCGAACTGTTCGACATCACCGTCAGCTGTACCGGCGACTTCGCGACCGTGCCCCACATCGTCACCGGCCAGGTTTCGGCCACCACCCCGATGGTTGTCGACAACCTGCCAACCGACGCGGCGTGCACCGTGGTCGAAACCGCCGACGAGCGCTTCCTCACCACCTACGCACCGACCGGCGCCGACAGCGCCACCCCCGTGGTCATCGCCAC
>CALHTF010000148.1 GCA_938038815.1 uncultured Acidimicrobiales bacterium | reverse complement strand
CAACAAGCAGGCGTAACCAAAGATCGTGTAATTCGAACCACCCGCCGGTTTGGATTACACCCTGAAGGCAAGGGTTCCCGTATACCTCACCTTCAGAGCGCCGGGAGGATCTTCGGATCTTCCCGGCGTCTTCGCGTTTTGGTGGACGGGACCTTTCGTTTTGATGACCCGAACACCACAACGAGCTAATTGTACGTACAATTAAGGGTTCATGGCGCCCGAGACCGTTGCACTCTTCCTCGTGTTGTTGCTTCTGGGCGGCATGGGCGGGCTAATCGCGAGCGCTGTAGTCCCGTCGATCCGCTCGGCGATCGACGACGTCGCTCTTCCGCTCGGCGTGATGGTCGCTGTCGGAGCGACGGCTGGCAGCCTCTATTTCTCCGAGATCGCAAACTTTGTCCCGTGCGAGTTGTGCTGGTTCCAGCGCATTGCGATGTACCCGTTGGCGATCATCTTGCCGCTGGCGGCGATCCGCCGCGACGTTAGCGTCCTTCCGTATGTGCAGGCCCTGGCGGTGATTGGGCTGGGCATTGCGTTGTACCACTCTCAGCTTCAGGCGTTCCCGGATCAAGGATCGTTCTGCGCGCTCGACAACCCGTGCACATCGAGCCCGATCAAAACTTTGGGCTGGATCACTATCCCTCATATGTCGGCCCTGTCGTTTGTTCTCGTTTTCGTTCTCGCCTCACACGCGAAGCGTCGTTTCAGTAAACCCATCAACCGCGGGAGTCTTTGATGAGTAATCGGCCAAACACCAAGAAGGCCCGTCGGTCGCCGACGCCGGCCGCCAAACCCACCACGTGGTGGCAGTCGCCGCTCGTGTGGGTCGGTGGTTTGGTGATTGTGGCCGCCGCAGTAGCGCTTGGCGTCGCCGCTTCCTCCGGTGAGGTGACGCCGACGGCCGAAACGGCGTTTACCGAAGCACTCGGCACACCTCTCGAGCCCTTTGCAACCCCCGACCCTGCCATCGGGATGCAGGCGCCGCTTATTAGCGCCCAGACGATGGACGGAGAACGGGTGCAACTCAAAGGCGACGGAACGGCCAGGCTTTTCGGCTTCTTCGCTCATTGGTGCCCCCATTGTCAGGCTGAGTTGCCCGTTACTGCCCGATGGCTGAAAGAGAACTCGGTTCCCGATGGAGTCGAGGTTGTCGCCGTGTCGACTTCGGTCGACGCCGCGGCGGACAACTACCCGCCGTCGGAGTGGTTCGAGCGAGAAGAGTGGCCGGCAACCGTGCTTCTCGACGGCGAGGCCTCGACCATCGCCTCGGCCTACGGGCTGACCGCCTTCCCCTTCTGGGTAGCGGTAGATGCCGACGGACTAGTGGTCGCTCGAGTTTCGGGAGCGCTTGAGGAATCGTCTCTCGCATCGTTGCTTGCCGAACTGGCGCCACAGAAATAGTTCCGAAGAAAGGGATTTCCATGAACGACCAGATACGTAAATTCGCCGGAGCTATCTCGCTCGCTGCTGTTCTCGCCTCGGGATGTGGCAGCACGACCTCAGACGTGGCTTCAGGTGCGGAGAGCACGACCGACACGGTCGTCGAATCATCGACCGGTGTTCGTTTGGTGTCGGCTGAGGATGGAGCCGCGATCCAGGCCGACCCTCCACCAGACTTGGTGATTCTCGATGTCCGTACTCTTGAAGAGTTCGACGCGGGTCACCTGGAAGGGGCCGAGATGATCGACTTCTACCGGGGAGATTTCGCGACGCAACTTGAAGGGCTCGACCGCGATGTTCCGTATCTGTTGTACTGCCGGTCTGGTAACCGCAGTGGCCAAACGGCGGCGATCATGGCCGATCTAGGGTTCACCGATGTCGCCGACGTCGACGGCGGGATCAACGCGTGGACAGACCTGGGTTTGCCAACCGTTGCTCCCTAGTTCAGCGGCGAATGAACGCCGGTGGGAACAAGATCAGGGGCTCAGCTCAACTACTACGGTCACTATCGCTATAGGTCGAGCATCACATGCGCATGAAAACGATAACGGTGCCGATCTCGGCCGAAGCTTTGGCCAGACTCGAAACCGATTCCTGTGTTGCCGGAGACGTGGCTGAGGTTTCCCTAACTCAAGCCCAGTTCGATGAGCTCTGGCGATGCGGCCTCTTTCAGGCCTTGAATTCGCGACTGGGAGTTCTGATCGACGAATACGAGGACGCACGACTCCCGGCAGAATCGTTGTCCCTGGCGCTGGGTATCGTTCAAGAGTTCGCCTGTAAGTGCGACCTTGAACCTGAGCTAAGAGACTACTTCTAGTTTCCCACCCGAATCGTCTTGCTCATCAACAATCTCAACACCGGAATCATCACCACCCAAACCGGCGAACTCCTCGCCAACTCACCATCGACTACCAACCCCAAAACGCAAGAAACCCGCACCCCTGAGGGTTCGGGCCTTGCAGATGTCTTGCAACATCACCAATGTGCACCTTGAACCCTGAGGTTCGGGACTTGGTCGGTCGGCTCCACAGCTGACTGCTTTTCCCTTTTCTGGTATGCGTTCGTGATGCGTCGGCCTGACTTCGTCACGACAGCAGCGAGGGCAAGAGAAGTCCGTTCGGTCATCGAACTGCAACTAAAGTTGCAGGAGTCGATGATGGCAACTAAGGTTGCGTCATGGTCCGTACGGCAGTGGACAACCTCGAACCCAACGACGCCTTTCGAGCGATCAGCGCACTTCGTGCGCTCGCCGACGATCTCGAAGGCGAATACGTGATGCGGGCGCTCGGCAAGGGCTGGTCCTGGGCGCAGATCGCCGAAGCGCTCGACATCTCGCGCCAGGCAGTTCAAAAGAAGCACCGCCATCGCATCAACGCAGCCAAGTGAGGTCAGGAGCCCCGCATGTTTGAACGATTCGCAAAGGAGACCCGTGCCACGGTCGAGCGAGCGACCGAGATCGCCGAGTCCGAGCACGCGACGCTTGTCCAGTCCGATCACCTCCTCCTCGCCCTTGTCGACCCACCGCGTGACTCGGTTGGTCGGACACTCGCAGAGGCGGGCCTCACTGCCGAGAGAATTCGCGAAGCTCGCGACCGCGAGTTCCGTTCCGCCCTCGCATCTGTCGGTGTCGACACCGGACGGCCAACGCCGCCACCGTCACCACGAGTTCGGAGAGGTCGGACGACTCGATTCGCGCCCTCGGCGAAGCTTGCGCTCGAGCGGGCGCTGAAGGTTTGCGTAGAACGAGGGGATCGCCGCATCTCCAATCGCCACGTCCTTACGGCGATCGTTGGCGCCGAGGTTGGTGCGACGCCCGCGCTGCTAGATGAACTCGGAACGACGGCCCAGGAGGTGGATCGACTCGCGGGATCAGGTTGATCCGACGCGCCCTGGAGTTGACTCCACCGGCACCTGCGATTCATCTGCGCTGCTTAGATTTCTGGTTCAAGTTCGCTCAGAGCGTTGTCGAAACCACAATGATGTAGTAGTGCGCGAGGAGGGACTTGAACCCTCACACCCTTTCGGGCACAGGAACCTGAATCCTGCGCGTCTGCCAATTCCGCCACTCGCGCGAGTTGCGTAGGGGTTGAGGTTACAGCCAACCAGGCCCTGCGCGGCCACGCCGGGACGGATTGCTTTGGCTTCGGTAGGCTTTGACCCCATGGTGACGAAACGGTGATGAAAGATATCGAGACCCGACTCGAGGGCATGGTCGAGGGTCTCTTCGCTCGGGTGTTCAAAGGCGGTATTCGCCCGGTGGAGATCGCGCGCCGCATCACCCGCGAGATGGATCTTGGCCGGTCGGTTGGCGTGAACGGCGAAACCGTTGTGCCCAACGACTTCATCGTGAACCTTTCGCCCGAGGACCTCGCCGAACTCGAAGGGGTGGCCGAGTCGCTGAGCCGAGAGCTTGCAGGAGCTGCTCGCGAGCACGCTCGGGTGGAGGCGTTTCACTTTATGGGCCCGTTGCGGGTCGAGTTGTCGAGCGACGAAACCCAACGGCCGTCGTCGTTTCGGGTCGAGGCCTCAATGCTTCAAGCCGAAGGCGGTCGAGGTGCCGGGTCGCTTCTGCTGCCCACCGGCGAACGGGTGGTGCTCGGCGAATTCGTCGTCACCGTCGGCCGGTTGCCCGACTGCACGATCACCCTCAACGACCCAAATGTCAGCCGTAACCACGCCGAGATCCACCCGCACGCGGGCGGCTACAAGGTGATCGATCTCGGCTCGACCAACGGCACCAAGATCAACGGCGTACGGATCGGCCAACACGAACTCGCCGACGGCGACCAGGTGGTCTTCGGCGGCACCACCATCGAATTCGCTGCATCCTGAACAACGTCAACCGCCAGTAGAGTTAGCTCACTGTGTCTGAACAGCTGCTTACGGTGCTGAAACTGTGCCTGCTGGCTCTGCTCTACCTCTTCTTTCTGCGGGTATTGCAAGCGGTCTGGAGCGAGGTCCGCGGCCCGCGGCCCGACCAACCTCTCAAACCGCAGAAGACCCCAAAGGCCGAACGTCCCTCGCGCCGGGTTGCCGCCGCGATTCCGGGTCGGGTGGCTACTCGCAACGCCAAGCCTGCGCCGGTGATCGCCGGCCAGTTGGTGATGGTCGAACCGCCCGAGATAGCGGGCACCACGTTCGAGTTAGGCGACGAGTTAACCATCGGCCGCTCGGCAGGTTGTCAGATCACGCTCGACGACACCTATGTCTCACAACTCCATACCCGGGTGTTCTTACGCGAGGGCCGGTACTTCGTCGAAGACCTCGGCTCGACCAACGGCACCTACCTCAACCGCAACAAGGTGGCGGCTCCCACACCGCTGAACTTTGGCGATCGTGTGCAGATTGGTTCTACCGTCTTGGAGCTAGCCTGATGGTCCGGAGCGGGGAGCACCTGTGGCGCTAAAGAACAAGCTGGCCTTTTTGGCCGCCGAGCAGACCCACGTGGGTCAGCTTCGCGACGTCAATCAGGACGCCTCGCTGATCACCGACGACATCTTCGCGGTGGCCGACGGCATGGGTGGCCACGCGGCGGGCGACATCGCCGCCGAGATTGCCGTCGATGCCTTGGCCAACGCGATCCGGATGGCATCGGTCGACGACTTGGTCGTGGCGGTCAAAGACGCCAACAAAGCAATCGTCAAACGGGCGACTGCCGAGCCCGAACTCAAGGGCATGGGCACCACCGTTGTGGCGCTCGCCGTGTTTGTCGACGGCGACGCGCAACACCTGGCGCTCATCAACGTTGGCGACTCTCGCGGCTACCGCTTCTCGAACGGCGTGATCTCCCAGCTCACCGACGATCACAGCCTGGTCGCCGACTTGGTTCGCGACGGCATGCTTCGCCCCGACCAAGCCGAGCAGCATCCCCAACGCAACGTCATCACCCGAGCGCTCGGTATCGATACCGACGTGCAGGTCGATTCGTGGATCCACGACCCGAAGGTGGGCGACCGTTACCTACTGTGCAGCGACGGTTTGTTCAACGAGGTGAAGGAATCCGAGATCGCCAAGGTGATGAGCAAGTTTGCTCACCCCGAAGATGCCGTCGACGAGCTGGTCGATCGGGCCAACGCCGCTGGCGGCCGCGACAACATCACCGTGGTGATTGTCGATGTGGTCGACCCCAAGGCCAAAGAGCCCGCCAAGGTTCGGGCGTCGAAGCCAAGCGACGGGGCCGAGGACGATGCGGCGGTCGATGATCCAACCGCCGAGACCAAAGCCGACGTTTCACCAGTTACGGCCCCCGAGCCCGCCCCCGCCCCCACTGCAGAATCGGGCGGCTTCCTCAGCCGCATCCTTGGGCGTAAGAAAGGCACCAACCGCGACGGAGCGAAGTAGTGGGCCGCCTTCGCCGCACCACCGAGCTCAGCCTGATCGTCCTCGGGTCGCTTATCGTCGCCGGCGCCTACACCCTGGCCAGTCTCGGCCGTAACGCGTCGATCCCGGCGAACCTGGTTTCGTTCCTGGGCATCATCTTGGCCCTGTTGGTCACCGCCCATCTCGCCACCCGTTGGCTGGCCCCCGAAGCCGACGGTTTGTTGTTGCCCCTCGCCGCCCTGCTCAACGGGCTGGGCTTTGTGTTCATCGTCCGACTCGCCGGCGAGCGCGGCGTACCGAGCGACTTGCCCGGCCTGCAAGCCACCTGGACCGCCCTGGGGATCACCGCGTATGTGGGCACCTTGTTGTTTGTGCGCAAGACCCGAATGCTTGACCGCTACCGCTATTCGTTCGCCCTCGCCGGCATCGTGTTGCTGTTGATTCCACTCGTGCCCGGTGTGGGCCGCCAGATCAACGGCGCCCGCATTTGGGCGAGCATCGGCCCAATCAATTTCCAGCCGGGCGAGTTCGCCAAAATTGCCTTGGCCGTGTTCTTCGCGTCGTACCTGGTGGAGAAGCGCGAGCTGCTGCGCATCGCCACTACCCGGATCGGTCCGCTCCACCTGCCCGAACTGCGCCACCTTGGTCCGCTGCTGTTGGCCTGGGGATTCTCGATCATCGTCATGGTGGCCGAGAAGGATCTCGGTTCATCGCTGCTCTTCTTCGCCCTGTTTGCCGTGATGGTGTGGGTGGCCACCGACCGGATTGCCTACCCGCTCACCGCGCTCGTCCTTTTCTGTGGCGGCGCCTACTTGGCCTGGACCCAGTTCGGTCACGTGCAGGACCGGGTGTCGATCTGGCTCAACCCATGGGAAGACGCATCGGGCACGGGCTTTCAGGTGCTCCAGTCGATGTTCGCCTTCGCCACCGGCGGCATCACTGGCACCGGCCTCGGGTTGGGCGACCCCGAACGAATCCCCGAAGTCGAGACCGACTTCATCTTTGCGGCGATCGGCGAAGAGCTTGGCCTATTTGGCGCGACCGCCGTACTGCTCTGTTACCTGCTGATGATCGGGTCGGGCTTGCGCGTGGCGATGCGGGCCGACGCACCGTTCGACAAGTTGCTGGCCGTCGGCCTCACCGCGCTGCTCGGGTTCCAGACCTTCATCATCATTGGTGGTGTGACCCGGCTGGTGCCCCTCACCGGCATCACGTTGCCGTTCGTTTCGTACGGTGGTTCGTCGCTGCTCGCCAACTATGTGTTGCTTGCCTTGCTGATGCGGATCTCTGACGACACGGCCCAGCGCGAGCGCCGTCGCCTCGAGGCCGAGGCCAACCCGAACACCATCCAGACGGTGTCGGCATGAATCGCCAAATCCGCCGATTCGGTGTCCTCATGATGGCGCTGTATCTATTGTTGTTCGCCCAGCTCAACCGGTTGCAGGTGTTCGACGCACAAGCGTTGGTCGACGACCCAAACAACACCCGACCCATCGTGCGCGACTACGGACAACGGCGGGGCACCATCACCACCGCAGATGGCACGCTGCTGGCGTACTCGAACGAACTTCCTGAAGGGCAGTTCCGCCGCGAGCGCCTCTACCCCGAAGAGCATCTCTACGGTCATATCACCGGCTTCTTCTCGTTCAACTACGGCGCCGAGGGCCTAGAGAAGCAGTACAACGACGAGCTGTCTGGCAAGACCACCGAACAGGCGTTTCAAGGGATCGAGGATCTCTTCGCCGATCGCGACAACACCGGCAACCTGGTGCTCAGCCTCGACCACGACCTGCAACAGGCCGCCCGCGATGCGCTGGGCGAAACGCGAGGCAGCGTGGTGGCGCTCGACCCAGGTACCGGCAACGTGCTCGCCATGTGGAGCTGGCCCAGCTACGACCCAAACCTGATCAGCTCGATCGACCAGAAGACCTCGCGTGCGGCGTGGTTGTGGCACAACGCCCTGACCCCGAGCCCGCTGATCCCCAAGGCGTACCGCGAGACCTTCTTCCCTGGCTCGACCTTCAAAGTGGTCACGGCCGCCGCGGCGCTCGACACCGGCAACGTCAGCGGCACCGAACCCGTCTACCCGTCGGCCGCCGCCTACACGCCGCCGCTCACCACCTCGGGCATCAAGAACTTTGGCGGCAGCAGCTGTGGTGGCGACCTCTTTGAGATGCTGCGGGTGTCGTGCAACAGCTCGACGGCGCAGATGGCGGTCGAGGAAGTTGGCCCCGAGAACCTCACCGCCACGGCCGAGAAGTTCGGCTTCAACTCCAAGCCACCGATCGACCTTCCCAACCCGGCGGCATCGGTATTCGTCAGCGACTACGGGCCGTTCAACCGCACCAACACCACCGCTGCCGGCCGCGAGTACGACGTGTTCGACAACACCCCGGCGTTTGCCCAGGCGTCGATCGGCCAGTTCGAGACCAAAGCGACGCCGTTGCAGATGGCGATGGTGGCCGCCGGTATCGGCAACAACGGTCGGTTGATGGAACCCAAGGTGGTCACCGAGATCCGCAACGTCGACGGCGAGGTGATCGAGACCCGCAACGACGAGTTGATCGATGTCGTGATGTCGCCGGCATCGGCGGCCACGATGCGTCGGGCGATGGTCGAGGTGGTCGCCGACGGCACCGCCAAGGTGCTGCAAACCCCCGGGTGGGAAGTAGGCGGCAAGACCGGCACGGCCCAGATTGCGGCCGGTAAAGAGGAGACCCATGCGTGGATTATCAGCTTTGCCGGGCGACCCGGAGAGTTCGCCGAGATCGCCGTTGCGGTGATGCTCGAAGCCGACCCAGAAGCCGGTCAGCGTACGGGTGGCCGATTCGCCGGCCCGATCGCCAAAGCGGTTCTTGACGCCTACGTCGCCAAACAGCCGGCCGGATAACCCGCCAACCGGAGTCGATGCTGGCCCCGATGATGCAGGTCAGGGGCCGCGGGTGAAAGATGTTCGTTCGGAAATGAAGTCCCGATGAAGCCCCAGAGGCACCGCGGGAAACTAGACTCTCCAACCATGTCCGAACAGGGCCCAACCGTCTTTAACGGCCGGTACGAACTTCATCGTCAACTCGCTCGCGGCGGCACCGCCGACGTGTTCTTGGCCCGTGACCAATTGCTCGACCGACCCGTCGCAGTAAAGGTCCTTTTCTCGTCGTTCGCGACCGACCAGAAGTTCGTCGACCGGTTCCGCCAGGAAGCGCAATCGGCGGCCAACCTCAGCCACCCCAACATCGTTGCTATCTACGACTGGGGCGAAGAGCGAGGCACCTACTTCATCGTCATGGAGTACGTCGAGGGCCGCAGCTTGGCCGAAATTCTCAACACCGAGGGTCCGCTGCACCCCGACCGAGCGGCCGAAATCGCCAGCGATGTCGCCGACGCCCTCGGCTTTGCTCATCGCAATGGTTTGGTGCACAACGACGTCAAGCCCGGCAACATTCTCATCTCGCCCAGCGGCCAGGTGAAGGTGACCGACTTCGGTATCACCACGGTTATCGCCAAGGCGAAAGCCGAGCAGACCGAAGGCGGCAAGCAGATGGTGTTCGGTACGCCGAGCTATCTCTCGCCCGAACAAGCCCAGGGCAAGCCGGTGGACCCCAAGTCCGATCTGTACTCGCTCGGTGTGGTGCTCTACGAAGCCCTTACCGGAACGCCGCCGTTCACCGGCGACTCGGCCGCCCAGATCGCCACCGCCCACGTGCGCGAAAAGCCGGTTCCGCCGAGCAAGCACGGCATCAAGGTGGCCCGGTCGCTCGAAGCGATCACACTAAAGTTGCTGGCCAAGAACCCCAGCAATCGTTACCCGGCCGCCGACAACCTTCGCTCGGACCTGCGCCGTTACCGCGAGGGTCAGCACGACATCCGCACCAAGAAGAAGGCTGCCGAACAAGCAGCTGCTGCTCCGGTCGATGCCGCCCCGGCCGCACCGGTGGTTGTCGCCCCAACCCCGGCACCCGAGCCCGCTCCGGCACCCGCACCTGCTCCGACCCCCGTACCGGTAGCCGCCACGCAGGCCATGGCGCCAACGGCGCCCGCCCCAGCACCGGCTCAACCCAACCCCGCAAGCCCCCAACCCGGCCAGCAGGTGGTGTACCAAGAGCACTACCCGCCGTCGTACCGAGACGATGAGTGGAAGCGCAACATCATCTTCTTCGTGGTGCTGATCGGCCTGCTCGGTTTGCTGTTCTACGTCGGTACCGAATTCTGGAAGACCCTGGGCTTTGGCGAGGATGAGATCCAGGTCGACCCCAACGCCCAGCCGATCGAAGTTCCCAATGTGATCAGCGCCGAGCGAGCCACCGCGCGCGCCCAGCTTGAAGGACTCGGGTTTACCGTCGAGGTCGAGCCTGTTCCGAACGAAGAGGTACCCGAAGGCATCGTCTTCGACCAGGACCCGGCGGCCAAGAGCCTGCAACCTCCCGGCACCAAGATCACGCTCAAGGTGAGCCAGGCGGCAGGGGAGGCGACCGTCGAGTCGGTCGTCGATCTCATCGAAGCCAATGCCATATCTCGCCTTGAGGACCAAGGTTTCGCCGTTCAGGTCCAAACCGAGAAGTCTGACTCTGACGCGGGCGTCGTTATCCGCCAGAATCCCGAAGCCGGCACGGTTCTGCGGACCGGCGAGACGGTGGTGATCACCGTCTCGGAAGGACCGGGCAGCAACTTCGTGCCCGACGTGAAGGGTAAGTCGCTGGCCGAGGCCCGCGACCTTGTGGTGGCGGCCGGATTCCAAGTCAACGACCGTCTCGAGCCCAGCTCGACCGTGCCGGTTGGCAATGTCATCACCACCGAACCGGGCCCGAACACCGAGGTCGACCGCGGCGAAGTGGTGACCCTCGTCGTCTCGAGCGGTGTGGCGCTGATTCCGGTGCCGTCGGTGATCGGCCTAGAAGCCGACGATGCTCGGACCACCCTCGAAACCGCCGGGTTCTCCGTGGTGGTCAATTCGCAGCCGGTTCCCGCAGGCGACAAGCGCGCCGAGCGGGTGATCTCTCAAGAACCCGGAGCCAACACCGAACAACCGGCCGGATCCACCATCACCATCGTGGTGGGCGTCGCCGAAGCTCCGACCACCGATCCACCTCCGGTGACCGATCCGCCGACCACGGATCCGCCAACGACCGATCCGCCGACCACCGATCCGCCCACCACGGATCCCCCGACAACCACACCGCCGGCGACGGATCCACCACCGGCAACCGATCCGCCCTAGGCGACGAATCCAAAACCAAAAGAAGGAACGTGGCCCACGCCACGTTCTTTCTCCTTCTTGACGCCTGCCAAGAGTGATCCGGTGCGAGGGACGTTTTCGGTGTAGCGCGGCAGAACCGGAAACTCCGTAGGGATCGGAGGCCGCTTGCGGCCGAAGACCGACCCAGTGCCAGGCTCCAGTGCCAGGCTCCAGTGCCAGGCTCCAGTGCCAGGCTCCAGTGCCAGGCTCCGACTACAGAGCGTGGGATTCTAGGCGATTTTGGTTCTGCGGACGCGTGAATCGCGCTCTGCGTGGGAATTGGGGCCTGGCCCCGGTGTCCTCGACTACTTGGGCCTCGCCCTGACCACGTCGTTCTGAAGAGTCGGTCCGACGCTTAGGCGGTGACGCGGTCTAGGAAGTTCTTTAGTAGTTGGTGGCCGGCGACGGTGAGGATCGACTCGGGGTGGAACTGCACACCCTCGACGTCGAACTCTTTGTGGCGCAGGCCCATCACGATGCCGTCGGCGGTTTCGGCGGTTATCTCGAGCACGTCGGGCACCGAGGCCTTGTCGACGATCAGCGAGTGATAGCGGGTTGCTTCGAGCGGCGACGGGAGGCCGTCGAATACGCCGGACTCCTCGTGTTCGATCAGCGAGGTTTTGCCGTGCATTACCTGGGGCGCTCGAACAACGTCGCCGCCGTAGATCTGGCCGATGCACTGGTGGCCGAGGCACACCCCGAGCACCGGACGTTTGCCAGCGAAGTGTTTGATGACGTCGTTGCTGATGCCCGAGTCGTCGGGAGTGCCCGGACCGGGGCTGATGAGCACGGCGTCGGGGTCGAGGGCGATGACCTCGTCGAGGGTTAGCTCGTCGTGGCGGTGCACCAACGGCTCGGCGCCCAGCTCACCCAGGTACTGGACGAGGTTGTAGACGAACGAGTCGTAGTTGTCGATGACAAGGACGCGGGCCATGAACGTTGGCGGCGATCAGCGGTATTGGGTGGCGGTCATGATGCCGCCGAGGATGAGTCCCAGGCCGAGGAGCAGGTACCAGTTGCTGGCGTCTTCGACGAACGGCATGACACCCATGTAGTTGAGGATGATGACCAACATGCCAATAAGCAGCAGGGCGAACATCAGCACGGGAACCCAGGTGGGGCTCGGGCCTTTGCCAGCCGACAACGAGGTTGTGGTCTGGACCGAGTCGCGTGGTTGATCGGCGCGGGTTCCCTTCGGGGTTACCCGTCCTCCTTGGACTTTGCGTTTCTGTGGCTTCGCCATGGCCGCAATGTTACCCCGATTTCGATCGAGGTCAGCCTTGGAAATATCGCAGCGTGCCGCGTGTTGGCTCAGTCTTCGATCGGTGCGGTGAGCACCATGTCTTCGAGGCAGTGCCGGGGCGCTTCGGGGATTTGGTCGTTGGCCAGTGTCATTCGTACCTCGGTGCCGCAAATGTCGCACCGGTAGATGATCTTGACCTTGCGCAGTTCGCCTGGTTCGGGGGGTGGAGCAACCGGCTGCGAGAAGCCACCGAGGATCCGAAAGCCGGTACGAAAGATAAGGAAGCCCGCACCAACCGCGATGAGCGACCGCACGATCACCGAACTGCCGAAGTCGATGTCGAGCAACAAGACTTGGTACGCGACGGCAGCGACGAACGCCAAGAGCGAGAAGAGCATCGGTTTGCTCATAGATGTCCAGCGTAGAGTTTGTCGGATTCGAACCTGCGGTCAGGCCCGGTGAATTCGCGAGGCGGTGGCGGCGCCGTCGCCGCTCATCGAGCCGATCACGAGGTCGTCGGCGTGTTCGAGATGCACGAGATCGTTCAACGCAGCAAGAAGTTCGCCGCCGTCGAGTCGTCCGCGGGCGATCGGGCCGCCGTGGGGGTTGATGGTCCCGGGGTCGACGTTGAGTTGCTGGGCGATGGTCAACACGTGGGCCGCGGTGAACTCCGAGACCGCCAAGGTGGTGGCCGGCAGCAGCGGTTGGATGGCGGCGACCAACGGTGCGACCGGATCGGTGGGTTGGCCGTGATGCAGCTGGGTCGACTCGATCACGTGAGTGCCTTCGTTGGCGGTGAGAAGTAGTGCCACCGCACCGTCGCCGGGCTGGGCGCAGTTGCATGCGGTGGCGTGGCCGGTGTCGTCGAACATGGGTTGGGCTTCGGTGACCTTCGCCGCGTCGAGGTCGGGGTCGATCGATTGGTCGGTGGTGAACGGATCGCCCACCAGGGGAGTGGTGCGCTCGGGGTCGGCGACCCGGCGTTGCACCGCCACCTGACCGATGTCGGCGGCCAAGGCCCGCCGGTGCTGTTGCACTGCGTACGCGTCTTGGGCGGCGCGGTCGACGGGTAATTGGTCGGCGAAGGGCCCGTCCGGAAGGGTGCCACCTGCTTGGGCGAAGGCCCGGAGCGAGTCGGCGGTCCACGGTTTGCCGTAGTCGCGCCGCAACAGGGGAGCACCGGGCGGCACGAGGCTGGCGAAGTCGATCGACACGATGAGCAAGGCATCGCTTGCCCGGTGGGCGATGAGCTCGCGCCCGAGGTCGAGCGCTTGGTGGCCTGAGGTGCGTCCGGCGGTTACCTCGAGTGTTTGGGTATGGGCTGGCCAGCCGGCGGCCACCGCCAAGCTGCGCCCGATCGCCGAGAGCGCGCCGACCGGTGTCGCGTTGGCGATGATGACCCGGTCGATGTGGTCGAGGGGTACGTCGTTGGCGGCGAGGAGTTGGTCGATGACCGTGTGCAGCAGATCGGCGGGGTGCCAGCCCGACAGCCACCCGTGCGCGGCGCCGATGGGGGATCGCACGATCGAGTGGAGATACACGGTGCGTTGGTCGGCCACTGCGAGATAGTAGCCAAGGTGGCCGCTGGCTTATGCTGGCGACGGGGGAGAATACTGATGACTGAACACGATCTTGCATTGCTAATCATGCGCGTTGCGCTGGGCCCAACGATTGCGGCCCACGGCTACCAGAAGTTCTTTACCGGCGGGAAGATCGACGGCACCGCGGGCTGGTTCGACAGCATGGGAATGAAGCCGGGCAAGGTGCACGCCTTGCTCGCCGCCAGCACCGAGATCATCGCTGGTGTGTTGATCCTGTTCGGGCTACTCACCTCCTTTGGTGCCGCGGCACTGGTCGGGTTGATGTTTGTGGCGTGGTACACGGTGCATCGCGACACGGGCTTTTACATCCTCAAAGAAGGATGGGAGTACGTATTCATCCTCGGTGTCATGGCCGTGGTGCTGGCGATGCTTGGGCCGGGCAGCTGGTCGATCGACAATGCACTCGGCATCGACGACGATCTCGACGGTTGGGTCGGCCTTGCCATCGGTGGCGGACTCGGAGTCGCCGCGGCCGTTGGCCTACTTGGAGCGTTCTTCCGGCCACCGCCCAAGACCGCTGAATAACCTGCTGACCGCACAAAAATCAGCCGCAAATCCTCATCTGGTTATGATCACAACCGATTGGATAATGCCGCAGTAGGTGGTGTCGATTTCACTCAGAGTAGTGAAACTGATCCGAAATACGGCGAAGAGTTACTCTTCGGTAACTTTTTCGTGAAGGTCGGGGGAAATCCGCGACTTTGGTGGTGCAATAGAGGTCCAATTACTGGCTGCTTCGAACGACGCGTCCGAACAGCCGAGCAATCTCCCCCACATGACGCGTCAGAAAATCGGGGAGGTAACCCCCACATGTCGATGTATGAAGACATCACAGGCCTACTCAGTGGCGGGTCAGCACTTGAAAGCCTTAGCGGCTTCATTGGTGAGGACCAGGCAACTACTGGAAACGCGGTTTCGGCTGCGGTTCCAGCATTGATGGGTGGTCTCAGCAAGCGGACATCAACAGCGGACGGCGCTTCGGCACTGTTCAAAATGGTCCAGGGCAACGACGGCTCTATTCTCGACAACATCGGAGGCTTCCTTGGGTCCGACGATGGCGGAATGGGCGCAGGCCTGGTCGGTTCGATCCTCGGAGGCCGCTCGAACGCGGTCACCCAAGCAGTCGCTGATCGCAGCGGACTCGGCATTGGTGGCGTTGCAAAACTCCTCCCCGCCGTTGCTCCCATGATCATGGGCTTCCTCGGTCGCAAGCAGTCGGCTGAAGGTCTCGACCAGGCTGGCCTTATGAGCCAGATCGCGGGCGAAAGCACCGCCATGCAGGCCGGTGGCCTCGGTGGTCTTCTCTCCGCCTTTGATGGCGGCGACGACGATGCCGACAACGCTGGTTTCCTCTCGGGTCTGGGCAAGTTCGCCGGACTCGGTGGCGTAGCCGCCGCAGGTGCCGCTGGTGCCGCAGCCATGTCCGGCAAGGCCGGCGACGCCGTTTCGGGCATCACCGGTAAAGCCGGCGACGCCGTCTCGGGTGTAACCGGCAAGGCTGGCGACGCCGCCTCTGGTGTTACCGGCGCGGTCAAGGGCGGAGCAGGTAAAGCTGCCGCTGGTGCCGCTGCAGTTGGTGGCGTAGCTGCCGCTGCCTCGTCGCGAGCCAACGTCGACAAGCCTGCTGGCTGGGTCGAACGCGAAGCCGACACCCAGAAAGTGGCCGGTGGAACCACCACCCGCCGCGAGGTGCAGTACGACGAGCCCAACAAGAAGAAGGGCATGTGGTGGCTGTGGCCGCTGCTGGGCCTGATCGCGTTGGCCATACTGATCCCGCTGCTGCTCACCCAGTGCGGTGGCGACGATGACAACGATGTCGAAACCGACACCGCTCCGGTCGCAACCACCGAGGCAATGGAGGAAGAGGTTGTCGAAACGACTCCTCCGACCACCGAAGCCATGGAAGAAGAAGCACCGCCAGCAACCGAGGCACCTGTCGCAACCCGCTTTGCGCCCGGCCGTATCCTCGACACCGCTGACCAAGCTGGTGACTTTGGCGTCCTGTTGAGCGCAGTTGAAGGTGCCGGCCTGGTCGACACCCTCGATGGCGACGGACCGTTCACCGTGTTCGCCCCGACCGACGAAGCATTCGCCGATGTCCCCGAGTCAATCTCGGGCGACCCGGATCTGCTCGCTCAGGTCTTGGCGTACCACGTTGTTCCTGGCAACGTCACCTCTGCCGACTTGGCCGACGGCCCGGTCACCACGGTTGAAGGCACCGACATCACCATCGCCACCGACGGCCCGACCGTCAACGGTGTATCGATCGTCGAAGCCGACATCACCGCCGACAACGGCGTGGTGCACGTGATCGATCAGGTACTCGTACCCGCTTCGATTCGTGCCCAGGCTGGAGAATCGCTCAACTCGGTCCTCGACCTTGAGCCGATCAACTTTGAGGTAGGCAGCGCCGTCATCACCGCCGAGGGCCAAGCGGTTCTCGATGGTGCGGTTGAGTTCCTTACCGCTAACCCGATTCCGGTTTCGATCGAGGGTCACACCGACTCCGACGGAAGCGACGCTGCGAACCTGACCTTGAGCCAGGCTCGTGCCGAATCGGTTCTGGCGTACTTGGTAGAGAACGGCGTCGATGCGTCGCTGCTTTCGGCCAAGGGCTTCGGCGAAGGTAGCCCCATCGCCGACAACGCCACCGACGAAGGTAAAGCGGAGAACCGACGGATTGAATTCGTCACCGCTAGCTAACCAACGAAGGTAACTACGTGCCTTGAGCCGGATGGGGTTGACCCATCCGGCTCTTGGTGTTTTGGGGTTCGGGTGTTCTGGCGTGCGTTCGTGGCGTACTAGTACTTAGGCCATGGACTCACCGTCTTTGCTCTCAGCCGAAACCGCTTTGCTCATCCGCGAGCATGCGGGGCAGGCCGAAACCCAGCGTCATCTCACCGATCAGGTGGTCGATGCGCTCCACGGCGACGGCCTGTACAAGATGTGGATTCCCGAAGACCTTGACGGTCTTGGCAAAACTCCGGCCGAGGGACTTGAAGCGATTCGCCAAGTGGCCAGCCACGATGGCGCGGCCGGTTGGTGTTTGATGATCGCCATCACTACCTCGACGCTCGTGTACCGAATGGACCCGGCAGTTGCCAAGACCATCTACGGACCCGACCGCACCATCACCGGCGGCTTCGCGGCACCGCTCGGCAAAGCGGTTGCCGACGGCGACAACCTCACCCTGAACGGCACCTGGCAATGGGGTTCGGGCACCACCCACTGCACTCACATCGGTGGCGGGTGTCGCATGCTCGCCGTCGACGGCGAGATGGCGGGCGCACCCCGCTTTGTGTTTGCTCCGGCGAGCGAGGTTCAACTGCTCGACACCTGGCACGTGTCGGGGCTATCGGGCACCGGGAGCACGGACTACACGATGACCGACGTGGTGGTGCCAGCCGAGTTTGCGATCGATCTCGCCGCGCCGGCGACCCGCCCGGAGGCGCACGGAAATCTGTCGTTCTTTGGTTTCTTGGCGTTGAGTGTTGCCTCGGTCGCGGTCGGTATTGCCGACCGGGCGATCGAAGAACTCACCGCGCTGGCGATCGCCAAATCCCCGGCGGGCAGCAAGCGCACCTTGGCCGCCCGGCCAACCACCCAGATCGCCGTTGCCCAAGCTCGGGCCACCGTCGATTCGACGTGGGCGTATCTCATCAACACGATCGGCGACTGCTGGGAGTCAGCGATCGAGTCGGGCGAGAACAGTGTCGAGCAACGCTTTGCCCTCCGCCTTGCGGCGACCGACGCCACCCAGCGATGCGCCGAGGCGGTCCGCCAGATGTACCTCACCGGCGGCGGCGAAGCGGTCTACCAACGCAGCCCGTTGCAAAAGTTGTTTCGCGACAGCCATGTTGTAACCCAACACGCCATGACCGCCGAGCGCACCTACGAGCTTGGCGGCCGCTACGCCCTCGGGCTCGAAACCGACCTGCGCAGCATCTAACGAACTGGAGTCACCATGAGCACCGACTTTCATCACCTGGAGTTCGAGTACGTCAACGAACACGTGCTGGTGGTGACCATCGACAAGCCCGACGACCCGCTCAACACCGTCGACGAACAACTGCACCACGACCTCACCGCGCTCTTTCCGCGGCTGCAAGCCGAAACCAAAGCGCGGGCGATCGTACTTACCGGAAAGGGTCGTGGATTCTCGGCGGGCGGCGACTTCGACTGGTTCCCAACACTGCAGGACGGCGCCAAGCTCGAAGCTTTGCGGGTCGATGCCAAGAACATGATCTGGAACATGCTCGACGTGCACACCCCGATCATCACCGCACTCAACGGGCATGCGATGGGGCTGGGGGCGTCGCTGGCGCTGCTGAGCGACATGATCGTTATGGCCGATACCGCGTTGATCGGCGATCCGCACGTGAAGGTCGGTTTGGTCGCCGGCGATGGCGGCACCGTTATCTGGCCGCTCGCCGTTGGCCCGGCGCTCGCCAAGCAATACCTGCTCACCGGCGACCCGGTCACCGCACCCGATGCCCTGCGGATGGGACTCGTCAACGATGTGGTGCCGGCCGACGAATGCTTGGGGCGCGCGTTGGAGTTGGCCAACAAAGTGGCCGCCAACCCGCCGCTCGCCGTGCGTTTTACCAAAGTTGCGGTGAACAACGCGCTCAAACAACAAGCCCTCGCCACTTTCGACGTGGCTTCGGCGTTTGAGATGCGCACGTTCCAGTCGGCCGACCACCTTGAGGCCTTGGCTGCCCTTGCGGAGAAGCGCGATCCGAAATTCACCGGAACCTAAACGCCCGTTCACCGGACAACTTGTCACAGTGCCGCGCAACAGGTTGAGTAGTAAACGCTGCTTCCCCCCGGCAGACCTGCAAGGGACACAACATGAATGTGCGAAGAATGCTGATGGGGCTGGTAAGCCTCAGTTTGATGGCGCCGCTTTTGGCGCTGATGCCCGCGGCGAGTGCGCAAGGCGCAAGCTCGTGCGCGGTGACCGACGCCGACCGAGGGGTGAACCTGACCTGGACGCTCGATCCGGCAGCCGAAACCTACGTGTATCGGATCGATATCGAAGGGGCGAACCCTCGTTTCCGCCAGGTCGACGGTGGCTCGGCGTTTCTCGAGCTCGCCGAAGGCATCGAGGCAACCGTGTCGTTGTCGTCGAAGTATCCCGACGGCAGCTACGAGCCGCGCCGGCAATGCGGAACCGCTCAAGCCAATCCAGGGACCGGAGGCCAAGACACCGAGTGCACGGTTGTCTCGGCCGCCGGTGGCGTAGACGTGAGTTGGACGGCCGTCCGCGACGCCGTGCAGTACGTGTACCGTCTCGAAACTCCCGACAACGCCAACCGCTACGGCCGGGTCGACGGAACCTCAACATTTCTCTCCTTAGGCGAAGGGGTCGTCGGCACCGTTGCGGTCTCGGCCGTATTTGCTGATGGCCGGTACCAACCGGCGGTGAGCTGTGGCTCGGCGGCGCCTACTTCGGGCACCGGCGATCAGCCCTTCACCTGTTCGGCTTCGTCGACTCCGGGTGGGGTGGCGTTGACCTGGAGCACCCAATCGACGGCGGTCCGGTACGTGTACCGCCTTGAGGTCGACGGTCGAAGCAACCGGTACGGATCGGCGACCGGCAACCAAACCGTGGCGCCGGTTGGTCCGGCCGGAACCGTGGTAACCGTCTTCCTCTCCGGGCAGGACGCCAACGGTCGGTACAGTCCATCGATTTCGTGCGGCACCGCAACCGTGGGAGGCGAACTGCCCCAACCGGTGATCACCGAGTGTCGAGTAGTCGATACTCCCGAGGGAATCCTGTTCGAGTGGGACGCCGACAACACGGCGAATGCCGACCAAATTGGTTGGGTGTACCGCTTTAGCTGGGAGGAGCCGGGAGTCTTTGAGCAGGGCGATGTCGGTCGCGTAAGCGGTACCGAAACCCGGCAGAGCCTCGGCCCGATCGATTGGCCCCCTGGCACCCGGGTAACCCGCGCAAACGTCTCCATCGAGTTCCTCAACAACGAACGAGTCGTCAATCGAGTCATCGTCGACTGTGGTACCGGTGTTCGCGGTGGCGAGATTGAGCCGCCAGGCATTAGCAGCTGCAACGTCGTCGATACCGACAGGGGCATCGTCTTCGTGTGGAACGCCTTCGCTACCGAGACGGTCGATCAGATCACCTGGGTCTACCGCTACAGCTGGACCCTGCCCGATGGCACAACCCAGAGCGAGGTTGGTCGAGCCTTTGGGGTGAATGCCCGCAGTATCGACAACCCGATCGATTGGCCCGCCGGCACCCAGGTGAGCGCCACACTCTCGATCGAGACCATCGATAACGAACGGGTTGTCGATGGCCCCGTCGTCGACTGTGGCACTGGGGTGCGTGGAGGACCTGCCGCCTAGGATCGGCCACATGGCCGAGATGCACGACATTTACGAAATGATGAGCACCCTTCGGGCGGTGAGGCGGATCAAACCCGACCCCATCCCCGAGGAGGTGCTCGAGCGCGTGCTCCTCGCCGCCAGTTGGGCGCCCAGCGGTGGCAATATGCAGCCGTTCCGGATCATCGTGGCCCAGTCCCCAGAGAAGAAGGCGGCACTCGCCGAAATCTACAAACCCGAGTGGGTCAAATACGCCACCCGATTTATGGAGGGGTTGGCCGGACAACCTGAAGAAGTACTCGACAAGTGGCGACGCATTATCGCCGCTGGTGACTACATGGCCGACCACCTACATGAGGCGCCGGCGATTCTGTTGTTTATTGCCAACCCCAAGCTCATGGCCATCACCGACGCGCACCTCGACCGCATCAGCATGGTCGGCGGCGGCTCGGTCTACCCGGCAGTGCAGAACGCCATGCTGGCGTGCCGGACCGAAGGTCTTGGTTGCACGCTCACCACGCTGCATTGCAAGCGTGAACAAGAGGTTCTCGACCTGTTCGAGATCCCCGAAGGCTGGGGAACGGTCGGTCTGGTGCCTATTGGTTACCCGGTTGGCAAAGGCCATGGGCCGATCACCCGTCGGCCGCCCTCGGGTATCGCGTTCAAAGACACGTTCGGCCAGAAATGGGAAGCGCCGGCCTAGGCCGGGGTATCACCGATCGAGGCCTCGAGCAGCCGCTGCTTCTGGACGGCGAACTCCTCGTTGGTCAACACACCGGACTCAAGAAGGGTGGCCAGCTTCATCAACTCGTCGGCTACCGACAGGTTGATGGTTTGGGTGCTTCCATTGGCCGAACTCGTGGCGGCTCCGTGCAAGGCCGACAGCACTTCGGCGTCGTGGCCTTCGCCGCTATCGGACCAGCTTTCTTGGGCAAAGGCGACCAGCCGCGAGGCATCGGCGTAGATCGGAGCGGCCAAGTGGGCCTGCACCACTGCCAGGACAAGCTGGCGGTCGAAGATGTTGCGTCGCGCGAATTCGGCCGCCGCGGCCAGCACGTGGCCGTCGATGAGTTCGGTGGCATCGGCGGCGGCAGACACGAGGAGCCACATGCGAGCTTGCATAACCTCGTCGATGGCTGCGCCGATAAGCGGCGTTATCTCGAGTTCGGGAAATGGCTGTCCGGATAACAGGGTCGCCAGGACCTTGGGCTCGGTGGGTAAGGTCCGCGACACGTAGCAGGCGCGCAACCGCCAGAGGTCGACCTCGGTTTCGCACAGATTGATGCGATACGGGTGCGAACCCAACGGGATCATCTCGTGATCGAGCCGCTGCCGTAGGCGCGAGATGTCGACTCGGACCTTTCCTTCGCTTCCGGCGGTAACTCGACCACCGAAGAGTTCGTCGACCAGTTGGCTCGTCGTGGCTCCTTGCGGACCAGCGGCGACCAACAACGCTAGGAGTTGCCGATTTGAGGTCGTGAGCGACGCCGAGTCGACGCTAACGCTGCCAAGCACGCTCACGCGTGGAGATGTTGGTGTGGTTGCGGGGGTCACGGCGATCCGCCCTCCAAAATGCCGTTTCGTTCGTACCCCGCCAGGTGATCAGTCTCTATGTTGTCGCCCGCCGTGACAGATTCCAAAGCATCGCAGGAAATTGTTGCGGTTTTGATACTCAAACGTTGTTCGACTGGTGCAAAAAGTACATGCACACGTCATGTGAATGAAAGTCACTCATCGCCATACTCCCCTTCGTGCGGTTTAGTCGACCGGTGCCATTAGCGGTCGTTCCACACAACAACATCCCCCGGTGAAAAGACAAAATGTCACGGCGCGAAAGTTCACATGACGTAGTTGGATGTCCCATCTGCGGCTCCCCCCAAGGTCCAAATCGATGTAGATGCGTAGGCGAGCTATTTGAGCAGCCCGACGGGATCTTCTGCGAGCTAACCGCGTGGGCTAATGCCACTGCGACTCACGAGCGGGAAATCAGCGAGCTACCAATCTTCGATGTCGGCCTTGTTGAGGAAGAGGAAATCGATATGCCACCTTGTCCGACCTGCGGGTCGACCGCACTGGATTGCGGCGCCCCGCTCTGTGGGTATTAGCCATGGAAACCACTTCTCAGAACTACGATCTGGTGCTTCACATTGGTCGCCACAAGACGGGCACAACTGCGACACAGCGCGCTCTCACCAATAGTGAGGCGGAGTTGGAGCGATGCGGGTTCTACTATCCGAAGCCACCGACTCACTACTTCGCACATCATGAGTTGGCCGCACCACTTTCGCGAAGAGCCGCAGGCACGGTCATACCGATCGAATCGATACTTGACTCCAGGTCGGTTTTGACTCCGATTGTCAGCAGTGAGGACTTTCAGAACTGCAATCCGAGACTCGTCAAGGACTGGCTCGGAAACCGAAAGGTCCTAGTTGTGGTCTATCTTCGCGAGCAGTACGAATATGCCCGTTCCGCATTTTGCCAGGCAGTCCAAGCGCAATCGATCCACAAGTCCTTTGATGAATACTGCACCGAGTTTCAACCCGACTATGGCCGATTCGTCAGTCTTTGGATGGAGCGCTTCGGAGAATCAAACGTTCGAGTTCGGGTGTACGACCCTGACGTACTGGTCGGCCGTTCCATTGTTACCGACTTTGCTTCGGTGCTTTCTCCGCGCCTTCAACTCGCAAACCAAGGTAGAGCGAATCCGAGCATTGGAGGGGTACTGCTTGCATTCAAGCTTCTGGTGAACCGTCTGCCAATCGAACCCGACGTACTACTAAAGCTCTCCTACGACGTACTGGCGGACGTATCCAGAATGCGGTCCGAGTATTCGACGAAGCCGACGCTGGCCTTTGAAAACGTCCTTCGCTACCAAGCACGATTTTCGGAGTCGAACTCGAAGGCGCTGGCATACGCGGAGAACGCTTCGTACTTTCCTGCAACGGATCGAGGACTGGCCGACGAACCACTTGTTTTCGATGTTGAACAGTTCGCTCAGGTTTGGCTCGACATCGTAGAAAATGGGGGCGAGTTGCTGCTCGAACTCGTTTGTGAACACGAAGAACGTTGGGAATCGCACCATGACGAGAAGTCAGTTCTTCTCTCCGCGGCCCGAGTTGCAGGCTTGTCGGAGACCGTTACATAGGGGGCGACCAGTGGTCCTAACTGTTCGGAATAGACGGTTTCGCCATTGAAACTCAGGGTTGCTATGAAGATTGTGGGGCCGCACGAGTTTTGAGACTACCAAGACGTACTCCCGGCGGAAAACGACATGTCACGGCGCGAAATCTCTGACTGTTACTGCGGTGAGCCTGCCGCGTTCGTCATCGAAGCGACCCAAGTAATGCCCGGACTTCAGCCCAGAATGACCTGGTTCTTTTGCGCGTCGCAGAAATGCGCGGACGCGGTGGCCAAGACAGCCGAGCTTCTCCGGCGCGACCTGGGGTTGCCCCAGCCGATCTTCTAGTCGCCGCGTTACTCGGGTTTCTCACACTCGACGCAGCGGACGTCTTCGGGGGTTTCGCCGGCCACGAATGAGGTGAGCCACTCGATGAACGGAACACCCTCAACTTCGAGGCTGTACATTGCGTCGCCGGTGAGGATCGTGTGGTCGGTGCCTGGCGCGATGTACACCGGTAGGTCGACCCCTTCGCCCTCGACCAATTGTTCGTTGAGTTCGAGCACGGCCGGTAATCCTTCTTCGCCTACCCCAGCGAACGCCGAGAAGCTGACCTGCACGCTGTCCCATGCGTTGTCGTAGCGGGCGAACCGGATGTCGGGGTTGTGGTTGCCGGCGAGATGGAAGAGGTCGGGGATACCAAAGTTGGCGGCGGTCGCCCCTTCGAGTTCGGGCCAGTCGGGGATGGCGGCCTCGGTGTTCCACAGTCCGCCGATAACGCCGTTGACGGCCGGGTTGCTGGGGTACCCGCCGCTGGCATCGGCCAAGGCGGCCACCTCGGCGTCGGGCAACGCTTCGGCGGCCAGGGCGGCAAACAGGGGAGCGGGTACGCCGCCAGCACTCGAACCGGTAACAAAGACCTCGGTGGCGTCCGCGTGGTTGGCGGTGATGAAGTCGAGGCCGTGCATGGCGTTCGGGAAGCCGTTGTGTTCGATGGTGAGATCGTCGCTATACGGGGTGGTGGCATCGCCGAGGTGAACGTCGCCGGTGCAGTACGGCATGTACACGACCGAGTAGTCGGCGAACGGGTTCGCCTCGATGTCGTAGTTAAAGATGCCGCTGTTGTTGCCCGGCGTGTCGCCCGCCAGGGTGACGTTGGGTAGATAGGTGCCGTCGTCGCCGAACTGACACATCACTTCGTTGAAGCAGGCGCCGCCCCCTTGGAAGTACAGCAAGACCTTGGTGCTGTCGGGCACGGTGCGCGTGAAGTAGGTGTACTCGCTACCGTCGGCACAGAGGCAGTCATCGTTGGTTTCGTGGGTGACCCACTCGGCCGTGGTGTCTGGAACAAGCGTGGTGGGCGCCGGTTGGGTCGTTGCTGGGGCCGTGGTTTCGGGTGCCGCAGCTTCGGTGGTCGCCGGCGGCTCGGTTGGTGGTGGTTCGGTCGCCGCTGGCGCCGCCGTGGTAGCCGGTGCAACGTCGTCGTCGGTGGCCGTCGAGTCTGAGCCACCACATGCCGCGGCAATCATCGCCAGGACAAGGCCGAGCGCGGTCAGTTTCGATCGAGATTTCCCCATAGGGGCCAACGTAGTGGGCGAGGTTCGTGAGGTACCCATTAGTTTCTGGCGCCGATGTGACCCCTAACTGGTTGCAGAACCCGACGAACCGCCTAAACTTGAAACTTCTGGGGCTGTAGCTCAGTTGGCTAGAGCACCTGCTTTGCAAGCAGGGGGTCGTGGGTTCGATTCCCACTAGCTCCACAAAAAGTGCACGTTTGAGACCGCAGGCCTTCTGGTCTGCGGTCTCGTCGTTTTGGGTGGTCACAAGAGGCAAGTGGCGCAAACTGCTCGTGTGAGCCATGCTGAAGTGCCCCGCCGGACGGAATTCATGGCTAAGAACTCAGACGAAAAACCCGCAAAAAGTATCGCCGGTACCAAGGCGGTCGATCGTGCTCTTCAGGTGCTTTCGAGCTTTGTGCAAGAGCCGGAGCAGGGGATTACCGAAATCTCCGAGCGTTTGAACCTGAGCCCGAGCACGGTGCACCGCATCGTCCAGGCCCTGGTGCAGAACAACTACCTCGAGCAGAGTTCGCACACCGACCGCTACCACCTGGGCCACGCGGCGCACGTGCTTGGTGAGCGGGCTCGCGAGTCGTGGGGCTTCGATCGGGCCCTACCGATGCTCGAAGAAATCGGCACCATCACCGGCGAGTCGGTGAACCTCGGTATCGCCAGCGGCACCGAAGTTGTCGTGGTCTTGCGGGTCGAGTCGGTGCAGCCGTTGCGTTTCGATCAGCCAGCCGGTTCGCGTATCTCGATGCACTGCTCGTCGATGGGCAAGTCGTTGCTGGCGTTTAGCGACCAGCCGTTGCCGGCGCTCAAGTTCCCCCGAATTACGCCCACCACCATCACGTCGAAGCGGGAATTCGTTCGCGAACTCGACCTGGTGCGCGAGCGGGGGTACAGCATCGACGACAACGAGAGCATCGACGGCGTGAGTTGTGTGGGTGTGCCGATCCTGAACTCGCAAGGGGTTGCTGTAGCGGCGATCGCCGTGCAGGGCCCGTCGGTCCGCATGACACCCGAGCGCATAGCCGTTATCGCCAAACAAGCGATGGCGACCGCCGAAGAGATCCAAGCGGTTCTTGGTCTCAACACCTTCTTGTTGATCGACGGCGCGGCCAGCTCGGCGAGCTAACCCGACCGTTTGGCTACCAGTAGCTGACGGCGCCTTCGTACATCTTGGTGAGGACTTCTTCGTCGATCTCGGTTGGCGCGTTGTCGAGCAGGCGTCGTTGGTTGATCGAACCCTTCACCAACGCACCGATGTCGTCGGCGCCGTAACCAACCCCTTGTAAGCCGTTTGGCATGCCCGTGGTCTTCATCAGGGCAATGATGCGTTCGGACAACGCATCGCCCGCCTCCGACGGTGCAGCGTCGGACACATCAGCGCCTAGCCAACGGGCACCGTCGAGGTGGCGGTCTGGTTGATCGGCGGCGGTGAGTCGGAACACCGACGGCGAGTTCACGATCACGCTCATGCCGTGAGGCACGATCGGCTCACCCTTCGGGTAGCCGTCGGGGCTGAAGTCTTTGACCAAGCCCGATACCGAGTACGACATGCCGTGTGGCGCGTGGCATCCGGCGTTGCCGAACGCAATACCAGCCAGCGTCGACGCCCACATCAGCTGGTGGCGAGCTTCGATGTCGTTGGCGTCGGCCACGGCCCGCTCGAGGTACAGGCCGAGCAGTCGCAGGGCTTCGGCGCAGCCGAGGTCGCTCCAGGGGTTTGCTCCCTGGCTCGACGGGCGCAGCGATGGCGAGCCTGGTGCCGGGCGCTGGGTGTAGGGCCGAGCGGTGTAGCTCTCGAGGGCGTGACTCAGCACGTCGAATGCACTGGCCGCCACCACGTTGGGCGGCAAGGTGAGGGTGGCGTTGGGGTCGATGAGGGCGCGAGTCGGGCGGATCATCTTTGAGGCGATGCCGGT
>CALHTF010000147.1 GCA_938038815.1 uncultured Acidimicrobiales bacterium | reverse complement strand
GCTCGCTTCAAGCTGCCCAAAACCGTCGAGCGGATCGAAGCGATCCCCCGCAACCCCTCGGGCAAGATCCTCAAGACCGAACTGCGCAAGCCGTACTGGGAAGGCCAAGAACGAGCGGTCAACTAACGGCCTGTCGGTTTTTAGGTGAGCATCGCACCGAAGCACATGCTGGTTCATCATCGATACTCTGAAGGTTATGGACATTGAGCTGCTGTACTTCGACGATTGCCCGAGCTGGCGGGTCGCCGAGCAGCACTTGGCGCAGCTGGCGAACGAAATCCAAGGCGTCACCATCAGACGGGTGATCGTCGATACGCCCGAGGCGGCGCGAGAGCACCGCTTTCTTGGGTCGCCCAGCATTCATGTCGACGGATCGGATCTGTTCGCCGAACCCGAAGCACCGTATGGGTTGTGCTGCCGCATTTACCAAACCCCTGACGGGTCAGCAGGCTCACCCACATTCACCCAAATCGCCGACGCGATCAGTGCCCGGAGCTCCCGCTAGGCACTCGACGCGGCGATGAGGAAAGCGGTGACGATTGCGACGGTTATCAGCGCAGCGGCCTCGAACGTAACTACCGAACGGAATCGATCGATCGTCGGCTGATGGTCGGGGTTGCGGTCGAGGGCCGGGACAACGATGCGATGGTTGTACGCGCCACCCACCGCTGCAGCGGCGACGAGCGCAACCTTCAGGGTAAGGAGCCGGCCCCATGGGGTTGTCCAGATCTCGGAAACCGAATCGAGTACGACTGCCGAGAGAGCAAGACCGGCGAGCCCAGCCCCAACGAGCCCAATCGTTGCGATGACCGAGAATCGCATGCCGAGCTGCAACGCCTTGGCCGGTCGGCCTGCTCTGCGGCGGCGGTGGATAGTAAGCGTGAGCATGGCAACGCCACCGGCCCAAGTCGCGGCGGTTGTCACGTGAATAAGGTTGGCGACCGCATGGAGCCAGCGCGGCCCCTCCGAGACGGTGTGGCCGTCGAACATGAACGACACCGCAACCAGTGCGACCCCGAAGAGTGCCCCTCGGGCGAGCCGGCGATCCCACGCCTGGTCGTCGGCGTAGACGAACGGTTCATCTGGATCCCGATCGGGCGGCGCGGGGTTGTGGCCTGCCCCGATGGTGGCAAGCTGGCGGGCCACGACGACCGGATCGCCCACGGCCGACGCGGTGGTTGTTTCAACCCAGCGGTTGGCCACGATGAGGCACCCGCCAAGCGCTCGAAGGGCGATTGCCAAACCGGTGGAGGACCACAGTGCGTTGCCTAGGTCGGCTGTGGAACCTAAGGCTGCCCAGTCGCCGGCCAACGTCACTGTCGTGGTCACTGCTTGAATCGCTGCTCCAACGATGAGTAGGAGGCCGCCCCGGCGAACCCAGCGAAGCACCGCACCGACATCGTTCGGGTCACCGCGAAGCCCAAATGCGGCGAAGGCTGCGCCACCGATGGCGAGTACTGCGCCAAGGAGGCTGAGGATCCGGGCCCCGGCGGCTATCGGGTCGGCCGCCGCTGGCTCGGCACGACCCGTGTCGAGGAAGGTGTCGAGGTCGACGGGCTCAACGCTGGCAGCCGAGGCAGAGTCGTCGTCGCTAGGAACAGTGATCGGCACCGTCGATTCCGTTGTCGGCTCCGGTTCTTCAACCAGACTGTCGTCATCCGGCTCTGTAGTCTCGGTCGCCGATGCCGCCTCATCGGCGCCCGTACTGGGGTCGGGTACTTCGGTTGGAAGCGGTGCCGGTGCGGTCACCGTGAAGCTGAAGCTCCCTTCGATCGGATGAGTATCGGGAGCGGCAACCATCCAGCGCACCCCAACGTCGCCTCCGGCGAGCGGTTCATCGAACCGGAGGGTCCATGTGAGGTTGTCGGTGGACGAAATCTCGTCGGGCGTGCGGATAGTGCCGGTCGGGTCCAGCACGACGAACCCTTCGCCCGCGGGCGTCGCATCACCGGTGAAGGTCAGTGTGATCTCGCTTACAGGCCCGGCGGCCACCTCGCCGTCGCCGGGCGTCGACGCGTCGAAGCCGGTGTGCGCGGCGGCTGGGCTAGCAGTGACGGCAAGCACGACGGCCGTAATCACCACCGCAGCGAGGCCTTTGGCCTTGGTTATACCCAGCACGGTGCCTGCACTCCTCGGATTCACTACCGGCCAACAACGTACCTCGCATTCAAGCCTTTCGCGGGTCCGGCGCCCGACAAGGGGGAGCTGGTTGCATCAACGGCAACCAGCGACCTATGTTATGCCTGTCACACTGGCACAACGTTGAGGGGGGCTCGTGCGAATTCTTCAAAGCCCAGCCGATGCCGTCGACGACGTCGGCGGCTACCCGGCCGGGCGCCGGTGGGTCGAGATCCCGGCCGGTGACGGGCAGCGCCTCCGGGTGCATTTGATCGACACGCGTCCCGGCGAATCCCCGGCCGCTCGAACCGTGGTACTGCTCCACGGCAACCCGTCGTGGTCGTACATCTGGCGTAACCAGATCGGCCCGCTGGTCGAGGCCGGCTACCGGGTAATCGCTCCCGACCTCGTGGGGATGGGGATGTCGGACAAACCGTTAGACCTCGCCGATTACACCGTGGCGCGCCACGTGGAGTGGATGCGGGCTGTACTGGTCGACGAGCTGGAGCTGTCCGACGTCGACATGGTGCTCCATGACTGGGGTGGGATCATCGGCATGCGCCTGGCGGCCGAGAACCCCGGGCTGGTAAACCGCATGGTCATCTCCAACACCGGTCTGCCCGACCGCGACCCGGCCGAACCGCTGCCCGACAACATCGAGGCGACCGGGCCGCACGCCGACTTTCAGAAGATGGCCCTCGAAGCCCCGGTGTGGGAGCCCTGGGCGATGCTGCCGTTGGTGATGGTGACCGAACCGGCGGTCGAAACCGTCGACGGGTACCGTGCGCCGTACCCCGATCCGTCACTGACGATCGGTAGTCGAGCCTTTACCCAGTTGTTGCCGACCCGTCCCGACAACCCTATGTACCCGGCCAACCACGAGGCGTGGAAGGTCTTGGAGCAATGGACCAAGCCGGTGCTCACCATCTTCAGCGACCGCGACGTCGTGGCCCCGCATGGCTGGAAGGCCATCGTGGCCCGAATCCCGGGTGCGAAAGATCAGCCCCACACAATCCTCGAAGGCGGGGGTCATTTCCTGCAAGAGGACGTTCCCGAGGCCTACACCGAAGCGCTGCTGACGTGGTTGGGGCCAGCACAGCAGTAACCGAAAGGACCGTATGAAATCCAAACTTGGCATCGTGGTGAAGCAACTGACATCGAGCGTCGACAACGACGCATTCGCTGCTGCGGCTCGCCCACACGACCCAGCCGACTACGAGCGCCCCGACCTCGATGGTTCGGGCCCCGCAGCCGCCGACATTCCGCTCGATAGCACCAAGCCTGGGGCATCGCTCGAGGTCTGGCCGCCTCGCACCCTCGACGGATGCCGCGAGCCGCTCACCCCAGGCGCCCCCGACCTGCGTGGGGTGTGGGAAGTGGTCGAGGGCAAGATGAAGGGCCATGTCGAACGCATCGAGCAGGCCGGCAATCGGATCACCATCACCACCGGCGGGTTGGTGCACGACATGTTGTGCGACGGCACCCTCGAGAACGGAGTCGATGACACCGCCGGGTTCGGTGGCCCACGCATCCGCGTCGCAGGCTCGTTTGAAGGCGGTGTTCATAAGCTCCGCCCGTTCGGCAAGAAGGTCGTGGCGGTAACTCGGCGCCTCGATGGCGACGAATTGTTGTGGCGCTACGGGCCATTCCGAAACCGGCTGCGCCGCCTCGATGGTCCACCACTTGACCATCCCGCCACTCGCGCTGCGGCCGAGGCCGCAGGCATGTTGCCCGACCAAACCAGATGAGCGATTCTGCTGCTCGTCTGACGAGCGAAGAGCGTGAAGTGTCGCAGCGTCTGTCGCAAGGCTTTGCCTGGCCAACCGTGCTGTTGCTGGTTGTGCTCATCGTGATCGAGGTTGGCGTGATCGCCGCATGGGCAGCTGGGGTGTTGCCGTTGCTGGTGGGCGTGCTCATCAACAGCATCGCGTCGTACGGCCTCTACACAGTTGTGCACGATTCGGTGCACCGTTCGATCAGCAATCGCGATCCAGAGTACGCCCGATGGGATTCGATCTGCGGCAACGTGGTGGGCAGCTGATCTTGTTGAACTTCGCCGGTCACCGGTCGAGTCATCTCCGTCATCACGCGCACACCAACACCGAGAAAGACCCGGACCTCGGTGCGAAGGGCCCGATGGCGGCCTTGCCGATCAAGTGGCTCATCAGCAACATCGTGTTGCTGCTGGTAGCTCTGCCGGGTGGTGTAAACCTTGCCAACGGACTCATGCGTCGGCTTGGTGCCGATGCAGCTAGCGACGGCGGCGAGGAAAGCCTCATCGCCCCGCAGCGTTGGGCCGTTCGGGTTGGTGTGCTTGCCGCTCTGATCTCGATCCCGCTCGGCGTTGTGGTGCCGGTCGTGGTCTTGTGGATCATCCCGGCCCGACTCACGTTCCTGTATCTAGCGTTCTTCTTCGCCTGGTTGCCGCACTTTCCCTACGAGCAGACCGACCGCTTCCACAACACCCGGATCACCCTCTTTCCCGGCTCGACCTGGATACTCCTGCAGCAGGACCGTCATCTGATCCATCACCTGTACCCGTCGATTCCCTGGTACCGGTACCGGGCAGCGCACCGAGAGTTGGCCTCGTTGCTCAGCGAACGCGGCGCCGTGGTGGCGGGGCCGTCGAGTACGCCGAGAGAACGGGTGCGGCTCCGCTGATCAGCGGTGTCGTCAATCGGCTTCAAGGTCGATATCGGTCACCGGGCCTTGGAACGAATCGCGGTTCGGTGCCTGGATGTTGAGCGTCGGGTTCGGTAGTCGAGTGATGTACGGAGCAGCGAACGTGCGCTCGACCAAGGTCCACCCAGGTGGCAGTTCGAACTCGTCGGTTGTTCGGCGCAGGTCGCGGGTAACCCGGGGGTACATCTCGCCCGCAGGTGAGACCAGCACAGCTATGGGCACGTTCGGCGGGAAGGTGATCTCGTGTTCCTTGGCGATGACGTTGCCCTTGAGCAGCCCTTCGTCGTCGAGCGGCGAATTGAACTCGAGCACGGTAGCCACGTGTGCCCACTCGTGACCGAACTGCTCGGTGATCACCATCTCGGCGGTGGCCGAGCTAGGCGAACCGAAGAAGCGAGTGTCGATCGGGCCCCCTTCGCCCCGCGACTGGTTCTTGATCCACATAGGCGGAAGCTCAAGGGCGTCGAATTCGGCTTGGGTGATTGCCGGCGACATCCACACCACCAGGGTGCCATCGTCGCGACGTTCGAGAACCTCAAAGCTGCCCTCCGAGCGCTGACCCGCCTCGATCATGTCGGTCGGACGCCAGCCGGCGGCATCGGCGTCGACTTCGGGTGGTTCGACGACGCTGGTAGTTGTAGCGGGAGCGGTGGTTGTCGTGTCGGGCACGGCGGTGGTGGTCGGCGTCGTAGTTGCGGTTGACGCAGCCGAGGGTTGTGATGTCGTGGCCGGACGTTGTGTGGCGTCGGTGGTCGAGGTGCTACTGCTGCATCCGGCGGCGAACATCGACAACGCGACAGCCCCGACGGCCAGTCGGTGGGTGCAGCGGGTATTCCTGCTCATATCCGCCATTGCAGCACACCGGCTCGGGCCGGAAGTAGTTTCTGATGATGGAGTACGACGACCTCATGCGCATGGCCCTCGCCGAAGCCGAACTGGCGGTTCCCCACGGCGACGTGCCGG